>SSFI01000081.1 GCA_008015325.1 Rheinheimera sp.
CATGTCACTACAAACCCCGATTCATCAATACACAGGTTGAATCCGAGCGCAGATACTGGCTTGGCTACAACGATGTGGCCAAAATTAGTTGACCACTACAGGTCTACCTCGCCCACTTTGATAAGAGCAGGCAAATGTGCAATCGTGACGTACAAAAACACAGCCATCCATGGTTTATTCCGTTTCTTGTCATGGTGAGTACGTCGATTTGCAGCAGAGAATGCTTTCACAAGCTAGGTGATTGATTTATCTTAGCTATTCCATTACCGACTGAATTGACATTCAGTTCATTATCACAAAAAGCAAAAGGAGATATTTGCTATGTTTCGTTCATTTTTACTTGGGATTGTTGCACTTGTTCTTGGCGGTTGTGCAAGTAGTGGCCAGATGATTAAGTCTACTAATCAAACATTAACAAACGCTTCAGAGAATCATGCTCAAATAATTTTTATGCGTTCATCATTTGTAGGCGCCGCAATCAGCGCTAGTGTTTTTGAAATCACCAATGGCAAACCAGAATTTTTAGGCTTAGTTGAAGATGACACAAAAATCGCTGTGAATGCGACTCCGGGTAAGCACCTATACATGGTGGTATCGGAAGCAGCTGATTTTTTAGAAGCGGATGTCGCTGCAGGTAAAACTTACTACTCAGTCGTTACAGCTCGAATGGGTATGTGGAAAGCGAGATTCTCCCTTTGGCCAGTTACAAATACGAGCGGTAAGGAATTTTCTTGGGATAGCAAAGATGTGCAAAAAATGCTGATGAAGACAGTGTTAGTTGAAAACACTGATAAATCTAAACAATGGGCCCAACACAACAACAGCGATATCACATCGAAGTACAATGAGTATTGGCCTGTATGGCAACAAAAATCAGCAGAAGATCTGAAGGAGCGAACCCTGTCAATACAAGATGGTCGTTAATTACTGATTCAGTTGAGAAATTCTAGTTTGATGCAATCGGCAGTGCATTCTGCCGGTTGCAACTATTGAAGTTACAAACTTGTTATGCCGGGTAAACACCTTATTAAAAGGAAATTTAGTATGAACATTTGGAGAAATCTGCTGGTTATCGCTTTCAGTGGATTATTGTTAGCATGCCAATCCGTGCGATTGGAACAAACCGTCTCAGAACCTTTAGCCTATTCATTGGATTTGGCTGATGCTGAGCGTTGCATTATTGAAGCGGGTGCTGGTCGTGGATGGTTGATAACTCCCACTAATCCAGGTGAATTGCTTGCAGAGCTTAACGTTCGTCAACATCAGGTCGTGGTGCGTATTGTCTATGACGAAAAAAACATTACATATAACTATGTAAGCTCAAAAAATATGGACGCGAACAAAGGTAAAATTCATCGGCAATACCACAACTGGTTAGCCAATTTACGTAACGACATCAAAGTTAAAATGCATCAGAGCCACACCAAACGACTGTTAAACAAAGAATCCTGATTACCAATTGCCTTGACTGAAAATCCGCACGAGAACTAGCCCTGTGCTAATCTGGTGCGTTTTTCTAAATAACGGACTATCGACAAAAGCTGCATCCTCAAAATTGTCGTAACGCGTATAGATACCAAACCACCAATCCCGCTGTTGATAGACCAATCCATTGGACAATCGCCACCCACTAAAGCCTGACTTAGCCTGATAGACAGCGCGATCTGCTGTTTCAAAATCAGCCGGGACGCCGTAAAAGTATTGGTGATACTGCCTACTGCTCCAGGCCAAAGATGTTGTCATTTGCCATTGCCACACAGCATTGAGATCGGTGTTATACCGTAATTCAGGTTCGAAACGTTGTCCGATGGCATGCAACCGTTGGAAGTCACCGGCAACCGCGAGCCGCAATGGGAACCGAATCAACCAAGCATCGTTAATTTGAATATCCAATGCGGGGCCAGCTTCACCAACCCAATCCAATGATGACATACCTTGACGCAATCGATTGTCGGAGCTGTTTACTGGGAGCGAACCTGACAAGCTCAGATTCAACGTCCAGCCTTCCCCTTGTGTTAATAACCCGGTGGCGCCTTGCCGGTCGATATTCAGCCTCTCACTTTGATATGTAAAAAAGGGCAAAGGTAAAACCAAGAGTTTTGCCTGGTCAGCGCCCGGATAATGGGGCTGACTGGCGAAGAGAACACCGGCGCCAAGTTTATATTCCCCTGCAAATGCAGCGATAGGGGCACAAAACATCATTAAACTGAGGCAAAACCTCATGCGTCTGTCCAATTGCGAAAGATCAACGAGGTATTGATGCCGCCAAATGCAAAATTATTGTTCATCACATAATCACATTGCATGGTTCGCGCTTCACCGCAGATATAGTTTAATGCAGCACAGGCAGGATCACGCTCTGTCAGGTTTAGTGTAGGGGCAAACCATTGATCTTTCATCATCATGATGGAAGCCCAACTTTCAATTGCACCGCAAGCGCCCAAAGTGTGGCCCAAATAGCTTTTCAGCGACGAAATAGCAGTATGCTCACCAAACACCTGGTATGTCGCTGTTGATTCGGCTATGTCGCCACGCTCTGTCGCAGTGCCGTGGGCATTGATGTAGCCTATCTGCTCAGGCTTTAACTGAGCGTCAGACAATGCCAACCGCATCGCTATCTCCATGGTTGGAGCAGAAGGTTGAGTAACATGTGCGCCATCCGAATTGGTGCCATAACCAACCACTTCGGCCAGAATAGTGGCCCCACGTGACAACGCATGCTCTAGTTCTTCCAAAATCAATGTACATGCACCTTCACCTAAAACCAGTCCATCTCGATTCTTGTCGAATGGGCGTGGCGTCAGATTGGCTTCATCGTTGCGAACACTAGTCGCAAACAACGTATCAAAAACGGCCGCTTCGGTAACACAAAGCTCTTCAGCCCCACCAGCAATCATCACCTGTTGGCGGCCAAACTTAATCGCTTCATATGCATAACCAATCCCTTGTGATGCAGAAGTACACGCTGAACTAGTTGTATAAATGCGTCCTTTAACCCCAAAAAACACGCCAATATTGACCGCCGTTGTATGTGCCATCATTTGTATATAACTGGTCGCAGTGACGCCGGTCATCACCTTGTGGTCAAGCATTCGGCCAAAAGCACATATAGGTTCAGTACTGCCTGTTGATGAACCATAAGCGATCCCGCAGGAACCGTTAGTCAAGGCCGGGTCTTGCAATAAACCTGCTTGCTGCAACGCTCGTTCAGTTGCGCGCGTCGCCATCAGCGACACTCGCCCCATCGAACGTGTGAGTTTCCGTGAATAATGATCTGGTCGCACAAAATCAAGCACTGGCGCAGCTAAACGTGTATTCAGCTCTTGGTAGCAATCCCAATCAGTCATACGCTTCACTGCATTTTGTCCGGCCGCAACCCGTCTACGAAAATCCAGCCAATTGTCGCCAAATGCTGTAATAGCCGACATGCCCGTAATCACTACACGTTTCATTAAATCATTCCACCATTGACTGAAATCACCTGCCGCGTAATGTACGCCGCCGGTTCAGAACATAAAAAGCTGACGGTTGCTGCCACTTCAGCGGCTGTGCCTGCGCGCCGCAGCGGAATCATCGCCATCATCTCGTCTAATGGCAACGCATCCGTCATTTCGGTCTCGATTAACCCGGGCGCCACACAATTCACGGTAATTTTTCGTTTGGCTAGTTCCAGGGCAAGCGCTTTGGTTGCGCCGATCAAACCCGCTTTTGCTGCGGAATAATTTACCTGGCCACGATTGCCGGCGATGCCGCTCACTGATGCTATCGTGACGATGCGTCCGCCCTTTCGAAGTTGAATCATCGGCATTACCAGCGGGTGCAGCACATTATAAAAACCATCGAGGTTGGTATGAATGACGCTATCCCAATCCTGATCTGTCAGTGCCGGGAAAGCGCCGTCCTTGTGAATACCCGCATTGCACACCACCGCATAATAGGCCCCGTGCGCCTCGACGTCCTGTGTTAGCAATGGTGTGGCTTGCATACGATTGGCGACATCAAACTGTAACACCCACGCACGCCGTCCCAATGCACGGATTTCTGCAGCAACCGCTTCCGCACTGGCGATATCTGAACGGCAATGCACAGTGATATCAAAACCATCTTTGGCCAATTGCAGTGCGATCGCTCTGCCAATTCCCCGACTCGAGCCGGTCACGAGACAACGTGGCATCATCTACTCCTTGAGCCATTCACTGACATTATCAGGCTGAAATACATTGATGTTGGCTTGTACCAACAGTTGATCCTGATGAAAAATCTGGCAGGCAAACACACTAAGACCTGACTCCTCCATCACTACTTTTTCCGCCGTGACACGCAATGTCCAGCCATATGAAAACACCGGAACACTTGGTTCATATTTACGACTGCCCAGCAGAAAGCCAATTTTCACATCAGCACCATTGGCCAGTGCCTGAGCCCCGGCATAACAGGCAATCGTTTGCGCCATATACTCTAATCCCGCATAAGCAGGAACACCCTGGAGTTCAGGTTGAAACAGCAAGCTCGAACTCACAATATCAACTTCACAACAGGCCGACGTCGTGTCGGCGGCCACGAACCGACTTAACAAAATCATCGGTGGCCGGTGGGAAATCAGTTGTTCTAATGAATAATGGCTCATCAATCTTTACTCAAAATAATCGCCATATTGTTACCACCAAAGGCAAAAGAAGTGCTCAAACAGTGACGTAAAGGCATTGCACTTACCCCTTTGGCAAAGGTTAAAGTTGGCAATAGCGGATCGGGTTCTGTGGCAAATATCTGCGGTATTAGCGCTTGTTCTACGTTGTGTTCGGACAGCATTAACCAACAAAGTGCAGCCTCCAAAGCGCCCGCGGCACCGAGGGTATGACCTGTCAGCGCTTTACTGGAGCTCAGCGGCACACCACTGGCGCCGACGCGAGATAACGTCATCGCTTCCATCGCATCGTTCAGCAGTGTCGCCGTACCGTGCGCATTGATATAACTTAATGCTTGTACATCGATGTCTGCTTGCTGCAATGCCTGACGGATAGCCCGCTCTGCCCCTTCTCCCTGAGGATGAGGTGCCGACATGTGATGCGCGTCGGCAGATGCACCACAGCCGGACAAACGGATCACCACCGAAGCATGAGGCAACGGTTGGCGTTGCAACAAAAACAATGCCGCAGCCTCGCCGATATTGATACCATCCCGGTCTTTTGCAAACGGTTGGCAATAACCCGCCGATACCGATTCCAGCGCAGAAAATCCACGGAGCGTCATTCGACACAATGAATCGACACCACCTACAATAACGGCATCCGCCAAGCCTGTATCCAAGAAATTCCGCGCCGTCATTAGTGCTCGCGCACTAGACGAGCACGCTGTCGACACTGCCATTGCCGGCCCCCGCACTTGTGCCAACTGCGCAATAAATAACGCCGGAGCCGCCATTTCCTGTTGTCGATAGTCAAACGTTTCGGGCCATTCGTTCTGCTGTAATTTCGGCACCATCGCTGCTTCACCGCTGGCAATTCCCGATGTACTGGTACCGATCACAACCGCAATTCGGTCTGCGCCGAATCTCTGTATTGCCTTAGCAACATCCGCGGCAATTTGGGCATAGGCTGTGGCAGCCAGCTGATTGTTTCTGCTGTGTTCCGGGATTGGCCAGCCGGACAAATCTACCAACTCAGCCGCAACATCTCCTACCACAACAGCTTGACCTGCTGTCAATAAATCGGACCGCCAGCGCATGCCGCTACGACTACCTTTCGATGCCTGCTGCCAAACTTCTGCAGCGGTCATTCCCAGAGCACAACAAATCCCCAGGGATGTAAGAACAGGAGCTTGACTCATAATAACTCTCGCTCCAATGTAACAATGCTCAATTCAAAATTACCGTCAAAGATGCGGTATGTTTTCCCAACCGCGATCTCGCCAGCACCCTCAATAGTTAACACGGTCTGACCGTCCGCATTTTTTACCTGGCGTTGATTTGGCATGTCAGTCAGCGTTAAGGCACGAAGTTGTGGCTGAATGTCAGGTAGTGGCAATAGGCTCCATTGCATTTGGGCTAACAATTGCACTGCAAATCGCTTATCTGCAAAAGGTTGAATTCCTGCAGTCAGCAGTTGACCGTCTGAAGTTAACTCAATGCGCCATAGCTCCTGACCGAGCGGCGACAATCCAACCAGCAGCATTTGCTGTGCGTCTAACTGGGCACTAAGCAAAAATTCATGATGTTGCCCAGCTGTGGTGAATACAACTTGCTGCAAAATTTGTTGGGCAGGGCCGGGCCAATGGGTTTGCAGCCTGTAATGCCCGCCATCGAGCTGATAGACCATGTTTGATCGCGGCAGCAATTGGCATGCACTCAACCAAAACACCAGCAATATCGTTAAGCGTCGCATAACTCACTCAACGTATTTAAGCGCCGCCGGGTTTCTGCTACCAATGGATTCTTAGTATCCCATGCATAGCCCGCCAGAATTGACGATATCATTTCGGTGATTGTCGGCTGGCGCTCTGGACTAAAAATCATTTTTTGGAAGCGGCCATCATACCAAGCCTCGACAAACTGTCGAAATGTCTCAATACCAGCACGCAGTGGCTGACTGTATTCGCGTTCCCAATCAATCTCTTCACCTTGCAAATGCCGGACTAATACTGGTACTGCGGTGCAGGCGGACCGTAATGCGATAGTCACTCCGGACGAAAACACCGGGTCGAGGAACTCGCCGGCATTACCAAGTAGTGCATACCCCTCTCCCGCCAATTGACGAACATTGGCCGAGTAACCAACCAAGCTACGAACATCGTTTAACGGTGTCGCGTTTTGCAGTAAATGACTCAGCTGCGGGTCGGCCCACACATTTTGCCAGAGCGCATCGTGGTCTGTGGCAAAATCGGTAAAACGCCTGGTTTCCCCCACAACACCCAAACTTGCGGTGCCGTCGCTAAAGGGGATCAACCAGAACCATACATCGATCAATTCCGGGTGGACCGTGATTAAAATTTTGTTACGGTCAAACGTCGGATCCACGATATGGTCTTGAATGTGACAGAAACAGGCCTGTCGCACCGGAAACCCTGAGGGGGATTCCAGATCAAATAGCCGTGGTAATACACGTCCAAAGCCCGAAGCGTCCAATACGAATCTGCACTGATAACGTTGTGCCTCGCCGTCAGCCAATCTTACATGTACTGTGCTTAAGTCATCCGCGCGATCAATGCCAACAACCTCAACACCATATCGGATTTCAACGCCCTTATTGGCCGCGGCTTCTGCCAGAATTTTGTCAAAAGTAGCGCGTTTTACCTGAAAGGTTGTACCCGGCCCGGCGGTAAATTTTTGCGTAAAATCGAATTCGGTCCGCTGGCCTTGCTTGTGAAACACGGCACCATTTTTAAATTGAAATCCTAACTCCGGCGCAGCGCTGACTACGTCGTCTAATAAACCCGCCTCACTTAAAAACTCCATACAGTGCGGCAGCAGGCTTTCGCCGATCGAGAACCGTGGGAAATAGCCTTTTTCTAAGCAAACCACGGAAAAACCGTGGTCAATTAGCAATGCCCCGGCTGCAGCGCCAGACGGCCCTGCTCCAATAATCACAACATCAAAATCCATTTTCATAGCACAACATCCTTAACTCTTGTAGTTCTTAAAATGGGTGCAAATAGCAATGCCGCAGCAATTCCAAACAAAGTAGTTATACCAAAGCCGGCAATCACCGGCGTTTGGCTGAACATCAGCACACCAAATGCCAACATACTGGTCAGCGCCGATAGCCCGACAGCTAACTGCACTTCGGTTTCTGCCAGATTGGAGCTAAAAAATATTGCGTAATCCAGGGTAAGCGCGACCACTAGCACCAAACCAACCACATGAAACAGATTCAAGGCATGACCGAGCAGCAACGGACCCAGTAACGCAGCCCCGCCACAAGCCCCCAAGTAAAGGGCAATGGCCAATGCCTGCTTCCAGCCGATATGCCAACACAGAAATGCCAAGATACATAAAGCGGCCAGCCCTAATCCTTGCTGTAAATGCAAACGCACGCCCTGCAAGCGCTTGCTTGCATCTGCAACCGGATGATACACGTCGACCAAACCGATCTTTTGCAACTGTTCGATCTCTGCATATTCCGGCTGCCAGCCCTGAACCGGAATGACCCCGACCAATGCCGGAGCATCTGCAAGGTTCGGCGCAATAGCAAGCATCTGCAGCCCAGCAGGCAGTTGTGATAGCGTCAGGTGCTGTGGTGGTGCTGCGTTAACAACAACACCGAGTTGTTGCAGATAGTCTTGTACAGCCACATTGTTGTAGGCAGTTTGCAATTGGCGCTGTAATTCTTGTTGCTGGGATAATGGCCATATCCAATCACTGAGAGCTTGCCAATGCGCCAACTTCCCCTGCTGTTGCCAAACTTGCAGCAATTGCACGACCTGCTGCTCACGGATCAACAAGTCGTCGAGTTGCTTCGCCTGTACTAACACGAATTGTATATCCCAACGCATACCGGTCAGTTGTTGCATCTGCTGCTCTTGCTCCAGCAAGGAAGGATTGATGGAATTTAAGGTTCTAACATCATCATCAACCCGCAACATCGTGGCTAAGACAGCCAATATAATGATTGGAGTGGCAAGCAGGATGATGCGACTACGCCGCATTGATAATTGATGCCACAAGGCTAAATATCTGTTGGCTGTCGCGCTCGCACCAATGGAAATTTGACATGTCGGTAGCACCACCGGCAATAGCCAGTGCACCAACACATAAACCACAGACATGCCGGTCATCATAAACACCGCCACTTGATTCAAAATCGCCAGTGGCAATACAAACAGCACCAGATAACCAATTAATGTTGATAACAAACTGAGTTGTAAGCCGGGCAACATGCGGCGAAAGAACGGACGGCCATGCTGTACAGCCAGCATGCCATGGAATGCATAATCGACTGCGATACCGATCAGCGTGGTCGCAAAAACAAACGCAATTAAGTGCGGCGAATCAAAATACCAAAGCACCGCCGCCAGCCCCGCCAGCACCCCGGTTCCGAGCAGCAAACCGGTGATAAGCAGCGGATAAACACTACGAAAAACAAACAGAATGAGCAGTGCAATGGCCAATAGCGAAGCTCCACCGTACCAGGTCATTTCATACTGAGCACGGCTGCTGGCCACAGCCGCATGAAAGACCACACCGCTGCGGATGAGCTGTAATTCAGGATATTTCTGCTGTAGTTGCTCTAAAATGGGTGTCAGTTCAGCGAGTGCTTGCTGCGTCCCCGCGCTGTCAAATGGGTCAAAGTGCAATTGGCCCAGCAAGAGTAAAAATGCCTTCTTTTGATGACTCCCTGCATAGCCGAAATCCATAGGCTGTAAGCCAATTCCTTGTCCGGTCGTCTGTAACATTTGTTCCAGATGGAACTGCGACAATAACAGCGGGTCACGCTGGATAATGTCGTCTGGCAGTGGGAGCGGGCTCACCAAACGCAACCAAGCGGCATCAATCAAAGATTGAAATTGACCTTTTGCGAGTTGTTGCCGTGCGGCTTGGTTAGCGATACGGCCAGCGGAATGTTGGACAAAAGTCGTCATTTCGCTGAGCGTGTCACTAGGTTTTTGCCAATGCCATGCGGCTTTGTCACCAACTGGTGTAGACGCCAGAACTTCGTTTGCTACAGTGTCCAACTCAGCGGCAGGTAACCCCGTCAACACCAGACGGAACTGTCGATTTACAGTATTGTTTGACAACAGCTGCGACTGCCACTGACCCCGCTCCTGCGGGAAAGCAGCTGTTAAACTACTGTTCCAATGCGTTTGCGGAACTAACACACTGAGACCAAACAGCAACGCAGCAATTAGCAAACACCAAAGAACCCACGCTCTTCTTGCAGTCATGCCTCAGGCCCCTGCAATTGAATGAGGCTTCGATTGCCTTTTACCTCGATCAATTCTATTTGTTCGAGTTTTGTTTCCCCACACAATTGGATCTGTTGGTAAAACTTATTTAAAGGGGCTGCTTTAGGCTGCATTTTCAGACAACCGGCCTGAAGCTTGGAAATACTGAAATGTTTCGCTAAAAATGAAGTATCGTGCTGGACCACCGCTAACATCAATTGGCCAATCAATTCAGAACCTGCCTGCACTTGCTGATGCTGCAAAGTCACGCCATGAGCGTCCAAATGAACTTTTTGCAGCACCGGTTTTTCGGTGACCCATTCGAGACTTTGCTCATTTAATGCTAAATAGCCGGAGCTCCGAAGCGGACGCTGCAACCCTTTAATCCACTTTTGCTGCACAAACGGATAATGCCCTGGCGCCAAAGTCCATCGATTCAGCAAAGTCGTTTCGTTTGCATCCACCTGATGACTGACAAGGACAGCCATCATCACGCCAGCGATTCGGTTTAACCACATGCTGGTATTCCCAACTTTTGTAACAGGATGACAGGAGATTCAAAACACATCTCACCTGTGGCGATCGACACAGCAACCTGAATAGTGCTGGCTTTAGTGAGTAAAGCACCACTGGTCACATCGACAATGCGATAATTGATTTTGAGCCGATGCTCCCACTCCACCAGCGTTGCAATCACTTCAATCGGCAGGCCCAGCGTCGCCGATTTTCGATACTTAATATGCATATCCACTATTGGCCACAGATAACCAGATTCCTGCATTTGCGGGTAATCGTAGTCAAAGGTCTGCAGCAAGGCGCAACGTGCCAACTCAAGATACTTTACATAATGGCCATGCCAGACGATATGCATGGCATCAATATCAAAGAACGGGACTGTGATTTGTATAGTTGCCGAACGCATGTGCTACTCCTGATAAAGAGCGAATTGCTGCTGCTGGATAGCTCCGATTAACTGACGCAGCTCTGCTTCGAGTTGACGGTCTTCATCGACCAACGCATGCTGCTCGCCAAGCCTTTGCAGCATCGCTTGTAATTCAGGCATCAGACTGTCTAAAGCCAACTCTTTTCTCAGTACCCGCAACCGCATAGCCTGCTGCACAGCTAACAACGACGCGGCCAATACCTGTTCTGTTAACTCAAGCACGCGTAAACAATCTCGTGCGGCAATGGTCCCCATGCTGACCTTATCCTGATTGTGACACTCTGTAGACCGCGAAAATACACTCGCAGGCATCGTCAGCTTTAACGCCTCTGCAGTCCATGCTGAACAACCAATTTGCACAGCCTTAAAACCATGATTGATAAAGCGCCGCTCCGGTGCAGCCGCGCTTAAATTGGCGGGTAAACCATTGTTATACCGGGTATCCATCAATAGCGCCATTTGCCGATCGTGCAGATCTGCCAGATTTGCGACGGCTGTTTTCATACTGTCCATCACCATCGCGATATGGCCACCGTAAAAATGACCGCCATGCAGCACATGCTCACCAATGCCATCCACAATAGGGTTGTCATTAGCACTGTTGAGCTCGTTTTCGATCATTTGGCGAAACCAAGGCAAACTATCGCGCAACACACCGATAATATGAGGCGCGCAACGAATGGAATATCGGTCCTGCAATCTGTCCGCGTTACGAGGGTGCTCATGGTGATTTAAATCATGGCGGATCCAACCGGCCACTTCATTCTGACCTGGATGTGGTTTGACACTGAATAAGATGTCATCAAAATGATGACTATTACCTTTGAGAGCGAGACTCATCATCGCTGTGACCCGACTGGACAGTTTCGTCAAATAGTCAGCGCGTTCATAAGCCAAACATGCAAGTCCGGTCATCACTGCAGTCCCGTTCATTACTGCCAAGCCTTCCTTGGGCCGCAAAGTCAGCGGTTGCCACCCCAACTCCTGCATCACCTCCACCGCGGGACGTCGAACCTGCCTGTACATCACGTCTCGCTCACCAATCATGGCACCGGCAACATACGACAATGGCGTTAAATCTCCACTTGCGCCAACGCTGCCTTCTTGAGGTATACACGGTGTGATATCGTGATTGAGAAAATCGACCAATCGAGCCAATAGATCACGACTCACCCCAGAATAACCTTGGCTTAACGAGCACAACCGCGTCGCAAGAATGGCACGGCTCTGCTGATAGGAAAATTCTTGGCCTAAACCACATCCATGAAACCGTGTTAAATGCACTGGTAATTCATACACTTGATGCAAGGGCACACGCACCGTCACACTGTCACCATACCCCGTCGTAACGCCATAAATGACGCCATCCTCATCAAGCAATTGATCTAAGAAAGCAACGCCGGCATCGATCCGATGCCAGAAGTCTGCGCTGTCTGTCAACTTGACCGGCAGACCATGTTGCGCAATAGCCGTGATATCTTCAATACGAAGTCGCGTTTGCCCAAAAGTCACCTGGTGAATCTGCTGTTGAGCGTCCAAAAAGATAGAAGACCTTGTCACGATTACTTGTCCTTGCCGGCTTCCGGCAAATGCCAGAAATCAAAGAAATTAAACCATTGATAGGGGTACAGCAGCGCAAAACCTTGCAACACAGCAGCATAAGCACTGACATATTGTTGTAATGCTTGCTGACGCTGTTTGCGCGGTAACACGATTTGATCTGAAAAATGCTGCAATGTCAGTGCGTAGTGGTCCCCCTGGCGCAGACAAAACAGCAGGTACACTGGACATTCCAGCACACTTGCAAGTACCCAGGGACCTATTGCAAAGGGGGCGGGATGGCCAAGAAAATCGCACCAAATCGCCTGTTCCGGAGTTGAAACCGACATTCGGTCGCCAACGATGACGATGAATTCGTTATTGTCGATCCATTCTCGCATTTGGATGGCTAAAGCCGGTGTGATCGTATCCACTTGCACCATATTGGTTTCAACCATATGGTTGGTTTGTTGCAGTGCTTTGTTAAAGGCGACTGCGTGCCGAGTGAACACCAAGACGTGAATACGGGTACTGTATTTGCGACTCGCCATAGCTCGGCTCAATTCCACGTTACCCAAATGACTGCCGATCAGCACGCCGCCTTTTTGTTGCCGCACAATGTCATCGAACGTGATGTTACCGATTGTGTTAAGGCGTTCTGGTCCTATTCGTCCCAACCAACCATCAATTTTGGCCAGGGCTTCATAGGCGAAACTGTAAAAATGCAAAAAAATCTGCCACAGCCCAGGCTCGCTGCGAAAAGAACTGTGTTCAGCGGCAGTGGCGTGTACGCGTTGCAAAAACTGTCGTGAGGCCTGTCTAGCCCGTTGATTAATGCAGACAAAATAGAGCAGCACCGGTACCAATACGACCTGCAGCAACCATTTGCCACCAAAACGGTAGAACCATAATAAGGTACGGATGCCAAGGTAGCTGCCACTTTCAGCTTGTTTTGCCCAATGTACCTTGCTCATAACGACTGCCTATGCTTCTTTCGCCGCAGCAGTGTAGGTAGTCTAAGCAACATGCCGAAAAACAATCGGGTATGCATTTTAGTTATCAACCAATTGTCACGCAGTGCATGAAAATGCGATCGTCCCCCTGGCGGGTAAATCACTTTGGTTGGCACAAAGACCGGGTGCACCCCTTCCCAAAAAAGGCGGACCATAACTTCAATATCAAAATCCATGCGTTTACCCAAAGCAATGCGATCAAACAATGCAACCGACGTGGCAGTTGGATAGACTCGAAAGCCACACATGGTGTCTTTCACACTGAAGCTTAAGGTTTCAACCCAAACCCAAAAGTGAGTGATCCAGCGCCCAATTTTCCGGCCCATAGGAATGGAATCATCATAAACAGGTGAGCCACTAATCAATGCGGTCGGTTGTTGTTCTGCAAGGGACCATAGGTGCGGGATATCCGCTAAGTTATGTTGACCATCCGCGTCGACTTGTAAGGCATGGCTGTATCCCAATTCGTTGGCTCGACGCAATCCCGTCATCACAGCCCCACCTTTGCCTTGATTAACTTCATGACAAACTAAATCAACGGTCGGGCATTCCGTAGCCAATAGCTGCAATACTGCAGTGGTCTGCGCATCAGAGCCATCATTGACCACAATGATCGGTAGGTTAAATTGCAGCAACATATGCACTGTGTTACCGACAGTCCACGGATGATTGTATACAGGGACAATAAAGCATTTACGCACCATGCGGTCCCCATTTGAGCCGACCCGATGACATGCGTTGTTCACCAACGTAAAAAGCAAACGTAGAGGTATCTGCTTTGGTTTGCGCAATGACTAAGCGTACTTTGACATCTGGCTGGATCATTTCTTGGAATTTCAGCACTTCGACACTTAACACCTGTTGACCTGGTGCTAGGTGACATTGGGTGTAATACACAGCCCAATCCAATTGTGCTATCCCTGCTAACACAGACGCATGCGGGAAATGTCCATCGAAATAATGCAGATCTGCTGACACCTGCAGTTCTATCTCGACACCGTCAATGGTCTGCTGCGTGACTCGGCTCGGTGGGAAAAATCGACTCATGACAAAAATAACGCCTCAAGTTGTTGCAAAGGCAATTTACCTTGCTCATTAAATGGCAATCGCGAGACATAACGAAACTTTCGAGGTAGCAACACAGATTCAAACCGCTGCGACAGCGCTTGGCGAATTTGCTGATTCAACGCTCGTTTACCGTGGACATTGAGATATTCTTGCCCCTCGTGGCTAAGCTCAACCACCAACCCCAGTTGGACACGACCGCGCTCAGAAGGCGCAGATACCAATAACGCTGCAGCTTGTTGTAGCCAAGGTAATTGATTACAAAGCGATTCAACTTCGGCCAGCGCAAGGCGTTTTTCTTCCAGCTTCACGATGCGATCCGCTCGGCCACAGAGCACAAAATATGGTGCATCCAGCAACTCGGCATAATCTGTGGTGTCGTGCCAAGTTGCTGCCAAGTAAGGTGTGCGCAAACGCAAACACTGATCTGGGGTCAGTGATAACTCTATACCCGTAAATGCCTGCCAGGGCCTGAGGCTCTGCTCTGACTGGTATTGCCGCCACCCTATACCACCAGTTTCTGTACTTCCGACCACCTCAATGACGCCATAACCCGTCTGCAGAAAAAATGCAGCTGCATCACGATTTGCCAACGGTCCCCCGGAGCAAAACACCCGACACAATTGCGATGCGTTGTTTTGCACCAGCTGTAGCCCCTCATATCTCGAGATGTGCGCCGGGCTACTAATTAACGTCACCGCAGTGTCAAATCGCTGCAGTGCCAGCCATTGTTCTTGAAATTCAATTGTGGCGCTGTACAACGTGGCACCATGTTGTAGGGGCCACAACAGTCGGAATAACAAACCATAAATATGGTAATGAGGAACTGTCGCAGCAAAGAGCACAGCACCGGACTGCGGCACACATTGAAAAGTTTGTTGTAGCGTCTGCACTTCCTTTTGCAATTGCCAGAATTGCTTACCCACTAGCTTTGGCGCACCTGTTGATCCCGAAGTTAAAAACCACAACTGTGCCTGATCAGAAATGGATAGATCACAAACTGTCGGAGCCGAAGGAAGCCAGTCTGGTTGCAACCAGACAGTGTCAACCTGTGATACTGTCTCCTGCACCGTGTGTGGTTTGTTGTTCGGCAGTAACACAACTTCAATATCAGCACTTAATAATGCAAACAACCACACGGCAAATGGCACAACCTCATCATGAAACAAGGCGACACGGCGAACCTGCAGGGATAGACAATACGTTTTGGCACTTTGCACCCGACCGAGGAACTCTGCTGCTGAGACCTTCCCTGTACTGTCTGACCATTGAAAAGGTACGCCAATAAACAAAGGGTCTTGGCTGAAGTCAGAAATGTGCATTTCGGCGTACCCGTTGTCTGACCAAGAATTCTACGCCCATCAATGTTCCCATCAAGAAATACGAGATCGCACCGTTATACCAGGTCCACCACTGCCAATTCCCCAACCACGCCAGCCATGCGGCCATAGTGCCATTGCCGATAAAAAAGACACACCATACTTGGGTCACGTGTCTCGTGTAACGACGTCCACTCTCTGGCAGCGGGCCTTCCATGAGTGTGGCTATACGTTCAACAACAGTCGGGGGAAACCACAAAGAACTGGCAAATAACCACAACATGCCCACATTGACCCACACAGGGTAAAACAACAAGGCTTGATCCACTTGATTCAACATCGCTGCCGCGAAAAACACCAGCAAGGTAAGTAACAAAAATCGACGTTGAGGTAATGTGGTTGTGCTTTGGCGCCACTTCAGCGCCAACCCAAGCATAATGGGCACCATTGCGCCCAAAAACCAACCTTTTGAGACGGCAAAATATACCCAAAACGGGTAAACCATAACGAGTAAAATCGATGCGAATTTCACCGGCGAAAGCTAAGCAGTTTTTAACTTGTAGATTTCATCAACGACATGCCCAACGGTACGGACTTGCTTAAATGCTTCAGGTTCAATTTTTGTGCCTGTCATTTCACGCAATTTCACCACCAAATCCACAGCATCGATACTGTCTAAATCCAAATCTTGATACAGCTGGGCATCCATATTAATTTTTGTCGCGTCCAATTCAAACTCGTCTACTAATAAGTCAGTTAGCGTAGTTAAGATGTCCTGTTTTGTGATCATGCTCAGTTCTCCACGACTGATTGCTGTTGAACAAATGCCGCCAAGTTGTTAATACTGGCGAAGTGGCGTTGGGTATTTTTGTCATTGGCATCGATCTTGATGTTGTACTTTTTCTTAATTGCTAGGCCTAGCTCTAGTGCATCAATCGAGTCCAATCCCAATCCGTCAATAAATAGAGGGGCTGTATCATCAATATCGGCCGGTTGAATATCTTCCAACTCAAGACTGTTGATAATCAGCTGTTTCAATTCTGCTTTTAACTGTTCCATTTTCTATATTTACCTGATTGAAAAATAACTCTAAGTCTCTTGTTAGTCGTCGGGCCGCATGGCTTGAATTCTCATTGTACGAATCAATGCTCCAATCTCGAACTAAGCGTACAGTTAATGTTGGCCTTATTTTGGGTATATGATACCACGGCTCATTTTTCGTCAGCGTACTTGGCTTACAACTAAGCACGCAAACCGCCAAATTGGAGCCAGTTCGAATCGCCATATTGGCCGCACCACGCTGCAATTCTATCGTTTTACCGGGCTTAGTTCTCGTGCCTTCAGGAAAGATTATTAATGTGGATCCGCGACGTAGTGATTCTGCACAATCTTCTAATAATCCCTCTGGATCTGAGTTAGTAATGTAGCCCGTCGATTGAATAACTCCACGCATGAATGGATTCTTAAACAATTGAGCCTTCACCACACAATCTGCATGCGGTATCAAAGAAATCAGTGAAACAACATCAATTAATGTTGGATGATTTGACACCAAAATTTTGCCTCTGGTATCCGTCAATGTTGCTGCTTTTGGAAAGTCAAAATTAATGACCCCAACGTATTGCATCATTTTTATGAAGAACCTGAAGGACTGATGCACGATGAAGCGGGCACGTTGGCGACGACTACTTACATCATGGATAAAAACTCGATGTAGTGGGAATACGATCAGTGACAACAGCAATCCACCAACCCCGAACATGCAAAAGCAAAATCCGGTAGCTAAAAGTCTATAACCACGGTTCACGAGTGCAAACACAGGTTAATTCACTCGTTGCCAAAACCACTGTTCTCTCATTGTGGTTATTTGTACACCGACGTCAGTACCTTGTAGAAAATGATATAGCTCAATGGCTTCATCCTGCCGCTTATTACAGCGATTGGGTTGACGTTGTAAACGTAATCGGCTTCCCATCGGTTTTTTGCTCAAGAGCAGTGATATTCCGTGATCCAATGCCGGATGTGTATCGAAAGACTGATAGATCTTTGGCAAACGTTGATCTGCATAAACCACCAAGACTTGCTCGCAAACATTGCACTGCAGCAGAGTCCACGCCTCCAACACCCCATAATGTAAACTTGCATCACCAGCAGCAACCGAACTGTGCTGGGCCTGGTGTTGTCTTAAAATGCTATATTGTCCGACCATAGCGTTATGTACTGACAAAGCAAATTGAGTCGGCGATAAATCTTCGTCAGCTGAAACTTGTTTTAATAACTGAGATGTTTTGTGTAAATCACCATGTCTAGAAGCAAATACAACCGGTGTATTAGGTGCAATTTGATGGGCGAAGGCTAGATGCAGAGAGATCTTCGTAAGCTCGCTGAATCTACGACGTTGTAGTGCTGGAATTTCAGGAAGCTCTGGGTATTGCTGCTGAGCCAAAGTTCCTGAATCAGGTAATTTTTCTGGCCAAAAATGCCAATTCTGAATAAAAAATTCCATTTGTTAACACCGTCCACAAAACAACTGCCATATTGGTGGTTCAGAACTCATCCGACCTACGCAGCATATTAAACACAAGACGATCTATCAGTAAAGATGTATCAAAAACTACTCGAGCAACACCATGAATAAAATGAGAATATTTGATGACATTAATGTCAACTTAAAGTCATCTATATCCTACGGCGCCATTTTAACGCTTAGATCTGGATTATTACCAACGTCAAGTTGGCTAACTGCCGAAGAGTGGCAATGGCTATCTCACGCTGTACCCAAGCGTCAGCAAACTTTCGCATGGGGGCGTGCAGCACTTCGTTGGTTGTGCTCTCAGTTAGCGGGAGTGGATGGTAGTGCCGTAAGTATTTCATTGCCCTCTGATAAAGAACCTGAAATATGGGTCAATCATCAGCAGTGGCATTGTTCGGTAAGCCACAGCCATTCACAATTAGTGGTTATTGTTAATCAAACCAAGCGTGTCGCTGTTGATCTTGAGTATTACCGAACCGACCGCTTAGTTACAAAATACCAAGATGTGTTCCCACTATTGCAACCTTATTGCACCTCAACAACTATTTTCTATCGACGCTGGACACTATTGGAAGCGATGGCCAAATACTACTCAATTCCGTTGCTCGATTTGTTGATTGGCGTTGTGGAACTCCCGACCGCAGAAGTTCGGTACGTTAATGTAGGTGACTACTTGATATGTGTTGCTCCTGCAGATATTCCTATCTGCTGGTATCAACTCTCCCTCTCAGAATGACTGTAATGGTCAACAAATTCTGGCCACATCGTTATAATCTGAACACTGGTAACAAGCAGAAACGAGCAATGGAGAATGCACGATTTTTTGATGTTTTGGAAATGAGCTGGTATCTCGAAAAACGCGAGAACCGCGATTCAGTTTTTATTACCAAAGTCCGCTTTCAGTGAAAAGCGCCGATTTAATCAAATCTCAGTGTATTTCCGCTTCTGGCACAAAGCCACGTTATGAAGTAATTATTTCCACTTTGATATGTTGACGGTTAAGGCTCTAATATCGGAGTAGAATTTTGACTCAAGTGATAACTTAGCTGCATCGACTGGTCCGATGGATTTGTAACGACTGATAAGTTAGCTGTGTAATTGAGTGGTACATTAAATGATATTAATCAGGAAAATTGACGACAACGAGAGGACGGCGTAAGTGGCCAGCGCAATAATTGAGTTTCTTGAGGCGTTAGATCGTCTAGTAGATCGGGGAGTTAAACCTACTTTGGATGCTGTGGCCATTGAGGCAGGCAGGAAGAAAGGCAGCATCCGCCGAGGGCTGGATCGTCATAAGGAGTTGGTAATTGCCATTTCTAAGGCAGCTGAGCAGTTCGAAAAAGAAGTTGAGCAGTCAAAAGAGTTCAAGCTGACGGCTCGTGTTGAAAAACTCAAAAAAGAAAGAGATCAGTATCTGGAGCAGTATAATTCATTATTATCTGAGCATATTGGTCTGATTTACCAACTCGAAGATCTGCGTATTGAGAATCTGGAATTGCGCGAAAAGCTGGGAGAGCAAATAGCCAGGAAAAAGGCGGCAGGAACATTGGTAAGCATCCTAAAGTAGCTCCCAAATTCGAAGCTTGGGTTTCCAGAATAGAATTTTGATCAAATGTTAGAAAAAAACTTAAAGTTAAATTTGACAGTGGATATTCGAAGGCTGACCGCAGCCACGCCCCCTTTTATGGTGACAGTTTGGAGATCGGTTTATCAACGACAAGGGCTGTTTTACGAGGTTAAAATGCTTGTACAAAATGTACTTTTTGGAAGTATTAAAAATACATTTTTTTTGCGATGGGATGCATCCATTACGTTTTGAGATGGTACGAAAAAATATGGCTTGGAGTGGGTACATTTTGGGTTAGTCTTTAGAACCCCGGGAATTGCCTGAATTTCAGCGCCATGTGCTGGATGCGCTGCGTGAGCCACTGGAAACCGGGCTGGTGCATATTTCCCGCGCCGGCCGCCAGGCGGAGTTTCCGGCTCAATTTCAGCTGGTCGCGGCGCTGAACCCAAGCCCGAGCGGTCATCATCTGGACGGCCGCGCCAGCAAGGCGGAGATCTTACGTTATCTGGCGCGCATTTCCGGGCCACTGACCGACCGCATTGACCTGCAGCTTGAAGTGCCTTTATTGCCTGCCGGCGTGCTGAGTCAAAGCAGCAGCGGCGAAACCAGCGAGACGGTTGCTGCCCGGGTGCTGGCTGGGCGGGAACGTCAGCTGCAGCGCCAGGGCAAACCCAATGCAAGGCTGAGTAGTGGTGAACTGGAACAATATTGCCCGCTGCAAAGTGCCGACAGCGCTTTTCTGGAACTGGCGGTCTCCCAGTTACAGCTATCCAGCCGCAGTTTTCACAAGTTATGGAAAGTGGCGCGCACTATTGCCGACCTGGCCGGGGATCACACTATTGACCGGCCGCATTTGCTGGAAGCGTTGAGTTACCGGGCTTTTGATAAACTGCTGCGGTATTTGCGTGACTAGCTCGGGACTTCTGGCTCAGGACTGCTGGCAAATAAAAGCCGCGACGCTGCCCCCGCTTATCCCTGCTTGTCCCGGTGCTACGCCCGCTGACCCCGCGCTTGCATCCGATAGCGGCTTTATTCATATACTGAGCGCTATTGCTGCTGGAGAGCTGGCCCATGCCATCAGACTTACCGCGACTGTTTCGATTTAACCTCTGGTTCTGGTGCTGCGTCGCGCTGTTCGAAGTGACGAACCTGCTGCTGGAAGTGCTGGTGTGGAAAGAAAAATTCGAACTGAAATATTTTTTGTTATCACTCGGCTCCTTAGCGGTACAACTGGCGTTAACCAGTGTACTGATGACGGTGGCCAAGCGTTGGCAGTTGTCGGCGCTACGGCTGTTTCTGGCCGCGGCGTTACTGGCTTTGTGTTATATCCCGTTGTTCAATTACGCCAGTATGCTGTTATGGCAAAAATATGATTTTCATCTGAATTTACTGCTCGGGCAGCTCGACACCCACGCGTTGGCGTTTTTTGTCTGGGCGGCCGGTTTTCTCAGTTTCAGTCGTTATTGCCAGCAACAGGCACAAATCAAAGAATCACACCGGCTGGCGCAAAATATTCAGCAGCTGGAACTGCAGGCACTGCGTCATCAGTTGAATCCGCATTTTACTTTTAATGCACTGAATTCGGTCTGCGCGCTGCTCGAAGCCGAACGTTTTGAAGATGCCGAGCTGATGTCAGAACAGCTCTCGACATTTTTACGCTATTCGCTCAGCCATTCACCGGATTCTTTGGTCCGCCTCGCCGATGAACTCTCTGCGATTGAGGCCTATCTGACGCTGCAAAAAACCCGTTTCGGCGACAAACTGCGGGTGCAATGGCACATCGACGAACAGGTCAAACAACAACTGGTGCCGGCATTGTTACTACAACCATTGGTGGAAAATGCGATTAAATATGCTGTCGCTGCGCAGCAAAATGGCGCCACTATCACCATCAGCGGCGGCCAGTGCGATGGCCTGGTGCAATTGTCGGTGCAGGATGACGGCCCCGGTGCAAAAAGTTCTGCCGGCCATGGCACCGGTGTGGGGCTGCGCAATATCCGCGACCGGCTGTACCAGCATTTTGGTGAGCAGGCGCGTGTTGTGGTGCAGAGCTTACCGGCCGGTTTTAGTGTGGCGATTGCCTTGCCACCGCAACAGAGCAATTTATTATGATCAGGCCCGCCAACGCCCCAGCCTTAGCACTGACCCGTTTCTGGTTCTGGCATCAGCTGTATTGGCTTGGCTATTTGCTGCTGAAATACACCCATTTGAGCTTGCTGATCCCGCTGCAACAGGAAGCGGCTTTCCCGTACCTCGCCACTTATACCCTCATCACAGTCATTAACCTGGGCCTGACCGGCTGGCTCGGCGCCCGAGAACTGGCCCGGCCCTGCACCCCGGCGCAGCAACTGCAGCGGCTGGCCGTCTGGTTAATCCCGTTGTTGTTGCTGTTAATTCCACTGCGCCAGTATCTGCTGACACATTATGCGATGAAAAGCGGCCCCGACATGATGACCCACTGGAGCCACTATTTAGTAATGGGTATTCCGCTGGTGCTGTTGCCGCTCTGTGGCTGGATTGCAGTATTTTTGCTGACGAAGCTGAATTTCTTCACTTTGCAGCAACTGGAAAACCGCCAGCAATTGTTAAAACAAGCGCGGCAGGCCCGGCTGAAAGTGCTGCGGTATCAGCTCAATCCGCATTTTATGTTTAATACGCTAAATGCGCTGAATTCGTTGATTGTCAGCCGTAAGGGCCTCGCCGCCGAAGATTTGATCCAGCAGTTGTCCGCATTTTTGCGCCACTCGCTAAAAAATCAGGACGACCAGTGGGTGCCGCTGCGCGAAGAATTACAGGCGCTGGAAGCCTATCTGGCTATTCAGCAGGTGCGGTTTGGCGAACGGCTACTGCTGGACTGGCAGTTAAGCGCTACCCAACCACTGCAGCTGCCACCTTTACTATTTCAGCCGATTGCCGAACAAGCCATTCTGTGGACTGTGGCCGAACAAAGTGGGCCGATTCACTTACACATTGAGCTGACCGAGCACTGCGAACTGAGCAGCAACTCGGGCATGCTGCAGTTTATTATCCGCATCGATACCGCAGGCAGCGAAACCCAGCCCTGGCCTGCCAGCCAGGTGCCGGCCAGTCTGCAACAGCTACAGGAACGGCTGGAGCTGCTGTTTGGCCCCCGCGCCAGTCTGACCCTTTTAAACCCGGCCTTTGGTTTTTATGCCCGGCTGAATTTACCATTGGAGGTATTGTATGCAGCCCATCCGGCTCGTGATCGCGGACGATGAACCGCTGGCGATCAGTAACTTAAAAGCCAAACTGGCAAATTACCCGAACCTGCAGATTGACGCCTGTTTTGATAATGGCGACGACACGTTGTCATACTTACAGCAGCATCAGGTTGATTTGGTGTTTCTGGATATTCAGATGCCGGGCCTGAAGGGTATTGATATTCTGAAGCAGCTGAATAAAGCCTCAGCGCTAAGCCCGCCGCTGCTGGTGCTGGTGACGGCGTATGAGCAATATGCCTTTTCCGCTTTTGAACATTTCGCTTTTGATTACCTGCTCAAACCGGTGTCGCGCCAACGCCTGGCGCAGTGCCTGCTCGACGTACGCACCACACTGGATAAAAACCAGCCGCTGAGCGAAGTGACACCACCCCACAAACTAACCTTCCGCACCGGCGCTTCCACCCTATTACTGGATGATATCGACGTCCGGGTCATCGAAGCGGCAGGCAATTATATGTGTGTGCAGACCTTGTCAGAAAATCTGGTGATCCGCGAAACCATCAAAGAACTGCTGCAACGGCTGCCGGCGCATTTTGTACAAATCCACCGTTCTATTCTGGTCAATCTGCACCATGTGCACAAAGTGAAAACCCACCACAACGACTATCAGTTCACTTTATCTGACGGCAAAGTAGTGAACGCGTCGCGGCGTTATAAGCAGAATTGGGAAGGCCGGCTCACGGAGCTGTAGGCCTTATCGATTCACAGGTTGCTGGTCGTGCCGGTTCTGCTGAGCGTGCTGACTGCGCAGCCTTAGTACATCGAGTAAAAAGACCGCAAACAATTGGTTCAGCAACATCGATATAGAAAATTCATGTGCTGCATAATGCGCTGCCGCAGAGGAGTGCTCAGCCACCGCCCCCGGCATTTGCTGCAGGATAAAACCCAGCTGGACTGCTGCGCTCGCCAGTATCATGCCAACAGCCCATTTCAACGCAACACTCAAATCCTGCCAATGCACTGCGCGGTATAAATAATCCGGTGTCTGATCCAAGCGAAAGCCATGTAAACTTTGCCCGACCACGATAAAACACAACACAAAGGTTAAATTTAAAATCGCTGGCATTTGCAGCACCCAGTTCTGGTCGAAAAATGGCATACAAATCAGTCGCAGCAACACGAGGGCAGCAACCAGCAAGCAGGAGTAAAACGCTGGTCTGGTCAGATATCGAACCCGTTCAAACACTTGTGGGCTTATATACAGCAGTAGCAACAGGGTGGCAGTTAACCAGATTTGTTGCACCAGCTCAGCCGGCGCACTGAACAAGACCTGAGTGGCAAACAGTGGGTAACTGGCTGCAACAGTCCAAATCAGCGTAATGTGACGCTTCATAACCGATCTTTTGATTTCACACTGAAGTGTTGTTGTAACTGGCGCCCGAGCCGGACACCCACCAGATAACTCAGAATCACGCTCAGCATGACGCCCAGATCTGCCAGCGAGAACTTGTCGCCCGACCACTGACTGACCGCATAAAACGACAGGAAATACACCACAAAACCGACTCTTTTACCCGGCATTTTTGGATCATCGGACCCACCGGCAAATACACCGAGCAACAAAAACAACAAAGTACTGGCAAGGAATACAAAAAGCATCGGCGCCGACCTGATGAAAAAGCAGACTGTCGAATTTATATCATAAAATTAACAGCCAGTTACAACATTCAGTGACGCGCCTCACCCCTCACCAAACAGCGCCAGTAAATCCATCACGCTGCCCTGCCACGGCTGGCCTTGAGTGCCGGCAAACAGCTGGTCGGCGAGGCCGCGTTTGTATTGCTGCATTTGCTGCACTTTTTCTTCGACGGTGTGACGGGCGATCAGCTTATACACAAACACCGCTTTGTCCTGACCGATGCGGTGCGCGCGGTCGGTGGCCTGATTTTCGGCGGCCGGGTTCCACCAGGGGTCGTAATGAATGACCGTATCGGCGGCAGTTAAATTCAGTCCGGTGCCGCCGGCTTTGAGGCTGATCAGGAAAATCGGATTACTGCCATGCTGGAAGTCGTCGATTTGTTGCTGACGGTTTTTGGTCTGGCCGGTTAGTTTGCTGTACGGAATGCCCAGATACTGCAGTTCCTGCTCAATTAAACCCAACATGCTGGCGAACTGGCTGAACAGCAGAACTTTACGGCCTTCTTCCACCATTTCCGGCAGGTTGTCGCGCAGCCATTCTAATTTGGCGTTGTGCTTGACCGACTGCGCCTGTTCAATCGGCACCAAGCGTGCATCGCAGCAAGCCTGGCGCAGTTTTAGCAACGCGTCGAGGAATTCAATCTGACTGGCGGCCACGCCTTTTTTCAGGAACAGCTCGCGTACTTTGGTTTCCATCACCAGCCGGATACTTTCATATAAATTGCGCTGGTCGTGTTCCAGTTCCAGCAGCTGAATGATTTCGGTTTTATCCGGCAATTCAGTCGCGACCTGGTTTTTGGTGCGGCGCAGCATAAAAGGCGCGATACGTTGCTTCAGCGCATTGGAACGTTCCATATCACCTTGTTTTTCAATAGGTTTACGGAACACTTGCTGGAAATAGGTCTCAGTCCCTAACAGGCCTGGCAAGACAAAATCAAACAGCGATTTCAGCTCGCCTAAATGGTTTTCCAACGGCGTGCCGCTCAACGCCAGACGGAAATCAGCTTTTAACAAACGCACCGCCTGCGCCGCCTGACTGCCGGAATTTTTAATATGCTGGGCTTCATCCAGCACCACCAGACTAAAGCGCAGCTGCTGATACACTTTGATATCGCGCACAATCAACGGATAAGTCGTCACCAGCAAATCATAATCACTGAGCTGCTCAAACAAATGCTGACGTTTGCTGCCATAGATTTGCAGTACGCGCAGCTCGGGCGTAAACCGCGCAGCTTCCTGCTGCCAGTTGCCGAGCAAACTGGTCGGGCAGACAATTAATACCGGGCTATTCAACCGGCCGGCTTCGCGCTCGCTTTGGATAAAACTCAAGGTCTGCAGCGTTTTGCCAAGACCCATATCGTCGGCCAAAATGCCGCCTAAGCCATAAGTGCGCAGGAAACTGAGCCAGTTCAGACCTTGTTGCTGATAAGGCCGCAGTGTTGCCTGCAGCCGTTGTGGCACCGGCACTTCGCTGATGCCATCAAACTGCTGCAACTGGGTGCTTAGACTGGCGACCCGGCTGGCGTTTAAGTATTTCACTTCGGCTGCGCCCGGCGGCGGCAAAATGGCCGCTTTGTAATCTGGCAGCTCCAGTTCCAGCGGTGTTTTTTGCAGATTCAGCAGCTCGACAATAGTGTCGATCAGCGGCTGAATAAGACTCACCGGCAGCGCCAGCTGGCCCTGCGGTAACTTCAGCCAAATTTCCTGCTGCGCCGTGGGTAAGCCATATTGGCGCAGCCATTGGCTGATAAGCGGCAACAGCGGCACCTGCACGCCATCGACTTCAACCTCAATGGCAACACCAAAGCCGCCTTTGGCTTTGTCCTGCACTTTGAGATAAGGCCGGTCACTTAAAATCGCCTGATTAAAGCGGCTATCCTGCTCGACCCGCCAGCCCGCCGCACGTAGTTCCGGTAACGCCTGCAATAATTGCTGCCATAACAGCGGATTGTCCGGCCCTTCGCCGGTGCCAAAGCGCGCCGGATCTTTGGCCGGCGCTGTTTGCACCAGACCCAGTTCAGTCAGCTGCTCCACAGCCTGCACTTCAATGGCGCGCTGACGTTTGATAAAAATCCGCTCAGCGCCTTGCTGAATTTCAGTCTGATGTGCAGTTAAATCCAGCGCCAGCCGGTGCGAGCCATAATCAAAGGCCAGAATGGCCTCGTCCTGGCCGGCATCACTTTGGCCCAGCTTTAACACCGGCACCGCATCAGCTTCGACCCGGCTTAAACCAACGCCGCGTGGAATGGGCAAACTGACGCGGGAAAACAACTGCTGCAGCCGGACCAGGCTGTCAGCGGCGGCATTGGCCGGGATCGGTGGCATCCGCGAGAGTAATTTCAGCTCACGGCCGGTTAAATCAGTTTCCAGCAGGCCCAGCTGATAGTTGCTGGTGTCGAGATAACAAGGCGGCTGGGTGTAAACCACTTCCAGTTCGGCGTCGTCGCCCAAATCCCATTCCAGCAGATAACCTTCGCGGCCGGCCAGCCAGTGCAGCTGCAGCGGTCGCGGAGCGCCCCAGCTCAGCGTGTGCCGGCCTTCGCCGAAATAACAGCGGCCGGTGGCCATCATCTGTTGCAACAGGGCATAACCCCAGTCGTCTTCCAGCAGGGCCTGATCTTTTAAATTTTGCGCGCGGAATAAATTCAGCAGACGAAAATCAGCTTCTTCAATCCAGTAGGGTTGCAGGTAACCGGAGAAATCCTGTGCTGTGATAGCAGTGCCTTTGCTGTAACCACCTTTTTTACTGGTCTTGACCCGGCGTGGATAAAGCTGCAAGCCGCTTTGGCCATAACTTAAAATGTACAGCACCACTTCACGCAGTTTGGCACTGTCGGCCGACTGCCCGGTCTGACGCTCGGCGTCGGCAAACCATTGCGTCAGCTGACGCAGCGGCAGCTGCTGCAAATCAACCTGTTGTTGCTCCCAGGCCTGTTTTAACTTGAGCAGCACTGCCAGCACGTGTTTACAACGGCCACCGACCGGGCAACTGCAGGAATCGGTCAGCTGCCAGTCACCATCTCTTTGTTTTAAAGACAAATATTGCCGATACGGCGCTAAAGCTTCACCCCAGACCTGCGCACTGATCGACGACAAATCCTCGTTATATTCCAGCTTGATCACTTTGCCGGCCTGCCAATAAGCGCGGGCGCGCTGAAAAGTAGCAGGGTCAAACCAGAGTTGCAGTTGCACAGGACTTATCGGAAACACAGCTGAGTTATTCCTTCGCGGAAAAAAGGCAAACCGCTAGTGTACCGGAATGTCCGGGCCGGCCAAAGTATTCCGCAGCTGATTGCGGGGTTTTGTGCAACTTGGTGACATTAAAAGCGACCAATAACCGGAAAAGTCCGGCGATCAAAGGCCGGTTAGATGAGTACGGCAGACAAATTTGCATTATGCTGGCTGTTTGGGTGCAAACACCGGGAACCTCAGATGAAAATAAAAATCCTTAGTCTGTTAACGATGCTGGCCTGTGCCCAGCAAGCCTTAGCAGCCGAACAACTCAAATACACTATTCTGGTCGACAACGGCGTCAAAGCCGGCGAGCAAATCGTCGACATCAAAGACAACGGCGAAACCTCGGTGCGCTTTATCTTTAAAGACAACGGCCGCGGGCCGGAAATTAACGAAACCATCAAACTGAATAAAGACGGCTTTATCACCGACTACCAGGCCAAAGGCGCCACCACTTTTGGCTCTGTGGTGAGTGAAAGCTTTAAAGTCGAAAACGGCACCGCGCGCTGGAGCACCGGCAAAGAACAAGGCAGTGCCAAATACAACCAAAACGCGCTGTATCTGCCGGTCGATGGCACGCCACAGCTGGCGACAGTTGCCATCGCCGCCATGGCGAAAAGTGGCAAAAACAGCCTGCCATTATTGCCAAGCGGCACTTTGCAACAGCAAGTCGCCGGTGAACTGATTGTTGAAAACGCCGGTGAAAAACAGCAGGTACAGTTGTTAGTGCAAACCGGTGTTGGCTTTGAGCCGAATTTTGTCTGGGCGACCAAAGGCGAAACGCCACGGCTGTTTGCCAGCATTGCACCCGGTTATCTGACGCTGATTGAAGAAGGCTGGCAGGGCAACGCCGATGCGATGCTCGCAATGCAACTGAAAGCCGAAACCACGTTGCTGGAAAAAATGGCCACTGAGCTGCCAAAAGAACTGCACGGCCTGACCGTGGTGCGTAACGCGCGCATTTTCGACAGCGTGACCTTGCAGGTCGGGGCGCCAAGCGACATCTATATGCTTCGCGGCAAAATCACCACAGTAGTGCCGGCCGGCTCGTTGCAAAGCCCGGTACAGCATGAAATCGACGCGGCGAATCGCATCGTCGTGCCAGGCCTCTTTGATATGCACGGCCATATTTCGCGCTGGGAAGGTCCACTCCATCTGGCGGCCGGCGTGACTACGCTGCGTGATATGGGCAACGACAACGCCAATATGCAGCTGATGATCGACGAAATTGCCCATGACCAGTTGCTGGCGCCGACTATAGTACCGACCGGTTTCCTCGAAGGTGAAAGCCCTTATTCATCGCGCAGTGGTTTTGTGATCAAAGACTTAGCCGGTGCCAAACAGGCGATTGACTGGTACGCCGCCCACGGTTACCCGCAGCTGAAGATTTATAACTCGTTCCCGAAAGCCATCCTAAAAGACACTGTGGCTTACGCCCACAGCCGTGGCCTGCGCGTCAGTGGCCATGTGCCGGCGTTTTTAAAGGCTGAAGATGTGGTTGCCGCCGGTTTTGATGAAATTCAGCATATCAATCAGTTATTGCTGAACTTCCTGGTGAAACCGGACACCGACACCCGCACACTGGAGCGGTTTTATTTACCGGCGAAACAAGTGGCTGATTTGGACCTGCAAAGCAAAAAAGTACAGGATTTCATTAAGTTATTGAAAGACAATAATCTGTCAGTCGACCCGACGCTGGCAACTTTTGATTTCCTGAAAAAAGTTGATGGCAGCGTCGGCGAACCCTGGCGCGCCATCGTGAAAAATCTGCCGCCAGATGTGCAACGTCGTTATGCCCGCGCCGAACTGGATATTCCGGATGACGCCACAGCGCAGCGTTATGCCAAGTCCTACGCCAAGATGGTCGAGTTTGTTGGCATGATGTACAAAGCCGGCATTCCGGTGGTGGCCGGTACTGACGAACTGGCTGGCTTTACATTACAAGGCGAGCTGGAACTGTTGGTCAAAGCTGGTTTAACCCCGGCGCAGGCGCTGCAGGTCGCAACCTTAAACGGCGCGAAATTCAGTAAAGTGGCGGAAACCAAAGGCCAGATTAAACCGGGCTTTGATGCCGATTTACTGCTGGTCGACGGCGACCCGACAAAGAATATCGCCGACATCCGCCAGCTGGCGCTGGTGGTGACCCAGGGTAAAGCCATGGTGCCATCGCAGATTTATCAGCGTATCGGCGTGCAGCCTTTTGCCAAAACTACAGTGAGTATCCGCGATTTTGCTGAGCCAGCCGGCAAAGCCGCCAGCGGCGGTGCCAGAACCGGTCACCGGCATATGCATTGATAGTTTAGGTTGCAGAAAAAACAGACCCGGCAAGCGCCGGGTTTGTTTTATGTACAGGACGTTCGGTACGCCGAAATTGCAGCGGCAGTATTTCGGCGCTTACATCTGCAAGAACAACAGCAAAGCCGCGTGGCACGCCACGACCACCGCCGTAAGTTGCTTACGCAATTGCAGATAAGCCGGGTGATATTGCTGATCCAGTTCAAACCAGCGCTCACCAAGACGCAGCGCGACAAACAGCAGCAGTTCGACAGTTAAAGTCGCTGCCTGCGGCAAAAAACCAGCCAGAAAGGTCAACACAGGTAAACTGACGGCAAACACCGCCAAAGGCCAGACCGACAGCCGCTGTGACCAGACCGGCCACAACACACCGGCCATAAAGCCGAGGATAATAGCGCTGTAACGCTGAAACATGGCTAAGGCATCAAAACCCGGCACCGGGAAAAATGTCAGCAGGCTTAAAGCCAGAAACGGCAATAAACCGAGATAACCGAGAATATGTAAAGCGGGCATAGGGGTATCAGCGTCTTGGTGATGTTGCATAGCAAAGCCTTACGGGACTGTGTGGCAATTGGATCGCATCACCATAACATCAGTTGATGACAGCATGCACCGAAGTCAGCTCAACCGCCGGAAAAACACCGCCACGGCGCAATCAATACATCATGACTACACCATCACTGCCCCAACACAATGCCGGCAAAGACGACAGCGCCGACATAATGATTGTGCAAAAAGGCGCGGAAACAACCGTCGCGGCCCTGCCTTGCCAGCCGGTGCTGATAAAAAAACAGCAGCAGTACTGCGAGCAGGGCGTAGCTGTATGCTTCACCGAGGCCAGCCAACTGACCGGCCCACTCCAGCAGCGCTAAAGTACCAAGCTGCAGCAGCGCAATAATCCAAAGGCCATAACGGCCAAATAACCGTGCCGTGGATTTAACGCCGATTTTGACGTCGTCATCCTGATCAACCATCGCATAAAAAGTGTCGTAAGCGACGGTCCACAGCAGGTTGGCACCGTACAGCACCCAGACCAGCAATGGCAGCTGTCCCTGTATTGCCATAAAACTCATCGGCATCCCCCAACTGAAGGCGGCGCCCAGCACTACTTGCGGCAAGTGCGTGATTCGTTTCATAAAGGGATAAATGGCGGCCAGCAGCACAGCAACACCGCTTAACAACACGGTTTGCCAGTTTAAAAACAGCAGCAAACAGGCCGACAACACCAGCAACAACAAGAATAATTGCAAAGCCTCGCGACTACTGACCCGCCCTGCCGCCAATGGGCGGTTTTTGGTACGTTCTACCGCGCCATCAAAATTGCGGTCGGCGTAATCGTTAATCACACAACCAGCCGAGCGCATCAACACCACACCGAGGCCAAACACTAACAGCATGGTCAGGCCGGGAAAGCCGTCAGCTGCCAGCCACAAAGCCCAGGCTGTCGGCCACAACAACAGATAGATACCAATAGGTTTATCTAACCGCATCAGTTGTTTATATTCAGGCCAGTGCGCCAGGGTCAATTGCCAGTTCATGCTCAGATAAACTCCGCTAACGCAGGTAAATACAGTTCCTGCACTAATAATTCGTGGTGTGACAAAGTGAAATAAGAACGCCGGCCCCACAGCTGCGGCAAAGCACCGACCGACCGCAGCTGCAACCCGGCGGCAAACAAGGCCAGTTCAATGGCGCTACGCTGTAAATCGGGCTGGGTAAAAATATAATGACCGAGCGGCATAGTGCCGAGATCGGCCAGCGGTTGCAAAGCGGCGACTGTATGGTCCGGTAAAAAACTCTGCGCATAGATACAAGGTTGTTGGTCCAGCAGCAACACCACTTCACGGACTAAACCGCACTGGGTTTGCCAGCGCTGTTGCAGAAATTCCGGCAAGTCGATGTTTTGTTGTAACAACAACTGCAAACTAAAGGTACGCCCCGTCCCTTGCAGACGCGCGGTCAGCGAGCCGGGTTCCAACAACCAATCCAGCCAAAACGGAGCGATACCGGCGGGCTGTTGCGCCGACCAATCCGCCTGCCAAATGGGCGCTACATCTACATCATTCAAACCAACACCTGGTCACAACAGTTTTATTGAACGCGCATCATACCAAGTTCTGCCGGCTGTTTTCATCCACAAGGACTGCTGTCGGGCACACGCCTTTGACAGCGTCGGAAAAATCGACCATAGATTGTCGAAATAGCGAGAAAACTGCTGCCAGTTTTTTCATCATTCGCCCGCATGCTCAGGATAGTGTTCTGCCAAGCTCTCGGGTAAACTTGTAAACCTACCAATTAAGCGGACTCAGCTGTGTTAGCCAACAAGACTCTTCTCGGCCTTTTCTTTCTGTTGTTTGTCCCTGTCGCCTTTGCGCAGGAGCCCGCACCGGCTGCACCGGCCAAACCCAAAGTGGTCTATCACGGGTTTGACCCGGATATCGTCACCAACTACGTCACCGACGGGCAGAAATCCTTAGGTTATGTGCGGGTGACTATGGAGTTGATGATCAAAGACAAAAAGTTTTTGCCGTTGATTGAACATCATGAACCACTGATCCTTGATGCTATCGTTGGCGTGTTTGGCAAAGAAGCAGATACGACTATTAAATCGCTGCAGGGCCGCGAAGAAGTCCGGATGAAAATTCTTGAGAAAATCAATGAGCTGATGAAAAAAGAGACAGGAACTGAGCTGGTACAGGACGTGTTATTTACCAAATACCTGTACCAGTAATCGCTGGGATTAACCCGGCTGGCGCACCGGGCTTCGGGCCAGTGTCGCCAGCGCCATGCCGCAGACAAATCCGCTCAGATGTGCCCAGTTTGCCGTGTTGACCCAGAGTAAATCGGCAAAACCTAAACCCAGGAAACCCAGCGCCAGCACCAGGTCAGGTTTGGATAACTGCAGCGGTTGTTGTGGGTAGCGCCAGCCATAGACCCAGACAAAACCAAAAATCGCATAAACCACGCCGGATAAGCCGCCAAAATTCGGCCCGGTCAGCAGAAACTGACTCAGGTTACTGACAAAACCAGCAACCAGCGCCAATAGCAATAACTGCCGGCTGCCCAGCCAGACTTCAAGCCGGCCACCGTAAATCCATAACGCCAGTAAATTAAACATCAGATGCGCAGCAGAAAAATGCAGCAGCACCGGGCTCCACCAGCGATAACTCAGCAGCTCAGGGGCATCCGCACTGAAAAACCGCAAACTATCAAATACTTGCTGTGGCCAAATTTGCAAACAAACAAATACCAGCAACGCCGGGATGGTCAGTAACCAGACCACTGGCCCGGTTTGTTGCAAAAAACCCTGGCCTAATGCGCCGAGCCCGCTGCTGCCGGTATGCTGCAGCGGCTGGCTGCGCTGCCAGGCTGCAGCACTGTATTTGTCATGTCCGGGCTGTTGTAAAAACTGCTGCAACTCGGCAGCAACTTGCGGCTCGTCCGCCGCCTCGCAGAAAATTTCGGCATGCTCTGCGCTATGCACCACCACACTGACCGACCAGCCCTGCGTCAGGCAATAATCGGCAAAGGTCTGAGCTGCGGCAGCGGAATTCAGCACGGCCAGCTGTTGCATGCCGCTTACTCCTGCGAACTGCTGAACGGATAAGCCAGACGCCAGCTTTCAAAACCACCGTCCATGCTGTACACAGTATCAAAACCCTGTTCAGCCAGATATTGTGCCGCGCCCTGGCTGGAACGACCGTGATAACACACCACCACCACCGGCTTATCCAGCGGGGTTTGCTGCATAAACTGGTGCAAAGTGCCGTTGGTCAGATGATAAGCGCCGTCGATATGAGCGCTGGCAAAGCTCTGGTCGTCACGAATATCAGCGATCACCACGTCACCGGCGGCTAAGGCGGCAAAAGTTTCGCTGGTGGAAATATGTTTAAATTCGGACATGCTTGATTCTCCCGTTAAAGACCCGCCGCATGTTAGCCCAGTCCCGACAAAAGATCAGCTGTAGTTCCGGTGAAAGGCGCTGTTGCTGCAAATTTATGCTTCTGCAACCGGACAGCCTTAGGTACAATACGCGGCCTGTTGTGTTTTGAGTACCTGCCATGTCTGACAATCGCCTGTTTTTAGTGTACGACCCTGCCTTTGACGATATGGACGCAGAGGGCTGTCCGGCCTTTGGTTATGTACTGTTGTTCAGCGAAGCCGATGCCGCAGCTTACAAATCCGGTGAAAACCCGCCGTTTGCAGCAGTATCGCTGCTATTTACCGACCATGCCGACGAAAGTATCAGTGGTGATTTACTCGGCTGGGCACAGCTGGATGCACCGGAGCTGCAAAACTTCCCGCTGGGCTATTTCTTTATGTTAATGGAGCAGGCAGCCCAGGTGGCGATTAATGCCTATCGTCAGGTCGGCCATGTCCCGGACCGGCTAATTGCACTGAACATGCCGGAAGATGATTTAATTCAGTTTGACGTGCAATTTGCCAATCTGCAGCTGGAAGACAAAGACGCCGAAATTCAGCTGGCGCAAAAAATGATGGCAGGCCGGCCATATCTCGATTCGTAACGATAGCCTGAGCAATTTTTCCCGCGAAACATCCGCAGTCTGAACTGAACCGTATCCCGGTTTCCCCGGCGTACTTTTCAGTTCAGGAGCGATTCAGTTGGCCCACCACAAATTACATTTACCTGAAAAAATCTGCCCGGTTTGCCAGCGGCCGTTTCAATGGCGCAAAAAATGGCAACGTGATTGGGCGACGGTGAAATATTGTTCCGAACGCTGTAGGCGTCGCAGTAAAGGTCAGACCTGAAGCGCGTCTGTTTGCACAAATTGTAACCATCAGGTTAATATCCATTGATAAATTAATTGCAAGGATAGGCCGATGAAAACTGCTTTATTGTTATGCGCATCCATTTTTTCCGGGTTATTACATAGCCAGACCGAAGTCAGTGCGACTCAGATTCAGCACTGGCTGGAAAGAAACCAGTTTAAAAATATCGAAAAACACGTCACTACTCTGCCGACTTTTGCTTCAGACCTGCAGTTACAACAGGCGCATGCTGAGGCCCTGATGGGACTGGATCAGACTGAAGCGGCGGCTGAATTTCTGCAACAAGCGCACAAATCCTTTCCAAAAGATGCTGACCTGCTGCAGCTGGCGGCGATGAACCAGTTCACGCTGGCACAACAAGCCAGTATTTTTTCGGCCGCCGGCCATGCTAAAGACGGACTGGCGCTGCTGAAACAAGCCGTCAGCCTGGCGCCGGATGACGCCGACTTACAGCTGAATCTGATTGGTTTTTACCTGCAGGCCCCTGGGATTGCCGGCGGAGATGAAGACGAAGCCAAACGAATGGCAAAAGCCTTGGCCGGCAAAGATCCGGTAGCAGGCCCGCTGGCACAGGCCATGGTGCTGAACAACGACGACAAACCCGATGAAGCGCTGAAAGTTATCGATGAGGCCTTGCAGCAACAACCGCAGCAAGCCCGTTTATTGGCACAAAAAGCTGTGTTGCTGCTGAGCAAAAAACAAATGGCTGAAGCCGCGGCACTGTATAAGCAGGCGGCGCAGCTGGCTGAAAAACCGCAGCAAAAATACAGCTACCTGTATCAGATTGGCCGGCTGGCCGCAGTCGAACAACAGGACAAAGCAGCTGGTAAAGCCGCATTACAGCAATTTATTGATTTTTATAAAGACGGCGAAAATCAACAACTGTCATGGGCGCGGGTCCGCTTAGCGCAAATCCATTTATTGGAGCAGAACAAAACTGACGCCGAGCAAACGCTGCAACCGGTACTGGCTTTGGCAGATAAGCCGGAAAAGCTGGAAAAAGAACTGAAATCCTTACAAAAACAACTGAAAAAGCTGAAAAGCTAAGTTAGCTGTACACAAATCCGACGCGGTGAGCGTCGCGCCGGATTGCACCCAAACAGACACTGCAGTTAACCGCCAGAGCGGATATACTACGCTCTTATTCAATTGAGTCCTTGCCTTCCGGAGTCTGGCTTTATGGTCAAACCTATTGATATGAAAGCGGTTGAAAATGCATTGGCCGGTTTCACCATCCCCCCGCAACCTGAAGTGCTGCTGCGGATCAAGCAGGAAATCGAACTGGAAGATCCCAATATCAATACCATTGCGACCTTGATCAATATGGATATTGGCATTGCCGGCTTTACGCTGAAGGTCGTGAACTCCGCCTACTTTGGCCTGCGCCGCAAAATCAGTTCGATTGAACATGCCTGTAAATTTCTTGGCCTCAACCGCGTGGTGAAACTGGTGTCCAGCGTGGTGCTGCGTTTTACCCTCAGCGATGGCAAAGCCGACCCTTTTACCCTGCGGCAGTGGAACAGTGCGATGGATGTTGGCAGCGCCGCTATGCTGATCGCCCAGCATTTACGCCTCGGTTCGGACTGCGCCGACGATTGTTATTCGATTGGTTTGTTTCATAACGCCGGCATGGCATTAATCCACGCGCAGTTCCCGGATTATCCGAAGGTGCTGAAAGTCGGCCTCAGCCAGCAGATGAATTTTGGCGATATTGAGCAGCGTTATTTTAATACCAGCCATGAAATGCTGGGTTTTATGATCGCGCAAAGCTGGGGCCTGGCGCCGGAGATCAGTAACGTCATCGCTTATCACCATCAGCCGGAATTGTTGTTCCATTCCACCGACATGTATGAAAAACGCCTGTGCGCGATTTTAAAGCTGGCAGAACATATGGTCGGCGAGCAACAAACCTTGTTTGACGTAGCGGACGACACGCAGTGGCACGCTATTGCTGATGCGGTGCTCGACACACTGGAACTGGACGAGATGCATTTGCTGGACCTCGGCGATTTCCTGCTGGAAAACGGCGTGGAAAACCAGTTCCACCGCTAAGCGGCGCATTGGCTGGCGCAGCACACAACGCCCAAAGCTGAGCAACAACTCCCGCTGCTGCACCAGTCCTTTTCAGACCGGCCCATCATGGCCGGTTTTTTGTTGCACGCTGGTGCAATCTGCGTGCTTCGTGCCGGTGAATGCCTCATTTCGCCGCATCTGGTCCGGTTTGAATACGTATTCATGTTGTTGTTGCCGGCAAAGCACGATATCAAGAAGCTCTGGTTATCTGTCTGCTTGCGCCACAGGCCTTGCAGATGAGGTCCGACAGTTTCCTGGAGACACAATTGCGGGGAGTTTATGCTCCCCTTTTTTCTGGCTGTTTTCCGGAAACACACCAGAAAACCATTGTATAAACAGCACTCTGCTATGCTCTGAAGGCCGTAACTACCAGTAGCGGCCGCTATTGTGGGCAAGGACTTTAGACTCAAAAATAAAAAATACGGGGAATCATTATGCAGCAGGCCAAACCGAATCTGAGTTTCTGGCAAATCTGGAATATGTGTTTCGGCTTCCTGGGGATCCAGTTTGGTTTTGCCTTGCAAAACGGTAATGTCAGCCGGATTTTCCAGACTTTAGGCGCCAGTATCGATGAACTGCCGATTTTATGGATCGCCGGGCCGCTGACCGGTTTGTTAGTGCAGCCGGTGGTGGGCTATTTTTCTGACCGCACCTGGAACCGCTTAGGGCGCCGCCGGCCGTATTTCTTCTACGGCGCTGTGCTGACCACGATGGCGCTGTTTTTCCTGCCGAATTCACCAACTTTGTGGATGGCCGCAGGTATGCTGTGGATCCTCGACGCCTCCATCAATATCACCATGGAACCTTTCCGCGCTTTTGTCGGTGACAACCTGAACGAGCAACAACGGCCACTGGGTTTTTCGATGCAGAGCTTTTTTATCGGTATCGGTGCCGTTGTCGCTTCAGCCTTGCCTTATATGCTGAATAACTGGTTTGACGTGGCCAATACCGCCGCGCCGGGCGAGATCCCCGACTCCGTGCGGTATTCATTTTACTGTGGCGGTATTGTGCTTTTTATCGCGGTACTTTGGACTGTGATGCGCTCCACTGAATACAGCCCACAGCAGCTGGCAGCCTTTGGTGAAGCACATGAAGAAAGTCTGCCGGGCAGTAATCAGCGGCAGTATTGGGGTGAAGGCATTGTTGCCGCGCTGATTGGTGTGGTGTCACTCGGCCTGGTCTGGCAATTTAAACTGGACCAACAGCTGTATATTCTGGGTGGTGCACTTCTGGCCTTTGGTTTACTGCAGTTCCAGGTCTCCCGCAGTAAAACTCAGGGTAAAAATGGCATGGTCGTACAGATTGTGGACGACCTGTATACGATGCCAGGCCGCATGCGTCAGCTCGCCGTGGTGCAATTTTTCTCCTGGTTTGCCCTGTTTGCCATGTGGATTTACACCACAGCTGCAGTGACTTCGGTGCACTATGGCAGTTCAGACCCAACTTCAGCCGCTTATAACGATGGCGCCGACTGGGTCGGTATGCTGTTCGCGTTTTACAACGGTTTTGCCGCGCTGGCGGCATTAGTCATCCCGTATATTGTACGCCGCACCTCATTGCAAGTAGCACACTGCATCAACCTGGTTCTGGGCGCTGCCGGTTATCTGTCCTTCTTGCTAATCAAAGACCCGGCGTTACTGTGGATTTCGATGATTGGCGTTGGTTTTGCCTGGGCCTCTATTTTGTCGCTGCCATACGCCATGCTCGCCGACGCCTTACCGGCCAATAAAATGGGTGTGTATATGGGCATGTTTAACTTCTTTATTGTGTTACCGCAGCTGTTGGCGGCGACCATTCTGGGTTCGCTGATCAATCATTTATTTAATGCCGAAGCGATTTATGCGCTGGCACTTGGCGCTGCCAGTCTGTTGATTGCTGCGGTGTATGTGTTGACTGTAAAAACTGAGCGCAGCTGAGCTTACACAGCTGAGCAAAGGAGAGTCTGTTGATGAACGCTGTTTTTCGTCTGTCGGCGCTAAGTGCCGCTTTATTGTTGTCGGCCTGTCAGCCACAGCAGGAGCCTGCCGCTTCGATGGCGCCGGGTGCACCGGGCCAGCCTTCCACCTGGTCTTATGCCGGTAAAACCGGCATCGGTACCTCATACGAGCAATATCAGGATGGCCGTTATGCCGATACTGCCAGCACAGGCGTGGTGTCCAAAGTCTGGTTTTCACTGGCGCAGGGTATTCTGACCGAAACCATGGCCGGCTTGATCCACGAAGCTCAGCTGCGTGAATTGCAGCTGGTGGTACAAGGCCAGGGTTTTGTCGACGAAGAAAAAACCGCGACTAACAGTGAGATCGATTACCTGCTGAAAGATGCCGCCGGCCGCCCGCTGGCGCTGTCCTATCGGGTGAAAAACACCGCCAAAAACGGCCAGTATGAAATTGAGAAACAATATTTTACTGATCCTTCAGCGCAATCGATGGTCGTGCGGACCACGTTTAAAGCGCTGGCTGATGGCCTGACTGTTTATTCATATATAGACCCGGCACTGGCCAATACCGGCAGCAATGACAGCGCAACCGTCAAAGATGGCATGTTGCAGGCTCAGGACGGTAACAGCAGTCTGACGCTTTTAACAGTACCAACACCAGCCCACGCCACTGTCGGCTTCGTCGGCGTGTCTGACGGCCTGACTGAGCTGAAAAAAACCGGCGAGGTGCCGACTTATCAAAGCACCGGCGAGACAGCCGGTAATGTTGCCGCTCTGCTGACGCACGCCACACTGAAAAAAGGCGAAACAGCCAGCTGGGACCAGGTGATTGGGTTTGGCAGTGATGCTGCACAAAGCCAGGCTCAGGCGCAACAGACACTGCAACGCGGCCTCGATGCCGTGTTGGCGCAGTATCATGGCGACGGTGATGCTATTGGCTGGCAGGATTACCTGGCACAACTACCAGCGCTGGCGAAGCTGACCGACCAAAGCACCGATCAGGGCAAACTGCTGTATGCCAGTGCGCTCGTGTTAAAAGCGCAGGAAGATAAAACCCACGCCGGCGCTTTTATCGCCTCGTTATCCAATCCATGGGGTGAAGCCAAATCGGCTGAACAGGCGCAGACCGGTTACAAAGCGGTCTGGCCACGGGATTTTTATCAGGTGGCGATGGCGCTGTTAGCGCTGGGTGACACGGAAAGCCCGAAAGTTGCGTTCCAATATCTGCAAAAAGTACAGGTCACTGAAAAAACGCCGGGCTTTAGCGGTACACCGGGCTGGTTCCTGCAAAAAACTCATGTCGATGGCACACTGGAATGGGTTGGCATCCAGATGGACCAGACCGCGATGCCGGTGATGCTGGGCTGGCGCCTGTGGCAGGACGGCGTGCTGTCTGACGCCGAAATCACCAGCTGGTATCACAGCATGCTAAAACCGGCGGCGGATTTCCTCGCGCACGGCGGCAAAGTCAAACTGGACTGGAACGACATTGATTTAAAATCGCCGGCGACGCAACAAGAGCGCTGGGAAGAACAATACGGTTATTCGCCGTCAACTATGGCAGCTATCATCAGTGGTCTGGTCAGCGCTGCTGATATCGCCGCCAAAGCCGGTGACAGCGCCAATGCCCTGCTTTATCAGCAAAAAGCTGATGAGTTTGCCGGTAAACTTGAAGCCCTGACTTACACCGAACAGGGCCAGCTAAAAACAGCGAATAGTGATGGCAAATATTATCTGCGCATCAACAGCAACGAAGATCCAAACGACAACAGTGTGCTGGAACTGCGTAACGGCCAGGCCGATACGCGCGAAGGCCACGTGGTGGATGGCGGTTTCCTCGAACTGGTGCGTTATGGCGTGCGTAAAGCCGACCATCCGGCAGTGCTCGCCACCTTAGGTGAAATGGACGACCTGACCTTGCCCGACCTGACGCGGGTGCGTTATGAGTTTAAAACCGCCAGCGGTCATACAGTATCGGGCTGGCGCCGGTATGGCATTGACGGTTATGGTGAAGATATCGTCAGTGGTGAGGCGTATGCCAACGGACCGGGCCAGACCAACACGGCTGGCCAGCGCGGCCGCGTCTGGCCGTTTTTCTCCGGTGAACGCGGTCACTATGAACTGGCGCGGGCGCTGTTGCAAAAGCCACAGCTCGGGGAAGCCGAACTGGCACTACTGCGCACGCAGTATGTTGGTGCGATGGAACATTTTGCCAATACTGGCCTGATGTTACCGGAGCAGGTGTTTGATGGTGTCGGCAATAACAGTCATTACCAATATCAGCCGGGCGAAGGCACCAATGGCGCAACACCACTGGCCTGGACTCACGCCGAGTACATCAAGCTGTTACGATCGCTGCAGGACCAGAAAGTCTGGGACCGCTATCCGCTGGTAGAGCAGCGCTACGCCAAATAAAGCACAGCGTTACGCTAAATAACACAAGAATGCGAGCCGGCTTACCGGCACCGCACGTCTCTCCCGCTCCCGGTTTGTTGTTGCGATGCAGCAGGCCGGGAGTTTTTCTTTGTGGGGGTTTTCTTTAGGATAGTGTTCAGGCTGTGTGAGCGATACATCGGCAGGACATCAACGCCGCCGCCAGCGGTGTTGCTGCCACAATGCCGCAAGTTCAGGTGTCAGAAAACTCCAGGCCAAAATCCGGCTTTGTTTGTTACCCTGCTCCATTGTGATCACCTGCACCTGGGTCGCGCCCAGCTGTTGCAGTTGCTGCTGCAGTTTTGCCAGATGTTGCTGTTTCGACACCAGCGTGCTGAACCAATACACCTGATGGGCAAAATCCTTACTCTCCGCCAGCATCCGGCGTAAAAAAGCCGGCTCGCCGCCTTCACACCAGAGTTCATTGGCCTGCCCGGCAAAATTGAGCGGCGCCGCGCTGTCCAGCCCCAAATTACGTTGTTTGCGGGCACTGCCGGCTGCAGCTGCGTCCGGACTGTCATGGAATGGCGGGTTACATAAGGTCAGGTCCAGATAATCACCAGGCTGAATCACGCCATGGAAAATCGCCTGTGGATTGCTTTGCTGGCGCAGCGACAACTGCCGTTGCAGTCCATTTTGTTCGATAAGCGACGCAGCATTTTGCAAAGCTCTGGCATCGATATCGCTGCCAATCGCCTGCCAGCGCAGCGCTTTGGCCGCCAATAATGCATAAATCAGGTTGGCGCCACAGCCGATATCCAGCAACTGAACTGCAGCGGCCGGCACCTTTTTACCCTGAAAACTGGTGGTTAATAAATCCTGTAAATACAGCAGGTAATCCAGCCGCCCCGGCACGGCCGGGCACAGATAACCGGCCGGGATCTGGTAATGCGTCAGGCCAAATTGCCATTGCAATAACGCCGTATTGAGTAAAGTGACGGCTTCCGGCTTGGCAAAATTCAGCGTTTGCCGGCCATCTGGAGTCGTTTTTAAATACGCCGCCAGTGCCGGCTGCAGCTTGACCAGTTCCGTGAGCGGATATGGCGCGGCAAAAGGGTTCTGCGGATGCAGACTGGTCTTGCTGGCCGTCATGTTGCGGAACCGGTGACCTGTGCAGCACCGCACGACCGGCGCACAATCATTTTCGGCTCAATCTCGGTCTGACTGATACTTTCCTGCGCAATCAGCTTTAGCAGATTCACCACCAGCATCTCGCCGGCTAAAGTAGTATTTTGCTGAATAGTGGTCAGCGGCGGCGTGCAGAAACTGGCCATCGGGATATCGTCAAAACCCACCACAGCCACATCTTCCGGCACCCGTAGTCCAGCGGCTTGCACCGCCCGGATCACGCCAATCGCAATCAAATCGCTGGCGGTAAAAATAGCCCGGGGTCTGTGACCTGCGGCAAATAACTGCTGGGTCGCACTGTAGCCGGCCTGCTCAGTCGAAATTGCGTCGAACTGCGGCACTTGTTCCGGTGGAATGCCATGTTCGGCCAGCACTTCAACATAGCCCTGAAACCGCTGCAAAAACTCTGGCGCATGGTCGGACGCTATGCCGATAAAGGCAAAACTGCGATAACCCAGACTCAACAGATGGCTTGCTGCCTGACGACCGCCTTCGCGGTTATTGCTGCGAATAGTAAATTCAGGATGGCCTTCGACCTGCGCGCCCCAACAGACAAAGTGAGTTTGTTGTGCCAGCAGTTGCTGCAGCTTTTCTTCGTAGTCGATGTAATCGCCGTAACCGAGCAGGATGATGCCGTCGGCTTTTTTACTGTCTTCGTAGTCGGCGTGCCAGTCGTTACTGAGCTGCTGGAACGAGATCAATAAATCATGCCCGCGTTTGGTACAGGCGCGGGTGATACTGCCGAGCATCGACAGAAAAAACGGATTAATTTGTGAATCATCGACGGTGGGGTCTTCAAACAACAACAGGGCTAAAGTACCGCTGCGCTGTTTACGCAGGTTACTGGCGTTTTTGTCGACTTTATAATTGAGTTGTTTGGCGATCGCAAAGATCTTGTCTTTGGTTTCCTGGTTCACCGCCGGGCTGTCACGTAAGGCGCGGGATACCGTTGATTGCGACACTCCAGCCAGGTAGGCAATATCAAACGAAGTGGCTTTTCCTTTCATACTGCAAATTCCCCATCGGCCTGCAACGCCTGCTACTATTTTGCTCTGCTATACGGTGAAACAGAGATGGCAGACTTTTTATCAGGCTGATAAGGTGCCACAACAGGCTGCTGTGGGCAAGCAAACCAACGGGAGGATGCCGGGAATTCGCGCTGTTTACGGCCGCGCTGGCGCGACTATAAACATTTTGTTGACCGGCGGTGCGGGGATCTGTGGATTTGTCTGAACGGTGCTGGCTGCTTGCGCTGGCGCCTGAGCTGGGGCCACATGGACACAGGAGCCCAACAAATTCAGCAGCAGAAAAGCCATAATTTGTAGCCGGCAAAAACGGCCCGGGGCAGGCACATTCAAATCATTTTGCACTTTAAGTCTCCATCCACGACATGTCAGTTTAGTCTAAAGAGTGGGTCAAGACGCTTCTGTGACAATTTCCCGGCCAATTTGTGAAACAATGTTATTTTTGCTGCCTGCCCCAGGCCACGATGCTAAAGTGCCGACATTTACAGCAGCACAGGCTCAGATCATGATGTTACGGGCATTGTACTTCATTCTTGTTGCGATCGGTGTGACTACACCGGTACACGCCGACTGCACGGACAGCAAAACGCAGGAATCCTGCGTTGCCACAGATCAATGGCAAATCAATCTGGCGATGGGCGCCGGATTTCGCTCAAACCCACTCTACGGTGGTCACAATTTCCCGCTCTGGCTGATGCCGGATATCAGCTACTACGGCGAACACTGGTTTTTTGACAATGCGACACTAGGCTATAGCTGGCAACTGCACGACGACATCCAGCTCAGTCTGGTCAGTCGTCTGAACGAGGAGCAGGGTTATTTCCGCAGGCGGTCAGCAGTCAACCTCTTTGAAACACAATTTATCTCTGGCACGGGTCTGGCCGGCCCGGTGCAAAAAGTTGCGACGAAACAAGAACTTTCTGTGGCTGAGGCGGACAAAAGACCATTGGCGCTGGATGGTGGTTTGCAACTGGACTGGTTTTTACCCGGCTTACAGCTGAAACTGAACTGGTGGCACGATATCAGCCAGCAATATGACGGGCAGCACTTGCGTCTTGCCGCCAGCTCCGGCTGGCAAAGCCAGTTTGGACACTGGCAGCTGGGAGTCGCGCTGGCATGGAAGGATCAGCATCTGATGAATACCTATTACGGTCTGAACGCCAGCGAAGGCGAAGGTCTGGAGTATCGCGCACTGGCCAGCTGGCAACCAGAGATCAGCCTGCAATGGCTGTATCCGCTGACGGAGCGCTGGCAACTGCTGAGTTTGTGGCGACAGCGCTGGCTTAACACCGATGTCGAAGCGCCGGCCGGTATCGGCCGGATCCAAAGCCCGTTGCTGCAGGAGTCCACCGCGCACAGCTGGTTCATTGGCTTCAGTTACCGGTTTCTCTGATGCGTTCTGCGCTGTGGCTGATTTTGCTGGTCCATACCGCTGCGCAGGCAGCGCCGGCAGATGCACAATGCGACCAGACCCTGTGCTGGCAAATCGCCCCTGTCGTTTGTGTCGCTAATCAAAAATCCGACAGCTGTCAGCTGGATTTTCGTCTGTCGTGGCAACACCCTGAACCCATCTCGCTGTGTGCCGAACTCGAAGGGTTGTCATTACATTGCTGGCAACAGCAAACCTCAGGCGAGCTCAGTTATCAGGCGCAGCTCGAAGGCTCAGCGCTGCTGCTGCTGCTGCTGCGCTCCGACGGCCAACCCCGGCTGTCGCGTGAATTATCGGTGTTAAGTCGCCAGCCTGCGCGCAAACGCCGGCTGGTCGCCCCCTGGAGTGTGTTCTGATGAGTAAAATTCTGTTAGTTGAAGATGATCAACGGCTGGCGAGCCTGGTGCAGAGTTTTTTGCAACAACACGGCTTGACCGTTCAGATCTGTGACAATGGTCTGCAGGCAGAGCAGCAATGCAAAGATTTTGGCCCGGATCTGGTCGTGCTCGACCTGATGCTGCCGGGGCTGGACGGCTTCGCGGTCTGTCGCGCCCTGCGCGGCTGGTACAAACAGCCGGTACTGATGCTAACCGCCAAACAAAGTGATATCGATCAGGTACTTGGCCTCGAACTGGGCGCCGACGATTATGTGATTAAACCGGTGGAGCCGCGCGTCCTGCTGGCTCGTATTCACGCGCTGCTGCGCCGCACTCAGGGCGGCATCACGGCGGACCAGCAGCGGCTGGAGTTTGGCAAACTCAAACTCAATCAGTCCGCCCGCGAAGCTTATTATGATAACCAGCTGGTGGAACTGACCAGTTACGAGTTTGATTTGTTATGGATGCTGGCTAAACACGCCGGCCAGACCGTGCGCCGCGAAGCCATCCACAAACAAATCATCGGCCGTGAATATGACGGGCTGGACCGCACTGTGGACGTACGGGTGTCGCATCTGCGCCGTAAACTGGGCGATAACGCCGAGACGCCGTTCCGGATTAAAACGGTATGGGGCAAAGGCTATTTATTCGTTGCGGACGCCTGGAACTGACTATGCGTCGTTTGTTCCTGCGCTTTTATCTGTTCATTTTGCTGATGCTGCTCGCTATCGGCTGGTCGGTCGAGCGCTTGTGGGAACAGAGTCAAAGCCCGGAATTACCCGGCTGGGTGGAACTGTTAGGTCAAAGCCTGGCGTACCAGCTGGCAGCACCGGAACAAAGCGCCGAACAAGTGGCCGCGCAACTGAATCTGACATTACAAACTCTGCCATCACAAAGTATCGCCTGGTCTGATGCCGAACAGCAGGCGCTGGAACGCGGCCAGTTAGTGCCGTTATTCAGCGACGAACAGGTGTATTTTTACCAGATGATGCAGGACCAGCTGTTGCAGTTTGGTCCGGTCCAGGTTGAAGTCCCCGCGCACAACACTTACCTGTTTACGCTGTTGTTTTTCCTGCTGCTCGGCATAGCGCTGGCAGGTTTTTTATGGCCGGTGGCCCGTGATATTAAAACATTGCAGCGCCAGCTGCGCCAGTTTGGCCAGGGCATGCAGCTACCGGACCCGCCATTACCGGAGCATTCGCTGCTGGCCCCCATCGCCGGCAGTGTGCAGCAAATGGCCAGACAAATCCTGCGGCTGATGTCGTTGCAACGTGAAATGACCCACGCCGTCTCTCATGAACTGCGCACCCCGCTGGCCCGGCTCAAGTTTGCGCTGGAACTGCAACAGCTGCCTGACAGCGAAAAACGTGCGATGCAGCAGGATTTAACTGAACTCGACCAGCTGGTCGATGAAATGCTCGATTACGCCCGGCTGGAAGCGCAGACGGTCAGGTTAAATTTTGAAGACGTCAATCTGGTAGAACTGCTGGAAAACCTGCTGGAAAAACTGGCACCGCTGCCCGGTGCGCCGATTTTGCTGCAAAGACCGGCACAGCTGCGCTGGACCTGCGATGGGCATTATCTGGAACGCGCGCTGCAAAACCTGTTACTGAACGCCAAACGCTATGCCCGCAGTCAGGTGCTGCTGTCAGTGCAACAACAAGGCAGCTGGCTGAGTTTTGTCATCGAAGATGACGGCCCCGGCATTCCTGCCGAGCAAAGAGACGCTATCCTGCAGCCTTTTGTCCGCGTCGACCAAAGCCGCAGCCGCGATAAAGGTGGTTTTGGTTTGGGCCTGGCTATCGTCAGCCGCGTCATCGGCTGGCATCAGGGCCGGCTGCGGATTGATGACTCCCTGCTTGGCGGCGCCCGCTTTAGTCTGCAATTACCTGTACTGCCTGCCGGCAGTCAAAACAACAACGCGGCCTGAAAGCCGCGTTGTCTGGTGGATACCTGCTATTCAGGCGCTGACGTCAGAGCCCGAGATTCGCCAGGAAGTCATCATCAACGCCCTGCTCTGCCGCGCTATCCGCGGCGGCTGCCGACTGACTATTGGCATTGGCCAGAATGTCATCGACGTTTTCTTCTTCAGCTGTTTCAAAGTCATAGAGCTGAATAAACTCAGTTTTATCCATCGCCAGTTCCAGATAGAAAATATTGTGCAGCGGCGTATTAAAGGTCACCCGCCGGGCCTGCGGCTGGTCCAGCTGCGTATTGATCAGGATCTGCACTTGTTTGTTAATAGCCATCATCTTCGGCTGGCTTTGATTAATCGACGTTTGTAACTCCTGACGCACCCGGTTGGTGAAATCACCGACAATCTGGTTCATCAATTCGCCCATCACGTTACCAACTTCGTCCGACGTGTGGAACTGCGCCAGTTCTGTTTCCGGCATACCCATACTCATCATGTACTTGCGGTAAATTTCCATCGCTGCTTCGGCGGTGAAATTGATCACCACCAGACCAGAGAAACCGCCGTCAAACAATACGAAACACCCCAGATCAGGGCGTAAACAGGTTTTGTGGATCTTCTGCACCATCGGCGAGTAAGCAATTTGTGCATTGCCGGCCGCAGCTAAGACCTGTGTCACGGCGGTACACAGCGTCAGCAGGACGTCATCGGTATTAATAATTCTATTTTTTCTCATGGAGGCTCCTGGTTGGGCCGGATTGCAACTGCATGATGTGAAAACCAAAGCATCGTACAGTTTAAGGACATGTCTTCAAATACTAAGCTGAATACTATGCCAGCCTGCCACGCTGCGCAACTTTGTTGCAAATATGGTCCAGAAACTGCGGCTGGCTTCACGCCGGGGCGAACTTCAGCTATCGTGTAGTTTTGCACACGCCTCACAACAGGGAACAGCGTGGATGGCCACCGACCCGAAAACCTCAGTTGAAAACAGTTACAGCAAAAATCTGACGAAACTGATCGGCGGCCTGTTAAGTGGCTCGCGCTTTCAGTTGTCAGTTTATGGCTCTGCGGCGCGTTTTTTCGGCCGGGATGAGCAGGATACTGCCGACATCGCACGGCTGCAGGAAATCTGGGAACAGAGTCAGGCTCAACTGGCACAGGCTAACCGCAAAACCGAAGCCAGTCTCATCGCCGATGCACAGCAAAAACGTCAGCGCTTATTTGATGCCGAACACAGCTACGAACAGCTACAACAGCAACGCTACAATCAGCTGCACCTGATTTGCCAGCAGTTGTTGGAGCTGACCGAAGGCCAGAACCGGCAGGAAACTATCCTGCGATCTTCCCGCCTGCTCGGCACGCTGCAACTGCTGGCGCCCAGCGAAGGCGACTCGATGGCAGCAATGCAGCAGAAATACAAACCTTATTATAAAGCCGTGCTGAGCCTGCGTTTACTCGACCATCTGCTGGAGCAGAAACTCATCACCAATAGCTACATCCTGAAAAAAGCCCAACAACGGGCAGAAATGCTGCATTTGCCTGGGCCACAGCCTTATTGCCCATTTCGTGACGACGTGCAAATCCCGCTGCTGATGGCGGTGTTATTACAGGACGTCGGCCACTATCATCCTGACGCGCTGCGACTATTGCAGGCCGATGGCGGCCAGCCGAATTACCGGCTGCAATTCAGTGCTGCCGAGCGCCAGCAATTTCTTGAGGTTAGTCTGCAGGCCAGTTTACGGTTTCTACTCAAAGGCATTGGCATGCCGCTGTATCGTGGCAATTCCAAAAGTGAACGGGCTGAATTTCAGCAAAACGAACAGGAAAAAATCGCTTTCGCCGCCACAGTGCTGCGGACCGCTGCAGCACCCGGCAGCGGTGTTGGCAATCTGCTGCGCATCCCACAGGTCTACGCGTCCGCCGTCTTACCGGGGCGGGCCCGTTTTATTTATGAAAGCTTACCCAAAGTCGCGCTCATTCTGAAAAATGGCGCCCGTGCCGGCCAATATGACGAACGCATGGTCGACCAGCTGCTGACTATTACCGGCATTTTCCCGCAGGGTTATGGCATCGTTTATTTGCCGAAAGAAAAATCGGCGGCAGCGCCGGACCGCTATGAATTTGCCATTGTGAATTCGTTATACCCGCCAAGCCCGGAAACACCGCTGTGTCGCGGTGTGACCCGGAATCTGCGTTTTAAAACCTCAGGCCAGAATCTGGCGGTCAGTGTCGATCATAACCTGTATTTCAAACCGGCCCGGCAGAAGCTGGCGGTGATCCCGGAAGCGCGCTTGCAAGAGATCCTGAGCAAATTGTCGTCCAACTTTGAACCGGCACAGTTGCGGCATTTTTTACCGCGTTGCTGGCATCCGGACGAATTTTTTGCCCAGGCCAAACATCAGAATTTATGGAACCGCACTGAGCTGCAACAAAACTAACCAACAGTAGAAATAAATGACATCTGAACGTGAAAAAATGGCTTCGCAGCAATGGTTTAACCCGGCCGACCGCGAACTGGCCGAGCAGCGCCGCCGTGCCAAACAGTTATGCCGCCAAATGAACCAACAAGGCCCGGAACCCTTTAAAGCCCACCAGCAACTGGCGCGGCAATTATTCGGCAGCGTCGGCAGCTGTTATATCGAGCCAGACTTCTGGTGTGATTATGGCGGCAATATCCAGCTGGGCCAGCGCTTTTACGCCAACCATCAATGCATCATGCTGGATGCGGCCACTATCACTATCGGTGACGACGTGATGCTCGGGCCTGCGGTACAAATTTATACCGTCGGCCACCCGATGGCCGCCAGCGAGCGGGTGACAGGCATTGAACAAGCGCATCCGGTCACTATCGGCAACCGGGTCTGGATCGGCGGTGGTGCTATTATTTTGCCTGGAGTCAACATTGGCGAAGGTGCAGTGATTGCGGCAGGCAGCGTGGTCACCCGCGATGTAGCGCCTTTTAGCCTGGTGGCGGGCCAGCCGGCAAAACTGATAAAAGAATTACCACGCTAAGCCAGGTTTTGCTGCGGGCCTTGCGGGAGAGAGCTTTAACGGCACTGTGGGCACATTTGCTCACAATGAGCCCGCTGCGACAATTCACAATTCTGCATTCAGCCTGCCGCTTCCTTTCAGCTTTTGCGATCATTTAACGGCACATGATGCGGTAAAATATCGTTTTTTCCGAACAGATAAAAGTTATGCCCCAGCGCCCTTCCCTTGCGTTAATCGCACTTTTTGCCTCTGTCGTGGCCGTGACGCCGCTGGCCATCGATATGTATTTGCCGGCGATGCCGCTGTTAAGCCAGACGCTCGCGACAGACTCCGGTGCTGTACAGCAGTCACTGAGTATTTTCCTGGCTTTTTATGCGCTCGGCATGTTGTTGTTTGGGCCACTGGCTGATGCGGTCGGCCGCAAGCCACTGGCGCTGTTAGGCCTCAGCGGCTTTGTGCTGAGCAGCATCTGGCTGAGCCGCAGCAACGACATTGAAAGCTTTCTGGCAGGCCGAGCCCTGCAGGCATTTTTTGGCGCCGCGGCCACTGTGGTAGTGCCGGGCCTGATTCGCCAGCTGTATCAGGAACATACCGCCAAAGGCATGTCCTATATGTCGATGATGATGATGCTGGCACCGCTGCTGGCTCCGGCCATTGGCAGCGCTGTGCTGGCACTCAGTGACTGGCGCTGGATTTTCCTGACTCTGGCTGGTTATGGTTTGTTGATTTTGCTGTGCAGCGCAAAGTTTTTTCCGGCCACCCATCCCGACAACAAACGCAAACCGGAGTTTTTCAGCGCCTACCACACGGTGTTAAGCCGCAAACTGGCGCAGCCGCTGATTGCCGTGTCGATGTTTGCGTCTTTCAGCTTCTTCTGTTTTTTAACCGCAGTGCCATTTATTTACATTGGTCATTTCCACGTCGACACCACCACCTTCAGTCTGCTGTTTGGCTGTAACGTGCTGGCGCTGATTAGTGCCAACTTTGCCAACGCCCGGCTCGTGGTGCATCTTGGCAGCGCGAAGTTATTGAAGGTTGCTTTTGGCAGTGCTGTGGTCTGGGCCTTGTTGCTAACAATGCTTGGCGCGCTCGATGCGCCATTATGGGCTGTGGTGCTGGCGATTATTCCGCTGATGGCCAGTCTCGGCATCTGCGCCACTAATGCTGATGCGTTGATTTTGATAGAGTTTCCAGAGCATTCCGGCACTGCGACCGCAGTGATTGGCACTTTACGCTTTGGGGCCGGCGCCGCCGCCGGGCCTTTACTGGCGCTCGGCGGTCAGACTTCGGTACTACCCTTCGCGCTACTGATGCTGAGCGGCGTCTTTGGCATGGGGCTGGCCCTGTGGTTCAGGCGCAGCCGCGTCGCACACGCGCAATAACAGCGTCAGTGGCGCTGTAGCTGCTGTTGCAACAGCGCGACAATCTCAGCACTTTTGCGCAGCAGCCGCAGTTGCTGGAATAAAACCTCAGCTTCCGGGTATTGCAGGCGCAGATAACTGAACCATTGTTTGATGCGGTTGCTGTAATACAAGCCTTTGTCGCCGGCGATTTCGTATTCGGAGTAACGCATCAGCATCGCCAGCACTTCCGGCCAGGGTAACAAGGGCACGCCGTCACGAATACGCAGCGCCAGATTCGGCTGCGCCAGCGCGCCACGTCCGAGCATAATATCGGTGGAACCACTTTGCTCGCGACAGAGCGCCGCATCAGTCGGTTGCCAGATTTCGCCGTTGGCAATCACCGGAATACTGATGACTTTACGGATCTCTGCAATCCAGGGCCAATAGGCCGGCGGGCGATAACCATCGGCTTTGGTGCGGGCATGCACCGTCAGCTCAGACGCGCCGGCTTCGGCCAGCGCCCGGGCGTTATCCAGCGCCAGACTGGTGTCATCAAAACCCAAACGCATTTTCGCCGTAACCGGAAACTCGACAGGCACCGCGCTGCGCACCGCCTGCATAATACGATACAGCGTTTCGGTTTCTTTCAGCAGCACAGCGCCGCCTTTGCTTTTATTCACCGTTTTGGCCGGACAGCCAAAGTTTAAATCCACGCCAGGCGACCCCAAGGCGACGGCTCGGGCAGCATTTTCGGCCAGCCATTCTGGCTCCTGCCCCAGCAATTGCACCCGCACCGGCGTGCCTGCCGGCGTTTTGCCGCCATTGAGCAGTTCAGGGCAAAGCCGGGTAAAGACCCGGCGCGGCAATAACTGGTCAACGACCCGGACAAATTCAGTGATACATAAATCAAAACCACCAATTCGCGTCAGCATGTCGCGCATTAAATGGTCGACCACCCCTTCCATCGGAGCCAGAATAATCCGCATAATTGCGCCAATTGTCAGAAAAAGGCCGACATTTTAGCCAGAAGCAGCGACAATTACCAAAGATAAGACCAGACACAGGCCCCGGATCCGCGATAATAGCGCCGAAACGGCCCGTTTAAGTGGTCAGGCCGAGCTGATAGGTATTGTGTGTTTAAAGCGCTGATTTTTACTTTCTCTATGCTGCTGTACGCAGCTCATACATTTGCTGCCACGGCAGCGAATGCGGTATGTCCGCAGCCACTGCGGGTACACCTGGATCTGCATGCACCATCGGCATATTACGACGCCAGCGGCCAGCTGCGCGGCATGGATGTCGATCTGATCAGCGTCATTATGCAGGCCGCCGGTTGTCAGGTGCGCTGGCATGTCACGCCGATGACCGGCGCGCGTATTGTCAAAAGCTTGCAGGATGGCGAGATTGATTTAATGATCCGCGCCTCGAAAAACCCGGATCGTGAGCGTTTTGCCCGCTTTAGCCAACCGTACCGGCAGGAAGTGGTTGGTATGTTCGCGCGCAAACGCAGCGACCTGCCGGACGAGCTCAGCCTCGCCGATGCGCTGCGACTGGGCCTTCGGCTGATAGGCCCGGCCAGCGGCTGGTACGGCATTGAGTTTGAGCAGTACCGCAACCGATTTAAACAGCAAAAACGCTATACGGCTTATCCGGATGCGCAGATCGGCACTGAACTGTTATTCGCCACGCCCAGCCGCGGCGATTTGGTGCTGATTGACGCCGACCTGTTTTACCATTTTGTCGGCCCGGACCGGATCATGGATATCCGGCTCGCCAGCCCACAGCTTCACGTCACACCGGCGCATCTGATGGCCAGTCAGCAAACGGTGAATCTGGCGACGATGGCGGCGCTGAATAAAGCCATCCGCCGCCTGCAGCAAAGCGGCGAATTACAACAGCTGGAGCAAAGTTACCGGCCAAAAGTATTAAGCGAACAGCTGACGAAGCAAGCAAAGCTGGGCGCGACGCCGGCGATCCGCTAGAATACTGCTTTTGATGACCCAGACCGGAACCCTGCTATGAGCTCAGCCAAAGCCCTGAAAAAGAAAATCGCCAAACGCGCCAAACAGAAAAAAAATATTCAGGTGAAAAACTCGATCCGGCTGAAACAAAAAGCAGACACTGAAACCAGTCCGGCAACAGAGACAGCGTCCACAACAGAACCTGCCGCTAGCGAGATTTAAGCGGCTTCAGATTGATTTCTACATAAGCGTGGTCGCTGCTATAGCCATCACGCGCAAACACCGGGCTGACCAGATGCCGGTCCACCACCTGATAACTGCTGACTTCACCACAAGCATGATGGTGGCGCGGATCAAAAGCCGCAGACACCAGCAGATAATCTAATACCTGACCGCCGGCGCCATAGTAGTGTGTCGGCGCGCGGTAAGCTTCCGCCGCCAGCTCCGCCGCATCCTGCAACAGGAATAGCGGTTGTTGACTGCGATCTGCCGCCAGCAGCGGCTGCAATAACGCCGAACTCAGCACATCATTAAAATCACCAGCCACAATCAGCGGCTCCGCCTGGCATTGCACAGCCAGCGCCTGGCGCAGCAACGCCGCTTCATGACCACGCTGCAATTCAGACGCCCATAATGCCAGCGCGGCATCCGGCAACTCCGCCGGCCGACGTGATTTCAGATGCACAGCAGCAACCCGGAGCTTGCCAAACTGTGGTGTTTCAAGCTGCACCAGCACAGGTTTGCGACTGAACTGGAAGCTTTGCAGCCTCAGCTGCGCCAGACCGGCAGCATCGGCAGTGATTTCTTCAACCTTCAGCATGGGATACCGGCTGGCGATGGCCACTACCGGACGGGTAAACACGTGCTGGTCGAGTAATTCCGGTTGCTCGACCACAGCAAACCAGGCGTAACCCAGTGTCGCCAGCAGCTCACGCAATTCCGTAACCGAAAACACTTCCTGCAGTGCCAGAATATCCGGCTGCTGCTGTTGCAGCAGCGTTTTCAGCCAGTTGGTTTTTTGCTGCCACTGCGCCTGACTATAAATATTGTCCCATTCATAACAGGCCAGCGGCGGCGCGGCAAAATTCAGCAAATTTAAAGTGGCGACACGCAGTTCAGCCAAGCCCGGACTCCTTTACGCGGACAGTTGCCGCCAACTTTTCAGCTGGAACACAGCATTTAGTGCACTGTAATCGCAGGATTAATCAAAAACAATAAGCGGTCGAGATTGAGTTTTTCATACGGCATCAGCCGGCTGGGTTTGCCGGGGCGTTCTATTAACAACGCCTGCGGCTGGAAAGTCAGGCAGGCATTGCAGGTATGAATTTTCTGACCGTCGACATCAAAACGACATTGGCTGAGCTGCAAAAACCGGATGATCCGGCTGCGGATTTTTGACAACATCCTCTTTTCCTCGCATCACTGTCATACCCGAAACAAACACGGGCATTGATGTGACTGAGTGAACCACCGCAGGTTCCCGACCTTGTCAGTGGTCAGAGCTGTTAACCGCTTTCAGCTCAAGCCAAAGGTCATCCATAACTTTTGGCGCATCTGTTGCCTTCGCGCTAAAATTCCACGGCGATGGCGTCAGTTCGATACTGCGCAGCACGCCTTCACCGGTTTTATCCCAGGTCGACAGGTAAATTTTCGCGCCATCCCACCCCGGCAACCCCAGCGCAGCTGCGTTATAACCGATACGAATCAACCCCTTCGCCGCATCCACTATCACTTGTGGTGCCGCACCGAGTTTTTGCCCGGTCGAAGTAGCGTCCGCACCAGCGGCATTAAACACTGAATTGCCCCAACCGAACAGGAAATGGCCCAATTGCCAGGAAGCCCCTTGCGGCATGCTACGGTTCAGCCCCGGCAACACAGTGGCACCGGGCAGCTGTGTCGCCAGCGGCAGATGGAAAAACAGAGCAAAATGCACATTGTCAAAACCATTAGCCGGCGCCCAGAACTGACTGATTTGCTGCATCTGCAGCTCCAGTTCCAGCACATTGCCACCAGCCCGGGCACTCAGCCCGCGGATATCGCGCTGCTGCTGGGCATGCGGCTGGGTTGGCCCTGTGTAGTTGCCGTCAAAACCTTTGTCATCGTCTGGCGGGTCCTCTGCAGTAGCAGTCCAGCTGGCAGCTTTGACGTCGGTCTGATAGTGCCAGACCGGGCTCAGCGCGCCGGTTTCGGCCTGATACAGCTGTAAACGATGCTGCTGCAAACCCAAGTCCCGCACCGGTAACAGTAACCGAAAACTGCCATCCGCCGCAGCGCGCACTGGCGGTAGCTGATGTAACTGGCCATCAAGCACCGGCCAAACTGGTAAATCAGGTCTGTCTGTACGGCCTTGCAGCCAGACATCCTGACTGAGTGGGCTTGGCGGTAACTCGCCCAACGTTAACCTGCCAGCCGCAACAGCCTTACTGGCAGCCTCGCCTTCAGGTTGCAGCACCAACACCGCACGCCCCGGTAATTCCAACGTCAACTCGCCAGCGGGATTAAGCGGCAATAGGCCGGACGCCGCGCCCGAGCTTTGCCATAACACACGAGCCTGACTGGCACCGAGCTTTAATCCGGCTAATAAACGCGGGCTGTCGGCGGTATTCATCACCACCACCGCCTTTTGCCCCTGATATTGCATCTGGTAAGCCAGAATGCCGGCACCGGCAGTTTCGGCCTGCAGCAGGCTGAACTTACCACGGCTAAACAGACGGTGTTGCTTACGTAAACCTGCCAGCTGACGAATATGCTGGTACATGCTGTGCTCTGGCCGGAAGGCATCAGCAGTAGCGCCCCAGCCGCCTTTAAACATCGCCTGACGGCTTTCCGGCAACAGCTGTTCATCGCCCTGATAAATCACCGGAATGCCGGGAATGGTAAACAGCAGCGCGTAAGCCTGTAAAAATGCCGCCGGGCTGCCGGCCGCCAGAAAGCGTTTGGTGTCGTGATTATTCAGAAAAGTCGGCAACAAATGCGGCTGCGGAAACTGACTGACATGCTGCTGTAGCCGGTAACCGAGCTGCGCCGCAGGCTGCCCTTCTGCCAACACTCGGTTCAGCTCAAAATACAGTGGAAAGGCGATGACTGAATTGAGTTCCGGTTTTTCCGCAGTGCCGAGGAATCGCCGCAGTTTGGCTTCACCATCGGCCTCAAACGGCCTGGATGCTTCAAACACTTCACCGAAAGCGAGGAAATGCGGTTTGCCAAGTTCCCGCGCTTTAGCCAGCACGCCATCGGGCGCATGCAGAAAATCCTGCCAGAATTCGTGTTCGACATATTTTGCGGTATCAATGCGATAAGCATCCACACCGGCCTGCTCCAGCCAATAACGGTAACTATGCTTGAGTGCCTGCCGCACGCGCGGATTGGCGGTGTTGATGTCGGCGAGTGTCGCCAGCTGATAGTTAAATTCCTGGCCTGGCAGGGTCGGGTCAATGATCGGCGGCGTCCAATGGAAGATATTCGCCGCGGCATGCGCCGGGTTTAAGCGGTTGATCTGATCAAAAGGCGGCTGCACCGGCGCGCTTTGGCGACTGTTTTGGCTTTCATACAGCACAAAGTTTTTCGCCGTGTCAGTCGCATCATAAGGGCCGTCGTAACCAAAGAAATTGCCGGTATGATTGACCACAATATCCTGGATCAAATACATGCCACGGCCATGTAAATCCCGCGATAAGGCCTGATAATCCGCCAGCGTGCCGTAATGCGCGTCGATATTGGCAAAGTCGGTAGCCCAATAACCGTGATAACCGGCGTATTGCGCTTTGTCACTCCACCACTGATTCGCCACCGGCGGCGTCAGCCAGACAGCAGTTGCGCCAAGTCCCTGTATATAATCCAGCTTCTGCTGAATACCTTTGAGGTCGCCACCGCTGTAATGGCTGGATTTCGCCGGATTGTATTCGCCGGCGCCCTGGTTGTTATTGGTCGGGTCACCGTCGGCAAAGCGGTCGGTCAGCACAAAATAAATCACCTGATCGCGCCAGTCCGGCGACGGCACCTGTAAAGGCCCCGGCTGTGCCACCGCAGCGCTGCTCAGCAACAATAGTGGCAAAACCGGCTTGATGCGTTTCATCATTAGCTGCGCCTTAACTTAAGCAGAAATTGATAAAATCCTGATGCGGCGGCAAGCGGTTAACGGTGACCTGCATCACTGCTTTAAGGTTATCCAGCAGCTCTTTCAGCGCGGCTTCATCAATGGCATTGGCCATGCTGTGGTAATCCGCCGGGATCACGCCCTGACCTATCATCACCTGTTGCCAGGCGATCTCAGAGAACAGCTCGTCCTGTTCGCGCTGCACCATACCGGTTTCACGGAACATCGCCATTTTGCGCCGCAAAGTCTCCGGCACGTCCATCCGCGCGCAGTCCAGCCAGTACTGACTGCCGGTGCGTTCGTTCAGCTTGTAATGCAGGATAATAAAATCGCGAATTTGCTCGAATTCAATCTGCGACAAACGGTTAAACTCGTCGCGCATCGCCGGCGAAATGCCGTTATTCGGGAAAAACTTCAGTAAACGCAGCACCCCGGATTGGATCAGGTGAATACTGGTCGACTCCAGCGGTTCGAGGAAGCCACTGGATAAACCGATGCTGACCACGTTGTGGCTCCACTGTTTACGCCGCCGGCCGGTTTTAAAGCTGATTTTGCGCGGCTCGGCCAAAGGTGCGCCATCGAGATTCGCCAGCAAAGTCGCTTTGGCTTCTTCGTCGCTGCAGTATTTGGAGGAATACACAAAGCCATTGCCGATGCGGTGCTGCAGTGGAATGCGCCATTGCCAGCCTTTGGCGTGGGCAATGGATTTGGTGTATGGCGTGATGGGCTCCACCGAAGCACAAGGCACCGCCAGCGCGCTGTCGGCCGGCAGCCAGTGGCTCCAGTCCTCATAACCGGTGTTTAAGGTTTTTTCGATGAGCAGCGCATGTAAGCCACTGCAATCAATAAATAAATCGCCGTTTACCTGCTCACCATTTTGCAGCACCAGCGTTGCCACATCACCGTTGTCAGCGTGGCGCAGCACCTGACTGACCTTGCCTTCAATGCGCCGCACACCGAGGTTTTCACTGAACTGGCGTAAAAACTGCGCATAAAGCCCGGCATCAAAATGATAGGCATAAGATAAACCGGGCAGATTCACCCCGTCGATTTTCGCCAGATGACCAAACTTATGCTGCACCGCCGCCTGATAGGCCAGCGAAAAATCCCAGAAATCATAAGGCATACCGAGCTTCTGGCTACGCACCCAAAAATGATGGAAATTACAGCTGGGGAATTCTTTACCAATGCTGCCAAAGGCGTGCATGTAGCGGTCGCCAATCTGACGCCAGTTCTCGAATTCAATACCGAGTTTAATCGTACCTTTGGTCGCGCGAACAAAGGCTTTTTCATCAATGCCGAGTGCGGCGTTAAAGGTCATGATCGGCGGAATAGTCGCTTCGCCGACACCGATAATGCCAATCTCGTCACTTTCCACCAAAGTGATGCGAATGGATTTACCCAGTAACTTGACGAGCAGCGACGCTGAAATCCAGCCGGCAGTGCCGCCACCTAAAATCACTACTTCACGCACCGGTTTATTTGCTTGCATCACGACTCCGTTTTGTTACTTCACATCGCCACAAAGCTCTGGGTACCACGTACTGGGTACCACGTACTGGGTACCACGTACTGGATACCACGTACCTGCATTTTGCCATTTGCAGAGCAAATGGCGTTCATCAGGCGAAACGCCAAACTGTTGGCGTTTCGAAATCCCTGATTCACTGTACCGTCCTTCTCTGTACATAAAAAAAGCCCCGAAACCGGGGCTTTGATTGTGGCAGAAATTACAGCTTGTAGCTGAAGCCTAACAGGTAGGTTTTGCCGTATTGCTGATAATCGCGGATCTTCAGCGCGTCGCCCTGAGTTGACACAAATGGCTCGTCGGTTAAGTTCTGGCCTTGCAGGAAGATAGACAGACCGTCTAACTCTTTAAAGCCGGCTTCGCCGAAGTCATAACCAATTTGCGCGTCAACAATAGTCTCGCCTTCGATATCCACTTGTTGGGTGTCGAAACCGATACCGTAGACGTCACCTTTAAAATCACCACGTTTACGGGCACTGACGCGGGCCTGGAAGCCATTGCGTTCAAAGAACGCCGTCGCAGAAATGATTTCTTTGGACAGGCCTGGCAACTCGTAATCTTTACCCAGCGGATCCTGAATGTCCTGATCAACAATGGTGTAGCTTGCGATCAGACCAAAACCTTCCAGGATGTCGCTGACAGCGCTCAGTGGTACAGTTGCAGCAAATTCAGTGCCTTGCAGCGTACCGCCGCCACCGTTCACTTTACCTGAACCGGTAGCACGTGAAGATGGTGGCACTTGGCCAGTGCTTGGATCAGCCACACCGGCTAAATCAACCTGGTACTTACCGTCAAAGATCCACTCGTTCAGATCTTTCCAGAAGTACGCCACAGAGAAATAACCTTCATCAGAGAAGTAGTTCTCATATGACAAGTCGATACCCAGGGCTTCTTTTGGCTCCAGCAGCGGGTTACCACCGCTGACGCTCCAGTTGTTGCCATTGCTGTCAACCTGCTGGCTGTAACTCGCGCCAACAGAAGCGTTCATATCACCCATTAATGGGCGCGACAGCGTTTTCGCTGCACCAAAACGCACAGACTGGTTCTCGGCCACGTCAAAAATCAGGTTCAGGCTTGGCAGCACGTGGCTGTAGCTGTGATCGATATCTGTTGGCGAAGCCACGATCAGACCATTCACAGTACCAAAAGCGGTGCCTTGTGAATCCTGTTCAGTTTTGACATAACGCACGCCGACGCTACCAGTCACCGGAATACCGCCAACTTCGGCTTCTAAATCAGCCTGGGTATACAGTGAAGTCACATCTTCACCGACAGTCCAGGTTTTGAACGAGTGGCTCTGGTTGGTCAGGCTTTCGGCGGTCAGCACATAATAACCGTCGTTTAACATAGCGCCGGAATCATAAGCAATCATATTGCCCATGCCGATGAAATCCAGGTTCACAGTACCCATGCGGTATTGATCAGGCACAGACACCATCGCCGGGAAGTCTTTTAAAGTCATGAAGTAACCTTCTGACTTTTTGTCTTTTTCACGGGTTTTGTACGACACGCCATAGTGCATTTTGGTGAACATACCGGCGTCTTCCAGCATTTGCGTGGCAGCCAGTTTAAAGGCGTTCATTTCGTCATCAACAGTTGGCGCGTTGATAAAACCGTCTTGGGCGGTGTTTTCGTACAGGTCGTTACCGACCACACCGAATTTCTGGTTCAGTGCTGTACTCCAGCCCCAGCTGCGTGGGCCACCCAGTTTAATCAGGTTGTAATCACCGTAGTTCAGGCTTGGCGTAAAGACAGCGCCTGAGTTACCAGGTTTTAATTCATAGCTCAGGTTGTCACCAACACCCAGCTTGTCACCACGGCCAGTACCGGCGTAGCTTTCGAAGGACCAAATTTCGCGCTCAACCGATGAGTGGCTGGCGTCGAAGTTTAAAGTCCAGTCGTCATTCAGGTTGTAATCGGCGTTAAAACCGAAAGCGTTCATTTTGGCGTCGCGGTTTTCCAGGTCGTTACGGACCACCAGATATTCATTGCTGACTGCACCTTTAGTGACGAAACCAGTAGCCGGATCGACTTCAACCGCTGAAGTGCCACGGTTATAACCCCAGGCGAATGGAATTTCGATGCCGCGCAGAATTTTCTCGTCAGAGAAATCCACGTACAGCGCGTCAAAAGTCATTTTCAGCTTGTCGTTTGGTGCAGCTTCAACCACTAACAACGCAGAATCACGGTCCAGTACTGATGAACGGACAAACGGCTTGGCACCACCCAGGATGGAGTAGTTTTTACCCGCAACTGAAAACTCCGGGTAACCCCAGGCGTTCCAGCGTTTTTCCTGGTTTGGCGAGCTCATTTTTGAATACGCAAATGCCACACCGATAGTGTCATTGGCGAATTTATCGATGTAAGAGAAAGTACCGCGGGCGCCTGAGTCTTTACCGTCCGGGTTCAGTTTATCCAGGCTGGTCATTTCGTACTGGCCGTTGAACTGAATAGTGCGTTCACGGCTTAATGGTTTGACCGTTTGCATGTCGATGACACCGGCGATGCCTTCTGCTTCCAGTGTGGCGTTTGGTGTTTTATAAACGGTCACGCCGCTCATAATTTCAGACGGGTATAAATCGAATTCTACGCCGCGGTTGTCACCGATAGAGACCTGCTCACGGCCGTTAAAAGTGGTGGCGCTTTCGTTTTCACCAAAACCCCGGATACTAACTTTGCTGGCACGACCGTCCAGACGCTGTGACGCCAGACCCGGCAGACGCGAAATCGATTCAGCGATACTGGAATCCGGTAATTTACCGATGTCTTCCGCAGAAATAGATTCAACCACGTTGGTTGAGAAACGTTTAGTGTTGATGGATTCAACAACAGAACGACGGAAACCTTTGATTTCGATTACTTCAACGGCTGCTTCGGCTTTAGCCTTGGCGCGAGCTTCGGTAGGTGTGAGTTTTTTGCCGGCATCCGCAGCAGCTTCTTGTGCTGCAAAGCCTGAGGTGCTGAAACCGGCTGCAGCCAGTGCCAGCGTCAGTACGCTGAGTTTATAGTGTTTCATTGCCCTTCATCCCCGGTGTGGTGTTTCATAGTTATTTGGTTGTGTGCTCCATACCAAGGGGCATGAAGTGTGACAACCATGCTATTTCTATGTGGAACCTCCCCCCGATACAACATGAATACGTATTCATAATCACGCTTTTGCGCCGGAGCAGTGCAACTTTTCACAACCTTGCACCAAGCACGTGCAATCCGCGATTTTAGCGTTGGTTTTTTCAGCGGAATCGCACTGAAATGTCCCAACTTCGAGGCCAGTCCCATGTAACGAATAGCACAGAATTTGTGAAAAAAATGATTAGTTTCAAATCGAAGTGGCAATAGGTGCATATTGCGCAAATGAAAGCGGTTTAGAGACAGCGGGGAATGCTGAAATGCAGCAACTCACTGCGGTCAGCTCGCAGTGAATTGCATACGTATGCACAAAGATTTCAGCTGATTATGCAGTGAATCAGAAGTGACGGCTCCAGCTCAGGAATAGTTCTGATTGCCAGTCACGGCTACCACTGGCTTTATCCAGTGTATTGCTAAATTCAAGCCCCCACTTCCACTGGTCAGCCTGCTCGCGCCATTGTTGTTCGGTACGCCACAACAACACGGTGCGGGCCGGTAATTGCGTTTGGGTCCACTGCGACGGTAAATCCACGCGGTCACCATCGACGTTCAGCCGTAACCAGGCGAGCTTGTTATGCCAGCTGGTCTGGCTGTCGAGCTGGGTCAGGATACCGATATTCAGCACTTTGCTGTCATTGTCGTACGAAGTGCCAAAAGCACGGCCATAACGGCGGTAACCATCATAGTGGGTGCTGTGCTCGTAAAAACAGTTGAATTTACGCTCGTTACTGCAGTCAATTGCGGTATCCAGCGCTTCCAGATACACACGACTACTCAGCGCGCGAATATAAGTATCAATACCCAGCTGGTAAGACACTTTGTACAGCTGCAGACTCTTGGTACCGAAGTCATCAGCAATGGCGGACCAGTAAATGCCGACCGGCTGGCCGAGCAAACTGGTGCTCCAGCGCAAATCGTAACCGGCCAGCATATTTTCGGTGCCTTCAATCTGACCGCCGCGGAATAAGCCGTCAAACCAGTCATTCAGGCCATTGCCATACCCATCGCCACCGTAAGTCATCACCCAGCTAAAACCCATTTCCAGCGAATTCAGTGGTTTGATCCCAAGACGTGCCTGCCACAGTTTGGCATCAGGTACCTCAGCGCGGCTGCTGAGCTGGCCAAAGCTGGTGGTGAAAGTCCAGGCCGGCAGCCAGTCGTCGGCGCCGGCTACGCTGGAATGACGGCTCAGGGTCATGGCCGGCACCGGCCGGGCATTGGTCGACAAAATGGCGCTGCTATCAAAAGACGGGCCCCAGTATTTTTCCAGCGCGCCGGCGCTGACAATCCAGTTGCCGGCTTTGACTGCGACATAACTGCCGTCGAGGCGGGATTTATTCTGATCAAACGGCTGACTGACCTGGCTGACCTGCAGCCGCGCGCTGACATGCTCGGTCTGATAACTGCCACTGGCCTGCGCCTGGGCTTTATCGCGCAGTGTATCGCCAAAACGCACAAAGGCCGGCTGTTCAGTTTCACCGGCAAGGCTCAGGCTGGCCTGCACTTCACGCCGGTCGCGTTGCCAGAGCGTCATCACGCGCTGTAGCGCTTGTTGTGCGTCCTGGTCCAAAGTGGCCGGGTCTAGTTGCTGCAAGTCCTGGACGATGCCGCTCCACATCAGAGGAAAGGTATTGATGGGCTGACGGATATAACCGCTATCAGACAGCAGTTGAATATCGCTGCGCAGCGACAGATCATCCGCTTCAATCCACCAGCCGGCGGAAGCCGGTGTGCTGACAGCAGCGGCAGTACAAACCAACAGAGATAACAGTTTGAGTTTCAAAATTCATTCCCTTGGCGAAAAGTTGCGCCGATTATACACGCCGTTAACAGCACACCAAATGGCAGCAGCCGCATCCGGAACAATTTCAGTACAAAAACGGGACCGAAGTCCCGTTTATGTCTGGCAGATAACTGCTGTTACCAGATCTTCACCCGCACATCGTCAGGCCGGTACATGCCGTCGCCCGGCTTGACGTCATAAGCCTGATAGAACTCCGGCATATTCGACAACACACCAAGCACCCGGTACATGCCCGGTGAATGCGGTCCGGTGATAATTTGCTGACGCAGCGCTTCGTCACGGAATTTAATCCGCCAGACTTGCGCCCAACCGGTAAAGAAGCGTTTTTCGCCGGTAAAGCCGTCAATCACCGGAGCCGGTTTGCCGCCCAGCGAATTCTGATAAGCGCGGTAAGAGACGGTGAGACCACCGAGGTCAGCGATATTTTCACCAAGGCCCAGCGCGCCCTGCAGATGCAAATCATCAATCGGATTAAAGGCGCTGTACTGGTCAATCATCAGCTGGGCGCGTTGTTTAAATTTCTGCTCATCGTCCGGCGTCCACCAGTCACGCAGGTTACCATCACCGTCAGAACGGCGGCCCTGATCGTCAAAACCATGCGTAATTTCGTGGCCAATCACGCCACCGATAGCGCCATAGTTGACGGCATCGTCGGCTTCGACGTTAAAAAACGGTGGTTGCAGAATCGCCGCCGGGAACACAATTTCATTCATCGTAGAGCTGTAATAAGCGTTGACCGTTTGTGGCGTCATGCCCCAGTCGGTGCGATCGACCGGTTTGCCAAGGCGACCGGTATTGCGCTGATATTCACAGGCACTGCTGCGCTGCATATTGCCGACTAAATCACCGGCTTTAATCTCCAGACAGCTGTAATCCCGCCAGACATCCGGGTAACCAATTTTGGTATTGAACTTCGCGAGTTTCGCCAGGGCCTGTTGTTTCGTCTCAGGGCTCATCCACTCCAGGCCGTTGATGGACTGCTCAAAGGCGGCGCGCAGGTTTTTAATCAGCTGCTCCATCCGTGCTTTGGCTTCAGGTTTGAAATGTTTTTCCACATACAGCTTGCCGACCATAAAACCTAAGGCTTCATCGATGGCGGCAACGGCGCGTTCTTCCCGTGGTTTTTGTTGCTGCAGACCGTTTAAAGCACGGCCGTAAAAGTCAAAGCTGGCCTGTTCAAAGCCACTCGCCAGCAAGGCGGCATGGCTGCGGATCAGGTGGAATTTAAGATACAGC
>SSFI01000096.1 GCA_008015325.1 Rheinheimera sp.
CCGCCCAGTGCTGCATGGTGCCTTTGACCACGTTGTTAGTAAGGTGGTCAATACAGCTGAAACCCAGATCTTCGACAATAGCCGGTTCATCATGTGGTTCAAAATCGCGCTGATAAATCGAATCTGTGGCGTGAAAGCGGTCAATAAAATAAATCAGGCTGTCGCCAATGCCGTAGATTGCCGGATATGGCAGGTCAGTCAGGGCCGGATCTGCGCCACGGGCACCGCGTTCCAGCGCAATTCGCCTTGCGGCAACCGCATCATCGACCCGCCAGCCCATGGCGCAAATCGCCGGGCCATGAGTGCGGCTGAAGTCGGCCGAAAAGCCGCTGCGCTCACGATTTAATAAAATATGGATGTCATTTTGCTGATAATAATCAATGGCTTTTCCCTTAAACTGCCGGGTTCTGGAAAAACCAAAAGCCTGAAAAACCTGATGTAAATAGCTGCTGTCGGCGGCGGCGAATTCGGTAAATTCGATGCCCCGCAGGCCCAGTGGATTGTGCTGCATGTCGGCCTCAAGAAGTGAAAATATTGTAAACTCAATAACCACTTCACGATAAAGGTCAAAGCGCGGCGTTTTGTTGATGCAGATCAAAGTCGCTGCCAAAGCGGCAAAACAGGTCGTCCGGCAATTGTCAGCTTTCACTGACAGCAGATGTCAGCGTAATTTAATAGTTAATTAAAATTCAGTTACTTATGGCGGATTTAATTTTGTTCGACCGCACTTCCGGCATCACTTCAACAAAAAGCCGCGCCACAATCCGCTGATATTCGCCGCTGCGTTTCATCTCATCGAGCGCCTGCTGTAAGGCCTCAACCTGCGCCGGCGGCACCGCCAGATTCAATGCCAGATAGTTATCACCTTTGGTTTCCAGTTCCAGTACCGGCTCTACCAGTTCAACACTGGAGTTATGCGCCGCCAGCCAGGCCGGCATCACCAGTTCAGAGCCGATAATTAAATCTACTTTCCCTTGTAAAAATAATGCAATAGGCGCCGACTTTGACGAGAAATCCAGCAGATTTTTACCGCGGATAAAACCATTCTGTAGCAGAAATTCTTCGTAAACGTCACCCCGGGCCACAGCGACACCAAATTGCTGCGCTTGTTGTAAATTCTTTGGATTAACCTGCGGCCGGCTTTTTAAGCGATATAAGAAGGCTCGGGATGATGCCAAAGGCCCGACCCATTGAAACTTAGCCTGACGCTCTGGCGTACGGGATGTGGTGAACAGGCCGCCTTGCGGATTCTGTAAGGTGTATTCATAAGCCCGCAACCAGGGATACAGCTGCATGCTGCACTTTGTGTTGGTGATTTCGCACAGACGATGAATGATTTCGGCGTTGATGCCGGTGATGCGGTCGCCATCCTGATAGTTATATGGTGGGAAATGCTCAGTCAGCAGCTGCAGCGGTGCGGCCGCATACAAAGGGCCTGCGATGAAAAACAGAACACTGCAGAAAAAACGACGCATAGGCGAAAACCCTGGCAACTGCGGAGCTGACAATCACTATGCCAGAGTTACGGCGCAAAAACTATGTGGACCAGTCAGTCATGACTAAATATGCAGCATTAAATGCTAAGTCTTGAGCTTGATCCGCAGCAGATATTGGCTGGCGGTGATGTAGAGATAATGCCGATCCAGACTCAGCGCCACATTGGCCGCAGCGACGCCGGTTTTGATCAGCCCCAGCACTTTCCCATCCGCATTGATGACCCAAACACCACCAGGCCCTGTTGCCAGCAACATGCCATTGGGCAGTACTTTTAAACCATCCGGTAAGCCTGCGGCTTTGGCCACTTCAGCTGTCGCATCCAGCCATAAAGCGCCGTGCTGATACTGGCCATTGCTGCTGCGCTGAAAACGCCACCACTGCGCCGCCTTGGCATCAGAATTAGCGACATATAAAAACTGTTCATCCGGGGACACTGCAAGTCCGTTCGGTCGGGTCAACTCAGTGCTGACAAGGCTCACCACGCCATCGGGCGTAAGCTGATAAACCCCGTTATGTGCTTGTTGTTTGTCAGCGGCCTGATCGCCACCTTTTAAACCATAAGGCGGGTCGGTAAATAAATAACGGCCATCTTTGAGTTCTATCAGGTCATTTGGACTATTCAGCGCCTTGCCCTGATAGTTCCCAATGAGGGTGCGAAACGTCGCTTGTTGCCCCTGCTGTGCGGTACGGACTGCCAACCGCCGATCACCGTGCTGCGCCAGCACCAGTTCGCCTTTTTTGTTGAAGATCAGCCCGTTGCTGCCTTGCTGCAGCGCAGATGGCTGAAAGCCGGTAGCACCGGAAGGTGACATATACAGTTGTGATCCGGTGGCTTCGGACCAGCGCCAGATTTGGTTTTTCGGCACGTCAGAAAACAACACAGCGCCGCTGCCAGGTTCTGCCACCGGGCCTTCAGCCCACTGATGGCCGCTGGACAAAACCTCTAGTTTTGCTGTCGCATCAATCACCTGCAACAGCGCAGCGTCCCGTACTTCAACCGGCTGCTGCGGCAGCTCGGCCGGCCAGCTGGCAGTGGCCTGTTCTTCAGTCACTCCGGCGAATGGGCATAACAGCGCAGCAATCAGGCACAAAAGGCGAAACAGAGCCATCAATCAAGTCTCCGGAAAGGTTTTATTGGGCGCGAATGGCGGAGCCACGCACCACCAGTTCAGGTTCAAACACATTGTTGACCTGCGACTGGTCGTCAGCATACACATGGCGCAGCACCCATAACGCCGCCATCTTGCCCATCTCATGAATAGGGTTATTGACGGTGGTGAGCTTCGGTGAAATGTATTTGGCAAAAGGAATGTTGTCATAACCGATCACTGACAGATCCCTGGGGATCACCAGACCGCGCTGCAGACAAACGGCAATAGCGCCGGACGCCATCTGGTCGTTGGCACAGACCAGTGCCGAAAACGACTTGCCAGTTTGTAACAGCGCCAGCATGCCGGCTTCGCCGCCTTCTTCTTTATAATCACCTTCAATATAAAGCGCCGGGTCATACACCAGACCGCCTTCGGCCAGCGCACGCTGGTGGCCAACCAAACGCTCCATCGCGTCGTGTTTGTTTTTGGGGCCTGAAATATAAGCAATGCTGCGATGGCCTAAATCCACCAGATGGCGGGTGGCAAGATAACCGCCCAATTCGTTATTCAGGTAAATGCAGCGCGGTTCCATCGCCTGAATGTAGCGGTTGATCAGCACAATCGGCACTGAACGCTGGCTGAGCTGTACCAGATACTCGTCCGACACCGCTTCAACATCAAGAATGAGCGCATCACAACCGCGACTGAGTAAGAACTCGACGCTGTCCTGCTCCACCGCCGCGTCGCTATGGCCAACTGCGATGATCACGTGTTTGTTTTGTGCACGCAGCGCCGCTTCAATTTCAGCCATCATCGGACCGTAATATGGACCATCCAGCTGCGACACCAGCACACCGACACTATTGGACACATTGGACGCCAGCGACTGCGCAATGGTATTGGGTCGGTAATCCAGCTCTGCCATCGCATCCAGCACTTTTTGCCGGGTTTTTTCGCTGACATTGCTGTTTTTGTTAATGACCCGGGACACTGTCGCCAGCGACACGCCGGCGCGCAGTGAGACATCGTAAATCGTAGCCATCGGTCTGATGAGCCCCCAAGCTGTGCTTTGATAAACCCAATAGTATCAGCTTTTTAGCTGTGCCTCTTCGACAATTTAACCGGCGCTTTGCTTCAGTTCAGCCTGAATTGCCGCCACTTTGGCGGTATCCAGCAGATAATGCCGCATCACGATGGCAACAATCACTGAACCAATGGCCGGGAACAAGCTGAATGACAATAAAATGCCGTTGCGGGCCGTCTCCGTTTGCTCGGTATCCGCCTGATACCCATAACCAGCCAGCAACCAGCCTGCGGCCGCGCCGCCTAATGCCAGCCCCAGTTTGATAAAGAAAATAATCGATGAATACACCATGCCCGTAGTACGGATGCCGGTTTTCCACTCGCCGTAGTCGACCGTGTCAGCCATCTTGGCCCACAACAACGGCGTGGCCGCATTAAAACAGAAGTTCCAAGCGATAAAGACCGCAAAAGCGAGGCTCAGCTGATCCGCGGCAATCCAATAACTCAAGGCACAGAAAAACGCCGCAGCCAGTTGTAAACCAATGTAAGCCTTCACTTTTTCGACTTTTTTCGCCAGCGGATTAGCGACGATGCAACCGAGCATACTGCCGAACATGCCCAGAGTAATGAATAAGGTGATGTCATCCGGCGCGCCAAGGTAATATTTGACGTAATAAATCGCCATGGTGTTTTTCAGCACATTACCGGTCAGCAAAAACAGAGCGGCGACGGATAACACCCGCCATTGGTCATTTTGCCACAAGGCTTTGAAATCCTGGCGGAAATTGGTTTTACGCTCCGCCACGGTCTGCACCCGCTCTTTGGTGCCGGCAAAACAGAGTAAAAACATCACCACGCCCGCCACGCTCATCAGCAGAATGGTCAGCTGATAGCCTTTGGCTTTGTCACCGGCGCCAAAATAATCCACCAGCGGCAGGGTCAAGGCAGACACCAGCAAACCACCGATAAAAGCGCAGACAAAACGGTACGACTGTACCGACACCCGCTCCTGCGGATCGGCTGTTAACACACCGCCCAAAGCACAATAAGGAATATTGACTGCGGTATACACCAGCATCAGCAACGTGTAAGTGACAAAGGCGTAAATCATTTTGCCCTGGTCAGACAAGTCCGGCGTGGTAAATGCCAGCACACTCAAAATGCCAAACGGAATAGCACCCCACAGGATATAAGGCCGGAATTTACCATGTTTGCTGTGAGTGCGGTCGGCGATGGCGCCCATCATCGGGTCTGTCACTGCATCAATAATGCGCACGGCGAGGAACATAAAACCGATATAAGCCGGCGCCAGGCCAAAGATATCGGTATAAAAATAAGTCAGAAACATCATGACCGTCTGGAACACGATATTACTGGCGGTATCGCCAAGACCGTACGCGATCTTCTCCCGCTTGCTGAGCATAGGCCACCCTGTCAAAGTTGTTGATTTGTTGTAGTGCAAACGGCGCATCGTTGGCGCCGTTTTTTTATTATCTGTTTTTGCTCAGCCTTTGCGGCTTAAGCTGAGGTCGCGAAAGGCTAAACCGCTTTGTTTAATCACGCGCTGCTGTGTGGCGTAATCGACATACACAATACCAAAGCGTTTCAGGTAACCTTCAGCCCATTCGAAGTTATCCATCAGGCTCCAGGCGAAGTAGCCGCGTACATCCACACCTTGCCGCATCGCGTTATCGAGTGCCAGCAAATGTTGCTGATAATAGCCAAGCCGCATATCGTCCTGCACCTTGCCATCCACCAGTTCATCAGCGCCGGCGGCGCCGTTTTCCATGATATACAACGGTGGTAACGGGTAACGGCGGTGTAAATCCAGCAGCAGATCAGTAAAAGCCTGCGGATAAATTTCCCAGCCAATATCGGTTTTGGCAACGCCGACCTGATCGACCACGACAAAACCCAGTTCCGCATCAGCGCGGTAAACATGGCGGGTATAGAAGTTAATGCCAAGATAATCCAGCGGCGCGGCAATAATGTCAAAATCACCCGGCTGAATTTGCGGCTGTTCTTCTGCCGAAAGCTGGCTGATACATGCCGGATAGGCTTTATCAAACAAGGGTTTGATATACCACTGATTAAAATACTGGTCGGCATAATCAGCCGCAGCGACATCAGCCGGAGCATCGGTTTCAGCATAACAAGGTGTGAAATTTAACACGATACCGTGCTGTGCCTGTGGCGCGTTTTGCCGCAGTATTGGCATTGCAAGGCCGTGCGCCAACAGCAAATGATGTGCACTTTGCCGGCCCCAACCTTTGTTTTTTAAACCCGGTGCGTGCACACCGATTTCATAACCAAGGTAAGAGCTGCAAAACGGTTCATTCAGCGTGGCCCAGGCATCAACCAAATCGGCCAGCGCTTTGGAGATTTTGTCGGCGTAATCGGCAAAAGCGTAGGCGGTGTCGCGATTGCGCCAGCCGCCCTGATCTTCTAAATACTGCGGTAAATCCCAGTGGTACAAGGTGACAAAAGTACGGATACCCTGCGCTTTTAACGCACCGAGCAAGTCACGGTAAAAAGCCACGCCGGTTGGGTTTAATTCACCATTTTGCTGCATCACCCGCGGCCAGGATAAAGACAACCGATAGGCATCAACTCCAAGCGATTGAATCAGCTGCACATCCTCGCGCCACAAACGGACATGGTCACAAGCCACAGCACCGTGACTGCCGTCGCGAATGGCGCCGGGCTTGGTGCAAAAAGTATCCCAGATACAAGGTAACCGGCTGTCTAGGCCGCCTTCAATCTGAAAAGAAGATGTGGCAACACCAAAGATAAAATCGGTGTTTAAAATGCGGGAATCCGCTGGCAATTGTAATTTCATCGTTGTCTCTTTGCTTTTGCTGCAAGGTCGTCTTGTCATGTCCCCTGACCGGGCTCGCCTGTAACGCTGCCTGGTTTGGGCAGGTCACAGATTTCATCTTGAAAGCGCTTTCAATTGACTGTAACAACTGCTCAGCGAATGGTCAAGCAGACAAAAGAAACGGATTGAAATTTCTTATTTTTTTTCGGGTTTTTAGCAAACATCAGTGCATTGTTAGCGCTTTCAGAAATATCTGCAAATCAGGAAAGAGGATCACTGAGAAGCTTTTGGCTGAAACTGCACAAACAAGTTGGCAGTCAGCCGGCCGCTCAGCGGATCTGCAGACAAGTCTGTCGCCGGTTCCACTAAAGCCGAATGCAGTAAATGGCCGGGATAAATCAATAAACGGTTAGGTTTATAAGCAAGCTGCTGATAAAGGCGGAAAAACGGCGTTTCAGCAGACGGAAAGCCAGGCGCAGCCCCGCCTTGAGCCGTGAGCTGTTGTTGCAAGGTGCTGAAGTACTGCTGTTGCTGCTCTGGCGAAATCTTGTCAAAACCGGTCGCTTCGTGGCGGAAAAAACCGGTGCCACCATGCGGACCTTCGGCCAGATAATGCAAAATCGCCAGATGCAGCGGTTCAGCTTTATCAAAATGCGGCAAGCGCTGCAGCGGTTGCAGCTGTGCTGCCGGTGTGGTCAGTAATGACAAATACCATTGCTGCGGCACCAACCGATAGTCCGGCGGCGGCTGTACCAGCTGCAGCAACAAAGGATACACAGCTTCGAGCACTGTACGGGCATAAGCTTGCGGCAACTCAGCCCGAATGCCGGGGTAATAAGACCCGGCATCCTGGCGGAATTTTGCGGCAGCGGCGTCGCGGCAGATCTGGGTCAGATCCAGCAGCGCATCGTCAATCAATAAAGCGCGGGTGCGGCTTTGCCCCAGTTCCAGCCACTGCAGTTTTGCTTGTGGATTAAAGGCATACACCTTACATCATCCGGCTTTTGCAGTAGTGCTGGACAAAATCATAATGCGGCGGCCAGGCCTGTACCTGCCGCGCCACATTGGTTTTGATATTGCTGAGGAACTGCGCGAGCTCTGACTGCGGCATTAAATCCACAATCGGATGGTGTTGTTTGGGTGTCAGGCCCTGCCCCAGCATCACCTGGATCCAGGAACTTTCACCAAACAGTTCCTGGGCAAATTTATACACTTTACCGGCCTCACCAAACATCTCGATACGATGGGCCAAAGATGGCGGGATCTCCATCGCTGCACAATGCCGCCAAAACGCACTGTCGCTGCGCTCCGTCACTTTGTAATGCAGGATGATAAAATCGCGGATGTTCTCCATCTCGACTTTGGTCTGTTGGTTAAATTCGTCGACATCAGCCTGCACCACATCGCCGGCCGGCATCATCTGCAGCAGCCGGATAATACTGCGCTGAATGAGGTGAATACTGGTCGATTCCAGCGGCTCCAAAAAGCCGCTCGACAAGCCAATGGCGATACAGTTTTTATTCCAGTGCTTACGCCGGGTGCCGGTGCGGAATTTAATCAGCCGCGGCTCGGTCAGCATTTCGCCCTGCACATTGGCTTTTAATAAGGTTTTCGCGTCCATATCGGACAGATATTTGCTGCAATAGACCAGACCATTGCCGACCCGGCTTTGCAGAGGGATACGCCATTGCCAGCCTGCCGGATGCGAAATCGAGCGGGTATACGGCACCGGCGTACCGGTCGACACTGTTTGCACGGCCACAGCGCTGTCGCACGGCAGCCAATGCGTCCAGTCGTCATAACCGGTCATTAATGTCTGTTCAATCAACAGGCCGCGAAAGCCGGTGCAATCGATAAACAAATCGCCTTCGAGTAATTGGCCGGACTCCAGCAACAGCGCTTTGATAAAACCGTTTTGCGGATGCTGCAGTCCATTTACATGCTGTTGCTCATACACATGCTGTTGTACCTCGGCGATTTTGCCCTCGATACGTTTGACGCCATGGGTTTCGGCAATGCCACGCAGAAATTTGGCGTACAGGCTGGCGTCAAAATGGTAAGCGTGGTTTTGGTCTTGCCCGGCCAGCGCCGCAAAGCGCCCTTCCCGCGCGGCCAGATGCTCAGCGCAATAATCACCAATCTCGGAGGCTAAGCCCATTTCACGGCCTTTAAGCCAGAAATGCTGAAAACCACAGGCCCAGCAGTCTTTGCCTAAAAAGCCAAAGGAGTGCAAATAGTTCTTGCCCACATCGCGCCAGTTTTCAAACATGATGCCGAGCTTAAAAGTGGCGTTGGTCGCGGCCATCATGTCGGCTTCGTTGATATTGAGCAGGCGATGGTACAGATGCAAAGTCGGAATAGTGGCTTCGCCAACGCCGACAGTGCCAATCTCGTCAGACTCCACCAGCGTCACATCTAACTGTTTGCCCATCAGTTTGCCAAGGGCTGCCGCGGTCATCCAGCCTGCAGTGCCGCCACCGGCGATCACCACCCGTTGTTTTTTCATCATCTGCATCTGTCCAATCCTGTTGTTTTATCGTTGTAATTTCTGAATGATCAGGCTTCGAAGCGCCCGCGCCGTGGCTTCATCCAGCGGCTGGAGCAATAAGCCCTGCGCCGCCGGTGGCAGTTCTGCACCACCGCCCGGTTCGTCGGCAAAAATGTAATAGTCAAATAGCGCCTGCCAGGCTTTGCGCTGCGCTTTGGGTAAATGGCGGATGCTGAGCATGGCGTTCAGCAACGCATTATTTGGCCGGCCGAGATAAGCCGGCGTGTCGCGCCACCAGTGCGTCAGCAGTAAATTTAAGTCATCCAGCGCTTCAACATGGTGCCACCACATCGACGGCATAAAAAGCACATCGCCAGGCGCTAAGGTCACCTGAAAACCGGCCGCCAAAGCGTCGGCAAACCGTGGAAAACGTGCAAAATCCGGTGCAGCGAAATCCACCAGACTGACATCCTGCCCGCCCGGCGCAAATTCCATCGGCCCCGGATATAAATTCGCTACCTGCTCCGGCGGGAACAAGGTAAAACGGCGATGGCCAACCAGATTACAGGCCAGGTTATGCGGGAAATCATAATGCGCGGCGATGCGGCTTTGGCTGCCAAGCCAGATACTGACTAAAGCCTGCGCTGCGCCGGCCCCCCCATTAAGCAAAGCATCAAGCGGCAGCTGATGCTGTTCGCGGATGCCGGGGAAATACTGGCCAACTTCAGTTGACCCCATATAAATCGAGGCACCACTGGCGCGAAGCGCCGGGTCCAGCAGCCGCAGGCATAAATCAGCAAAAGGCAGCGGGCCACCCTGATAGTTAAAGCCGGAAAAATCCGCGTTATAAAACACCCGGCCCTGGGTTTCAGGCGGCAGATAACAGGCGCTGACCGGTAAACCGGCACTGTAGCTTTGCAGCAATTCCAGCGCGGCCGCCGGACTTTTTAAGCCGGCCTGCGTCAGCGGCCAGTCACGGCAGAGGCCACGCAGCACCAGCGGCGTTTCGGCGTTTTTTAACACAGCCGTGAGCAACGCCGCATCCGGCAACTTGCCTGGCTCAGTTGTGAGACGCAGTTCCGCGACCGGCTGCATGTTTTATAACCCCAGCTGTTGGTTTTTCAGCGCAACCAGCTGCCGGATCTGCGCTTGGGAAGCAATCATCAGATAAATCGCCTGCAGATAACCGTGCTGATGCAATTGCGCCAGTGCAACGCCATCAAGATTGGCCAGCTGTTCTTCCGCAATAGTCAGAAAACCGACCAGCTGATGGCTGCTGCCATCTTTTAAAGTGACATTGACCGTCACCGGTTCCAGCAGCTGATATTGCTCCAGCAACGCGACAAAATTATTTGCGTCCTGCATGCCCAAATGCAGCGTTTCCAACATGCCGGCCATATCCTGCAAAAACGGCGTCTGACCGCCATAAGGCAGGAACAGCGGCTCGCCTTCAGCTTTACTGACGCGCGGATGGTCCAGCGCGATATGCAAAACACGTTGTTCGCGCACCATGCCATCTTCGCGCACTTGCTGGCGGCCAATTAAAAACGGCTGGCGACGCACCGACAGTGGCAGATATTGGCCCTGCCAGCCATCTTGTAAAAACATATTCTCGCCATGGCGAAAGCCAAACAGCGCAACTGGATAAGTTTGTTGGCTTTGATTGTCTTTGAAGAAAAACAACGGATAACAAGCCGCACAACTACGAAACTCCAGCGGGAATGTGGTGGCAAACCATTGATTGTCGCCATACTCAGCGCCACGCGCCGTGATCACGCGAAGGTCGGCGTGGTCGGCAGCATTTAATAAAACAGTGTTGGTCATGCGGCAATCCTTCTCTTTTTTAATTTTGGTTTTTAGTTTTGGTTTTTCAGCGCCAGCTGTTGCAGCAATTGCCGGTTATCCGGCAGCAGCTGCTGCAACTTGGTTAAATCCTGGTAGTTTTGCGCAAATAAAGCGCGGGCGCGCGCCTGTTGCGACGGTTTGGCCGGCAGCGTCTGCGTCAGCGCGCCCATGCCATACAACACATATTGATAGCTGGCGGCGGGAAACAGCAAATCCTGATAAGCAAAATCCAGCGGCTGCGGCACTTGCTGCTGCCAAAGCTGCAGCTGGTCCTGCAATGTCTGCGGAATAGAGGCGCTGTCGCGATGCGCGCGCCAATACGGCGTGTCGCGTTTGGACAACACATAATGCAACTTGAGGAATTCGATAATTTGTTGCCAGTGCCGCAGAAAAGTCCGGTTCATTTTGGCGCCAGCCAGGCTGTACAAGGACGGGTCCAGCGGTAAAGCGGCGGCCAGCGTTTTGGCGCTCCACTCCACCAGGGCAAGCGCAGAGGCTTCCAAAGGTTCGATAAAACCCGCCGCCATGCCTACAGCCACACAGTTATGCTGCCAGCAACCATTGCGATAACCCGGCTGAAATTGCAGCTGACGTGGTTCTGCCTGCTCTGCAAAAAACAGCGTCGCCTGTGTGCTACCCGCCGTTTTTTTCAGATAATTCCGCAGACAGGCATCTGCTTCGTCGTCAGAGCAATAATCGCTGGCATAAACAAAACCAACACCGCGACGGGTCGGCAGACCGATATCCCACACCCAGCCACTGTTCTGGGCCGTCGAGATGGTATTGCTGACGATGGGCGTGTCTGCGTCCGGATAAAGCACCTGCACCGCCAGAGCGCGGTCGTTAAACAGGATATGTTTGACGCTGGTGAGCGGCGTCTGCAGTGCTTTTCCGAGCAACAAAGATTGCATGCCGGTGCAATCGACATATAAATCGGCCTGATAAGCACCAAGCTCGGCACTGCCCGCCGGGGTTGCCAACAGCTTGTCGATGGCACCATCAGCGCGCAGCAGCACTTCTTTTAAATGCGCCGGCACATAACGGACACCGAGTTTGTCCTGACAGTGGCGCTGCAATAACGCGGTAAATTTGCCGGCGTTTAAGTGGTAGCCGTAATTCAGTACCGGCTGATAATCTGGCGCCTGCGGTAAACGCGGCGCAAAACCAGCCGTGCTTAATTGATATTGCGTGGTGACGGCATCAGCAAAAGCGATGTCGCCGGCAAATGGCAACCAGCAAGTGGCCAGATTAAATTCCGGCCAGCCGGCTGGCAGCGTGAATGGGTGTAAATAGTGGCTGCCCGGTTCAGACCAGTCGACAAACAAAGAGCCTTGTTTGGCGCTGACGTCGCAGCAGCGAAAGAATTCGGTTTCAGGCAAGCCAATCAGCTTTAACGTCTGGCGCATCGAAGGCCAGGTGCCTTCCCCAACGCCAATAGTCGGCACATCGGGCGATTCCAGCACAGTGACCTGCACCCGCGGTTGTGCCGCCAGCACGCCTTCATCAAGATTGTGCGTGGCACTCAGCACCGCAGCTGTCAGCCAGCCGGCAGCACCACCGCCAACAATCAGCACTTCAGTTTTTGCAGGAGGACAATTTGGCATCGGCCTGACCTTTTACCACTTGGTTTGGAATTCACGAGGCGTATTGGGCTAAAACAGCCGGATACAGCCGAAAAAAAAGCGCTCTGCAGCATGCAACAAACTACAGTTGCAAACAAGAGAGCGCTTACAATTCAGCAGGGTACATCCATTGCACCTGCTGTCTTATTTCTGCTGTTACAACTTCGCTTAGAAGCTGTAACGGGCACCGATGCTATAACGTGAACCGGCTTCGATCAGGCTCAGCACCTGCTCTTTTGCCCGGCCGTGCACACGGATATACTCGTCGGTGATGTTCAGCGCTTCCAGATATACAGTTAAGCCTTTGACTTGCGGCAGGTCATAGCTGACCGACGCGTCAATTTGTGAATAAGCTTCAGTGTATTTCGGGTTGGCACCGGTATCCTGACCGCGGGAGTTCAGGAACTCATCCCGCCAGTTGTAAGCAATCCGCGCCTGCAGACCATCTTTTTCATAGAACAGGATGGCGTTGGCCGTGTCGCTCAAGCCCACCAGCGCCGGCTGGTCTTTCAGGATAAAGTTGTCATATTCGACGCCTGAATCGACCATGGTGTAGTTCAAGATAGTGCCAAAGCCTGTCTCGCCAAAGGCGTGCTGAATGGCAAATTCCCAACCGTCGATGGTCTCTTCGTCAGTGCCGTTGGCCGGCGTGTCGATTTTGAAGATCATCGTGTTGTCTTCACCGTTTTTACCGCTGATGACTTTACCGGCGACATTCACGCTCGGGTCATTGGGGTAATTGGCGAAGATCCAGTTGCGGATCGCGGCAGCATCAGCACCAACGGCGGCTAAAGCTTCACGATACTTTTTACCATCGGCCGGGTTCGCCAGGTTGTAAATGGTCGAGTCCACTTTGACGTTGGTGATAAAGTTAGTGACGTTTTTACGGAAATAACCGGCCGATGCGTAACTCGCCTCGGCGTAGTACCATTCTGCTGAAAAATCATAGTTTTGTGATTCCAGCGGCAACAGGCTTGGGTTACCGGACGAACCACTGCCGCCTGAACGGTTGGCCAGCGTGCCGACCACAGTACCGCCCTGGATAGAGACATAATCCGGCCGGCCAATGGTTTCGCTGTACGCGGCCCGCAGCATCACATCTTCCACAACTTCGATGTTAAAGCTGAAGTTTGGTAACAGATAATCGTAATCACCTTGCTGGGTCTGGAATTCACGCTGACCGCTGGCATGCAGCGCAATTTCAGTGTCGGCGATCCAGTCAGCGCGGTCATAAGCGGCTACGGCAGATGTAGAGGTGACATCGGTTTGTTCATAACGTAAGCCGACATGCAGGTCGTAAGGTTTGCCATTCCATTCATTGCGGTAGTTGTACTGCAAATAAGCCGCTTGTGATTCTTCTTCGGTATAACGGTCAGTATCACTGGCGTAGTCGGTCGACGGGCAGAAATCAGTGCCGCAATCGCCTTTGCCTGTATAACCGGCTGGTGTATAAAGTTTTTCTGCCTGCGCCCGCACCTTCTCGAAATCCCACATAAAGATTTTGTTCAGCACGTCGAAGTTTTTGCCAGAAAACGCAGAGAAGTTGCCGCCATTGGCTGAGAACTTGTCATGAATGGTATCAGCCGGGAACCAGCTTGGATCTAAATCACCAGCTTTACCGACGCCACCCCAGTCGTTGCGCTGCACGTTGACTGACTGTGAATGATTGTCCACTGTCGTCAGTGAAATACCAAAATCGATATCGGATTCATCATTCAGCGCATAACCGCCTTTGACCTGCACCTGATCGATCTCAGATTTATTGCGGGCATTACCAAATACCGAACCGGTCACGCGCATGTCCTGCGGCGTCACGGCGTTGCCACCACCCACCGCCAGCACAGGTAAATCACCGCTGAAATCAGTCGCCGCATAAGTACGGACAAAACCGGCAGTACTTAAACTGCTATTAGAACCGTTTGGACTATTTGGTTTGTTTTCGGCTTCAGACTTGTGCGCATCAAACTTCAGGTTCAGCTTGTCGTTGACTTCCCATTCCAGATTAAAGCCTAAAGAACCACTTTCGTTACGCACGCCATAATCACCGGCGCCCATCGACAAATCTTGTTTGGCATCATAGGTTTCTGAATAGACTAACGGCGACGAGACCGGACCATCAGTCCAGACGCTGGAAGAAGGAGCGAAGGTAAACCAGGCCGACACGTCGTTATATTGGGTGTCGATATCGTTACGCATGTAGGTGTAATCCAGCGTTGCTTTGATGTCATCGCGCGGGCTGTATTGCAGCACTAACTGGCCGTTGGTGCGTTTACGTTGCTGTTCTTCAAATTTGTAGATAGTGGTTTGTGGTACTGAGTAGACTTCATCTGCGCTTGGACGGTTGACCTGGTTGGTTTGTGGCACGCCACCCCATTCCGCAGTGCCGGCGCCCCAGTTGTCATCCACTTTGCCTAAAAAGCTGCGCCAGCCAGTACCAACGTTGGCCTGCTGATTACCGCTTTCGCGTTCCTGATAAGAACCGGACAATAAAATACCGAATTTGTTGTCGTTATAGGTGTTGGAATACAGTGCCGAAATTTCTGGCGTGGCACTGCCTTTGTCAGTTGAACGGTCATCCACTGCAGCAATGCTGGCGATGGCTTTTTCGCCGACTGAGTTCAGTGGGCGCAGCGTCTGTACATCAATAGTTGACCCGATACCACCGGTCGAATTAGATGCCAGCGACGTTTTGTGCACTTCGACGCCACTGATTGAATCAGAAGAAATATTGGCAAAATCAAAAGAGCGTGAACCCGTTGTCACCGGCATCTGCCGGCCGTTTAACGTCACTAAGTTAAAGTCCGGGCCAAAACCACGGACTGTTACTTTACTGCCTTCGCCGTTGACGCGGTCAATCGACACACCGGTGATGCGCTGCAGCGATTCCGCCAGGTTGGTGTCGGGGAATTTACCGATATCTTCGGCTGAAATCGCATCAACGATACCTTCCGCTGAGCGTTTGGTATCCATCGATTTGATCAGACTGCCGCGGATACCGGTGACGCTGATCACTTCAATCTTTTCTTCTTGCTGATCTGCTGCAGCCACCGCAGCGGCATCATCTGCTGCGGCATAGCCTGGCATCGCAACGCCGAGCACCAGCGCAATGCTGGTGGCCAGTCTGCTTTTGTGAAATGTAGTTGAATTCATTTAGTTTCCCTGTCGACTTTTTTTATCTGGCTTCGATTGCCTGCCTGAACTGCAGACGTTGCGCCTTTTTCTTTGGTGTTGATACTGCCCTGACACACCTCTGAAAGCGCTTTCAGGACATTAGTTGATTTTTTATAACCCGTCAATACAAAAAATATAATGCATAACATCTGCATGTTTTATATAGCTTTATAGTCTGGTAACCGGTTACATATTCAGCGTTGTCTGCTGAAGTTCTACCCACCCTACTGCGAACGCCGCCGGAAAAAGCGCTTTGACAGCGCCGCATTTGATGCTATATCTGTAAGCGCTTTCAAATCATCAATATGGCCAAGCGACTTCAGTATTGCAGGTGCCGCAGCGCAGTGCCGGGCCAACTCTCATATGGAGACTTTATTTTATGTTGTCAGCATTGCCGGTTTTTTCTGTGAATTCTGTAACCCATCGCCTGGCGCCTCTGACTTTGGCGGTCACGCTGGCCTTGACGACCAGCACAGCCAGCGCAGCGGCGGCAACCCCGGCGGACACAACAGCGCGTGACATCCAGCGCTGGCCGGTACTGACTTCTGCAGTACCAGTGGATGCCAGGCTGGAGCAACGACTGGAGAAAATCCTCGCCGGTATGACGCCAGAGCAAAAAATTGCCCAGATGATCCAGCCGGAGATCCGTGACATCACAGTCGAGGACATGCGCAAATATGGCTTTGGTTCTTACCTCAACGGTGGCGGCTCTTTCCCGGCCAATAACAAACACGCCACACCAGCCGACTGGATTAAACTCGCCGAAACCATGTATCAGGCGTCCATTGATGCCAGTCAGGACGGCAGCAGTATTCCGACCATGTGGGGCACAGATGCGGTGCATGGTCACAACAACGTCATCGGCGCGACCATTTTCCCGCACAATATCGGCCTTGGCGCCGCTCGTGACGCCAGACTGATTGAACAAATCGCCCGCGCCACTGCGGTGGAAGTGCGCGCCACCGGTATCGACTGGATTTTTGCGCCAACAGTTGCGGTGCCACAGGACGACCGCTGGGGCCGCACTTATGAAGGCTACGCTGAAGATCCGGCGCTGGTGCGCGATTATGCTGCAGCCATAGTCCGTGGCTTACAGGGCGAACCGGGTGGAAAATTCCTTACCGACCATCATGTGATTAGCACGGTCAAACACTTCCTCGGCGACGGCGGCACTGAAGGCGGCGTTGACCAGGGCGACAATATCGCCAGCGAACAACAGCTGATCGACATTCACGCCCAGGGTTATGTCGGCGGTCTGCAGGCCGGCGCGCAAACAGTCATGGCGTCTTTTAACAGCTGGCACGGCGAGAAAAACCACGGCAGCCAATATCTGTTGACGCAAGTGTTAAAACAGCGCTTTGGCTTTGACGGCTTAGTGGTCGGCGACTGGAACGGCCATGGCCAAATTCCGGGCTGCACTAATGAAAACTGCGCCCAGGCCGTCAATGCGGGTTTAGACATTTATATGGTGCCGACAGCCGCCTGGAAGCCGCTGTATCACAATCTGCTGGCGCAGCTGAAAAGCGGTGAAATTGCGCAAAGCCGTGTCGACGATGCCGTGCGCCGTATTCTGCGGGTGAAACTCCGCGCCGGTTTGTTTGACCGGCCTGGCCCGGCCAAACGCGCTTTATCCGGCAAGCTGGAGCTGATTGGCGCCGCTCAGCACCGCGCTGTGGCGCGCGATGCCGTGCGTAAATCACTGGTATTGCTGAAGAATAATCAGTCGTTACTGCCAATATCCCCCAAAGCGAAGATTCTGCTGACAGGCCCTGCCGCTGATGACATCGGTTTACAAAGCGGCGGCTGGACTATCAGCTGGCAAGGCACTGGTAATGTAAACAGCGATTTCCCCGGCGGCAGTTCGATTTATCAGGGTTTTGCCAGTCAGGTGAAAGCTGCCGGCGGTCAGGTCATGTTGTCCAAAGACGGCAGCTTCCAACAAAAACCGGATGTAGCTGTGGTGGTGTTTGGTGAAGAACCTTATGCCGAAGGCAACGGCGATATCGACAATCTTGAATTCCAGCGTGGCAATAAAACTGCGCTCAGTTTACTCAAATCACTGAAACAACAAGGCATTCCGGTGGTCAGTGTGTTTTTAAGCGGCCGGCCGCTGTGGGTCAATCCGGAGCTGAATCAGTCCGACGCTTTTGTCGCGGCCTGGTTACCGGGCAGTGAAGGTGCTGGTATCGCTGACGTCTTATTGAAAACCGCCGATGGCAAAGTGCAATATGACTTCCACGGTAAGTTAAGCTACAGCTGGCCGGCACAGCCAACGCAATTTAAAGTCAATCTGAACGACGCTCAGACGCCCCTGCTCCCTTATGGTTTTGGTTTAAGTTATGCCAGCAAGGACCGCGGGCCGCTGAGTAAAGCATTGCCGGAACAAGCCGCCGGCGGCAATGGCGCACATGAACCGCTGCTGTTATTTGAACGCGCAGCCAAAGCGCCGTGGCAATTCTGGCTCAGAAGCGGCAGCCAGATGGCGCCGGTCAGCGCTAATGTGCAGACGTTAGGCGACATGCAGTTTAAGTCTATCGACCGCCGTGTGCAGGAAG
>SSFI01000046.1 GCA_008015325.1 Rheinheimera sp.
ACCGTAAACGTGGCCGCGAAGAAATTTCTTATCCGGATGCGACCTGGCAGCACGAATCATTAAAGCCCATTCTGGAACCGACTTACGGCATCATTCTTTATCAAGAGCAAGTGATGCAGATCGCCCAGGTATTGTCGGGTTATTCGCTCGGCGGCGCTGACTTATTACGCCGTGCTATGGGTAAAAAGAAACCCGAAGAGATGGCCAAGCAGCGTGACACTTTCCAAAACGGCGCGGCAGCCAACGGGATTGACCCCGAGTTGGCAATGAAAATCTTCGACCTGGTAGAGAAATTCGCCGGCTACGGCTTTAACAAATCGCACTCTGCTGCTTATGCCTTAGTGTCTTATCAGACTCTATGGATGAAAGCGCATTATCCGGCTGAATTTATGGCGGCGGTGATGTCGGCGGATATGGATAACACCGACAAAATCGTCACGCTGGTCGACGAATGCGAAAATATGAAACTGAAGTTGCTGCCGCCGGATGTTAATTCCGGCCAGCATAAGTTTACCGTCAACGAAGAAGGTCATATTGTTTATGGCATCGGCGCGATTAAAGGCGTCGGTGAGGGCCCGATTGAAGCCATCATCGAAGCGCGTGTCGCCGGTGGGCCTTTCCACGATTTGTTTGATTTCTGCCACCGCGTTGATATTAAACGGCTGAATAAACGCGTCATCGAAAAGCTGATCCTGGCCGGCGCTATGGATAAACTCGGGCCGCATCGTGCTGCGATGATGGCGAGTCTTGAAGAAGCGATGAAAGCCTCCGAACAACAAGCCAAAGCGCAGGCGATGGGGCAGGATGATTTGTTTGGCTCCTTAGCGCCTGAGCCGGAAAATTCCGCCAAAGCCTTTAAAGTGGTACCGCCCTGGCCGGATGAAGTCTGGCTGGAAGGCGAGCGCGAAACACTGGGCCTGTACTTAACCGGGCATCCGATCAATCGGTATCTGGCCGAGATCCATCATTATGCCACTGCACGGTTAGTTGATTTTACGCCGACCCGGCGCGACCAGACGGTGCACGCCTGCGGTCTGGTGGTCAATGTGCGGGTGCTGGTCAACAAAAAAGGCCGGCGCTGGGCTTTAGTGCAGCTGGATGATAAATCGGCGCGCTTAGATGTACGTTTTTTCCCCGAACAGTTCGAGAACTTCGAGCATCTGCTGCAAAAAGACAAAGTTTTGGTGGTATCTGGACAGGTCAGCTTTGATGATTTCAGTGGCGGCCTTACAATGACCGGCCGCGAGGTGGTTGAGATCACCCAGGCCAGGGAAAAATGCCTGAAACATTTGTTTGTCAGTATTGATGCTGACAAACTCAGTCAGGACCGGCTGCAGCAATTGCGGCAGGTACTGAACGAATTTAAAGCCGGGACAGTGCCGGTTAAATTACGTTACCAGCGCGTGGAAGGCGCGGTGACGCTGGCACTGGGCACCGATTGGTGGATCACACCCACAGACGCTTTGTTGCATCAGTTAAAACAATTAGCAACAATACAACTTGAATTTAATTAAGTAGGTAGTGACAGTCGATGATGCTGAATTATTTAGAGTTTGAGCAACCGATTGCGGAACTTGAAGCAAAAATAGAAGAACTGCGCAAAGTCAGCCGTAACGGTGAGTTTGACCTGGGCCTCGAAGAGGAGGTCAACAAGCTCAAAGAGAAAAGTCTGACGCTGACCAAAAAGATTTTTGCTGAGTTAGGTCCATGGCAGGTCGCCCAGTTAGCCCGCCATCCGCTGCGTCCTTATACGCTGGACTATATCAAACATATTTTTACCGATTTTGACGAGCTGGCCGGTGACCGGGCTTTTGCCAATGACCCGGCGATAGTGTGTGGCACCGCTCGTTTAGGCGACCGTCCGGTGATGGTGATTGGCCACCAGAAAGGCCGTGACACCGCCGAAAAAATCAAACGTAATTTCGGCATGCCAAAACCTGAAGGCTACCGCAAAGCACTGCGCATGTATGAAATGGCAGAACGCTTTAACATGCCGATCATCACTTTTATCGACACGCCGGGCGCTTATCCTGGCATCGGTGCGGAAGAACGCGGTCAGAGTGAAGCCATTGCCCGTAACCTTAAGGTGATGGCAGGCCTGAAAGTACCAGTTCTGTGTACAGTGATCGGTGAAGGTGGTTCTGGTGGCGCTTTGGCCATTGGTGTCGGCGATCAGGTTAACATGCTGCAATACAGCACCTATTCGGTGATTTCACCGGAAGGTTGTGCGTCTATTCTGTGGAAAAGCGCGGAAAAAGCGCCGCTTGCTGCCGAGGCGATGGGCGTGACAGCACCACGCATCAAAGAGCTGGGGCTGATTGATGAAATCATCAATGAACCGCTGGGTGGCGCGCATCGTTCTCACGAGCAAATGGCACAAGGTGTTAAAGCTGCGTTGTTACGCGACTTAGCCAAGCTGGATAAGCTCTCAGTGGCCGAACTGCTGGACCGGCGTTATAAACGTCTGATGTCCTTCGGTTATTGTTGATAAAGCACAAAGGAAAGCCGCCGTCAGGCGGCTTTTTTATCTCAATGCCACTGAGCCCTGAATTTCACTTCACACCACAATCACTGCAGCAACGGCTGCAGCAGGCGGTGCTGACAGCGTTGAATGCCGCCGCAAAGCCAAGGCTATTGCTGGCGCTCAGTGGCGGGCTGGATTCAATGGTATTGCTGCATGTGCTGGCCGGTTTGCGCGAAACTGCCGGCTTTGTGCTGAGTGCTGCATATGTGCATCACGGTTTGCAGAAGCAGGCGGATGAGTGGGCGGCTTTTTGTCAGGTGCAGACCGCGGTATTGAAGATTGATTTTCAGGTTTGCCATGTTGAGCTCACAGAACCCGGCCGCAATATCGAACAACAAGCCCGGACGTTACGTTATCAGGCGCTGGCGGCTTTGTTGGATGCCGACACTGCACTGCTGACTGCGCATCACGCCGACGATCAGCTTGAAACCATTTTACTGGCACTCAAACGCGGCAGCGGATTAACCGGGCTCAGTGCTATAGCTGCGCAGAAGCCTTTTGCCGGTACTGTGCTGCTGCGGCCATTACTGGCTTTTAGCCGTGCTGAGCTGGAGCAATATGCCAGCGAGATGCAGCTAAGTTATGTCTCAGATCCGAGCAATCATGACGACAGCTTTGACCGCAATTTTCTGCGCCAGCATGTATTGCCGTTGTTGCAGCAACGTTTTCCGGCGATCAGTCAGACTACTGCGCGCAGTTGCCAGCTGTTGCAGCAAAGCCTGGACTATCAACGGCAACAGCTGGCCGTTGAATTACCGGCATTGCTGCGACAACAACAACTGGATTTAGCCCGGCTGGCAGAACGACGGGAGCCACAACGTACATTGTTGCTGCGCAGTTTTCTGCGTCGTTATGACTTAGCGCCATCGGCCGAACAATGCCGCGAGTTTGTGCAGGTGTTCCTTGAGTCTGCGCCAGATGCACAGCCACTACTGCAATGGGGCGACTGGCAATTACGCCGTTTTAATGGTTTGTTGTATCTGCTTGATGCCAGCGAACAACTCGGTTTAAACACAGCGCCGGCATCTGGTATCAGGCTGCTGCCGGAACAACAGCAACAGTGGCAGCACTGGCAGTTCTGCTGGAGTCTGTCCGCTCAGGCACCAGCAGCAGATTGGAGCAGCCTGCCGCTGGCGCTGGATATCTCATCACAGCTGGAAATTCGCACCGGACAGCTGAATCAGCGCTTCAAACCGGCTGGAACTAGTCACAGTAAAGCGTTAAAAGACTGGTGTAAATTGTGGGAAGTGCCGCCCTGGCGACGTGGCTCCATGCCGTTTATCATCGCCGGACAGCAAAAACAGATAGTCGCAGTGCCGGAGTTTGCCAGCCACTGCAGCGCAGCCGAAGCGCAAAGCTGGCTGCACTATAAAAAGTAATCAGCCTCAGCCGTTCATCACATCAGCTACAGTCGTAATTTGTTGCGATGCCGTCCGCACCACATTCTTACCGTTTTGTTTTGCGTCATACAAAGCCGCATCAGCGCGATTAAAAATCGCTTTGGCTGACTCATCTGTCAGATGCGATGCTAAACCAGCACTGGCGGACACGCCGAATTTCACGCAGATATGATGTTGGCTGATCGCCTTCACCAGCCGGTGTGCCACCAGCTCGGCGCTTTGGGCATCTTCGGCCGTTAACAGCACTGCAAATTCGTCACCGCCAAAGCGGAACAGATTATCGCTGGCGCGCAGTGTGCTGCGCATGGCGTCAGCAACTGCCAATAACACATCATCTCCGGCGTGGTGGCCAAAGTTGTCGTTCACCTGTTTAAAGTTATCTAAATCGAGCAGGATCAGCACCAGTGGCTGCTGTTTGCGCTCGGTCAGTTGCAAGGCTTTATGGATTGCGTCGTCAAAAAAACGACGGTTGCCAAGGCCTGTCAGGGTATCGCGCAGCGCCAGCTGTTGCAGGCGGGTAACAATCAGCGCGTTGCGCAGCGGAAACAACCATTGCTGCTCCAGTTCCAGCAATTTGCGCTGCTGCATCGGGGTAACAGGATTTTCGCTTTGATAAACCAATTCAGCCAGACATTGCTCATTGAGTACCAGCATGCTGCGGTATTCATGTGGGCCTGTGTAAGAACCGGCAGCCTTATATTCACCGACTGCTGTTAGCAGTGTCAGTGCCGTCACCGGCAATATTTTGCCAACAGCCATCGAAAACATCTGTAGCTGCTGAGCCAGCTCCAGTGTGGTCTGTAATTGCTCCGGCAAAGCCGCGCCCAGTTTGCTGGTCGCACCAGACCAGATTGGAGAACTGGTGATGCCAGCGTAGCTGGGTACATGTTGTAATGACATATCGGAAAAGCTGAAAAGTTCCATCAGCGACTCCCTGAAGCGAATGATAATTCAGCAAAGCAGGTTTTGTGCCATTGATAGTAAGTGATTGTTATAAAATAACTAATGTATCTTTGCGTGGGCAGAAAGCTGGGCGAAGGCGGCAGCTTGCTGCCGCATCTGACTATTCTTTGGCGCTCAGAAATGCCATTAAAGAATCCATTTGGACCATTGCATCCTGATAACCCAATTCAATCAGGCGTTTGGTGAAGCTTTTTTCAAATAACAGATAACTGGCCAGACTGGAATCTGAGTGCTGTTTGATGCCAATAGTGCGCAGCAAGGAGCGGATGGCCATCGGCAGGGCCAGAAAATGTTCACTGGCCAGTGCGTTAAAATTGGTGGAGGGGTTAATCAGGTAGCTGTGCACCGGTTTCAGTTCAGAGCTGATTTGATGTTGTTGTAAGGTCTCCAGTGTTTTGTTGACCCGTTGCATCCGCTCTAAGTCGGCATTGAGCGTGTCGGAAAAGATGCTGTCGAGCAAATGGCCGGCGATAGTCGACATATTGGGGTGATGCGGCATTTGCTGCAGATGTTCACGCCGCCTTGGCTGTTCCAGCCCAACGATCAGAATGCGATCGGCACCAAGATGAATGGGGGCGCTGAGCGGTGCCAGCTGATTGACCGAGCCATCGCCGAAATATTGTTGATTGATCCGCACCGAGGGCATCACCAGCGGAATGGCCGCAGAAGCCATTAAGTGATGAATGCCTAATAAAGTTCTTTGGCCGCAGCGACGGGAACGTTGCCATTCTTTTGCCTCACGGCTTTGGAAAAAAGTGATGGAATCGCCGCTGTTGTAGCAACTGGCGGTCACCGACACGCTGTCGAGATAGCCGCCCATGATATTGCGGTCAAGCCGTTTTAAATCGAGCATTTCGTTCAGCAGATGTTTCAGCGGCTTGCTGTCGAGCATCGACACGGGCTTATGGTTGGCGTAGTCAGCCTGAAAGGCACTCAAAAAGCCGCGAACCAAATGCCAGGTGGCGCGAACATAATCGGAATAATAGACCTGGCCGGTATGAAAGTTCTTCCACACCCATTCCAGCTTTTTTACGCCAAGCTGGAAACAACTGGCATAGCAAGCAATGGCAGTGCCGTTGATAGCTCCGGCCGAAGTACCGCAGACAATCTGAAACGGGATCCTGCTATTACGCGGATATTGTTGGGCAATCGCTTTGAGCACACCGACCTGATAAGCAGCACGGGCGCCGCCGCCGGTTAATAAAATCGCTGTTTTGGCGGATTTTGTATTATCTGTCATAGAGATAACAACATACGTCTGAATTGCCTAACTATTAACGATTGATTGCTATCTTGCAATGCCCTGAACAGGCAGCTTCATAGCTTTCGATGAGAAAATTGAAACTTTTCAATACGTCAGCGCACTAAAAACAGCAAGTCTGCGGTAAAGTAAACCAGATCCGACTAAGAAGGAGTCGCCCGCACTATGTCCAATCAAGCCTCGCCCAGCTCAACCGGCTGGATTGCCCCAGTCATCGTTTTAGTGATTATTGCTGCTGCAGCCTGGTATTTATTAAAGCCGGCACCACCAGCACCAGCGCCTGTGACTCCGGTGGCGACAGCGCCGGCGGTAGTCGAAACCAAAGCTGCTGAGCCTGCAGACAAACTGCTCCCACCACCAACCGCGGATGACAAGCTGGCCGAAGCTGCTGACGATGCCGGTGTCGATGTTGGTGCCGAAACTGAAGTGACTGCCGCAGCGTCGCTGCCACCATTGGACCAGTCTGATCAAGTGGTACGTGCCGCGTTTTTCGGCTTGAAATGGAAACCGGGTTTGTCGTCACTGTTTTTAAACGAAGAGATGATCCGCCGTTTTGTCGTGCAGGTCGACAATATTGCTCAGGGCCGGTTGATTGCTGAACAGTCGTTGTTGAAAGGACTGAGCAAAGATTTTGCCGCCAAAACCAAAGGACAGGGCTATCAGCTGGATAAGGCGAACTATCAACGCTATCACCCGTATCTGGATTTATTGGAAAGTGTGCCACCGCAGCAGGTCGCCGCTTTGTACAAACAGTTTTATCCGCTGCTGCAAGCGGCTTATCTGGAGCTTGGTTACCCTGACCAGCAGTTCGATGATCGGCTGCAACAGGCGATCAAAGTGTTGTTAAGTGCGCCTGAGATCACCGATGAGCCAGATCTGACGCTTTCTTCAGTGCATTATTCCTTTGCCGATGCTGAGATTGAACAGTTGGGCCTTGCGCAAAAACAAATGATTCGGTTAGGTCAGGCCAATCAGCAACGGCTGAAACTGTTGTTAGTGCAGTATCAGGCTGTGCTAAAACGGTGAGTGCTGCAATCCCGGAATTACCCGGGGCGTTACCACGCCATGACAGCAACCGAGCCCAACGTCTCGGTTGCTGGGTGTTGTTACGCCTCGGCTGGCAAATCCGCGGTGAGTTGCCAGCGGTGCCGAAACTGGTCGCTGCTGTAGCGCCACATACTTCGAACTGGGACTTTATCGTGGCTTTTGCTGCCAGTCTGGCGTTGGGTTTAAAGATTTCATTTCTGGGTAAACACAGCA
>SSFI01000056.1 GCA_008015325.1 Rheinheimera sp.
GATCTGAGTAGCTGGATTTAGGCCCACTCTTTCAGCGCAAATAATGACCATGTGTATTTTATGTGTAGGCAAAAGCCTAATTTTCTGCTTTCACAGCCCAAAATGGAAAATTAATCGCCCTAGAATTTAGGGCGAAAAAAAGTCGAAAATGTAAACGCCAAAGAGCGATTAACTGATTCAAAATCCGCCGATGAATAATCGTGTCGGTTCGAGTCCGACCCTAGGCACCAATACTCCCACAATTAGTCATAATTTCTAGACAATACTGCAATCAGTAATTCCTGCTTAGTGTTCGGATTCAGTTAAAGTTTCGTACTTTAATCTACCTGCATAGCCGCAGCGTTTTTTTACACGGCAGCTGACGAATACATTCGTCAAGTCTTCGCAGGGCGAGCCGGTTTCGCGCTGAAAGCCGCGGTACATTTCCCATCGCCAATGCGCTCAACGGCAGGCTGCTCAGGTTGGTCTTTGCTGAGTGGCGCCTGGTGTCGTGTTAAGGTAAAACAGATAAAAACCACTCAATCCAGTGGCCTGTGAGGCCGCTGCTCCAGGTCCGGAGGCGCTATGCCAACCCCTTTTCCAAGCAATAAAACGATGACCGCATTGATGTTAGCGCTGTGCCTTCAAGGCCAGACCTTTGCGCTGGAAGCTGCTGCAGTCAATACCACCACGGCTGAAGCCGCAGCCAACGCGGCGGCGCAGCTGCAAACCGTTATCGACGAGCATTGGCAGTACAGTTTGCGGGAAGACCCCATCACTGCCGGCCGGATGGGTGTGGCGGGTTTTAACGACCGTTTACCGGGCGTGACGGCGGCAGACCGGGCCCGGCGACTGAAGAGTGAGCAGCAGTTTTTACGCCGGCTGGAAGCTATCAATCCGGACCCGTTAACTGACGCTGAGCGCATCAATCATCAGTTGCTCAGCTGGGTCCTGCAGAATTCGATTGATGCCAATCAGCTGTTTTTAGACCGTATTCCGGCTAACACATTTTACAGTTTCTGGGGCTCGGCGCTGGATGCCAGCAGTGGGCTGTCGATGCACACAGTGCAGGATTATCGTGATTACATTAGCCGGATCAAAGACTTTGACCGCTATTTTGACGAGAACATCGCCAATATGCGCCTCGGCATCAAAGACGGTTTTGTGCTGCCGAAAATCGTGGTACAGGGCATAGCACCGACGGTGCGGGCGCTGGTATACAGCGACCCGACTAAAAGCAGTTTGTATGAACCCTTCAGTAAGCTGCCGGCCAGCTTGAGCAAAGCGGAACAACAGCAGCTGCAACAAGATGCCAGAAAAGCGATTGCTGAAGTGGCAATTCCGGCATTTGCCCGGGTTGCTGATTTTCTCGAAGGCGATTATTTAACTGCGGCGACCACCAGCCTGGCGGCAGAACAGCTGCCAAACGGCAAAGCCTATTACCGCCATACCATCCGTACTTATGTTACGGCCGATATCGACCCGGCGCAGATCCATGCCATCGGCCTTGCCGAAGTGAAACGCATCCGCGCAGAGATGGATGCGCTGATTAAAGAAACCGGCTTTGAAGGCAGTTTTGAGCAATTCACCAGCTTTTTGCGCACAGATCCGCAGTTTTACGCCAAAACACCCCGTGATTTGTTAAAAGAAGCCTCTTATATCGCCAAACGCATTGATTACCGCCTGCCGGAATTCTTTGGCAAGTTACCGCGTTTGCCTTATGGCGTGGTGCCGGTGCCGGCGGAAATTGCACCGAATTACACTACGGCCTCTTATAACTCCGCGGCTATTGGCGGCACGCGCGGCGGCGCTTATTGGCTCAATACTTTTGCGCTTGATCAGCGGCCTATGTATGAACTGGTGGCGCTGACCTTACACGAAGCCGTGCCGGGGCATCACCTGCAAAGTGCTATTTCACAGGAGCTGGAGGACGTGCCGCAGTTTCGCCGCAATTTATATTTAAGTGCTTATGGCGAAGGCTGGGGCCTTTACGCCGAGCGGCTTGGCGTGGAGATGGGTGTCTATGAAAATGCGTATCAGCAGTTTGGCCGGCTGAGTTATGAAATGTGGCGTGCCTGCCGGCTGGTGATAGATACCGGCATTCACGCCAATGGCTGGAGCCGGCAACAGGCGCTGGATTTCCTGGCGCAAAATACCTCGTTGTCGCAGGCCAATGTGCGGGCTGAAGTGGACCGTTATATTTCCTGGCCGGGTCAGGCGTTGTCTTACAAAATGGGTGAAATCAAAATCCGGCAGCTGCGCGCCAAAGCCGAACAGGCGCTGGCTGATAAGTTTGACCTGCGGGCTTTCCACGATGCGTTATTGGCCAACGGTGCATTGCCGATGGAAGTGCTCGAAGCTGAGATGGACCGTTTTATTGCCAAAGCCAAATCGCGCTGAACGGCACTGCCTGGCTGCTTGAGCCTGGTTCATTGATGCCCTGGTCGGCACTGCCGGCCAGGGTAAATCCTTGTTTGCCACTAATTTTTATCGTTTTACGCACTGAGTTCTGCCGGATGACATGCCTTCATCACTTCAATAGTCGCCTGTGCCAGCGGTGATGCGCTGTTGCTTTTTGAGGTGATCAGCATCACCGGGATTTGGTAGCGGTACTTTTGCGGCAGGATGGCGCGGAACAGGCCTTTGTCGACCCAGTAGCTGGCGTAGTGCTCGGGTAAATAGCCAATAAACTGGCCGGACAAAATCAGGTGGGCGATGCCTTCGTCATGATAGGCGCTGGCGCTGTTCTGGTAGTTCAGGCCGTCGTTGCGGCTGTCTTTATCGCGCAGGTAGTTGCTGGTAATAACTTCAGCCTGCGGTAGTAACTCGCTGATTTTATTTGCATCACAGTCAAATAGCGCATGGCCCTGACCGCAGTATAAATAGTTGGTCTCGTTGTGCAGCGGCACATAATCCAGGCCGCGGATCTGATGGCGGCTGACGCCGATGCCGACCAGCGAGCGGCCGTTCGCCACCGAAGTTTCCACTTCACGCGCTTCACAGACATAAATCTCAAACTGCAGATTGCTGCTTTTGGCTTTCAGCCGGGCTATTGCCTGCGATACGCCGCAGCGCGGATCGCTGACGAGGGTATCGATAATGGCGATAGTGACGCGGCCGGAGAGCTGATGTTTGGAGCCGGCGACTGTGCTGGCAAAGGTCTCGCATTGCTGCAGCAGTTCCAGCGACGCCTGATAGGTGATGCGGCCGGCGTCGGTCAGTTCAAAGCCGCTGCGGCCGCGTTTACACAGCTTTAAACCCAGGCGGATCTCCAAATCCGACAAATGCGTGCTGATGGTCGAGCGACCGATATTTAACCGCGACTCGGCCGCCGATAATCCGCCACATTCGACGATAGTGACAAAAATCCGCAACAAGCGTAAATCGACGTCCTGCACCTGCATCAGTGAGCGGCCTTTTCTGTTGGATGTTAGTTCGATAAAACCGGAATGAGTTACGATTATTATGTATTTATAAAACATCAGGCGCAAGCTAGCATCTGTTCATCCGCAGCCTGACTGGCAGCAGCAGTTGCAGCAATTTATGGAGTTTAAGATGGCATTTCATTACGGTATCGATCGGCTGGATTTAGACACAGTCAACGGCATCGCCAGCGGCCGCATCCCGGCACTGTTAAGCGCAGCGGCAGTGGCGAAAATCAACCAAAGCCGTGCCTGCGTCGATGTGATGGCGGCGTCCGACAAAGCCATTTATGGCATTAACACAGGTTTTGGCCCTTTGTGCGACACACAAATTTCGCCGGCTGAAACTGCCTTGCTGCAGAAAAACCTGCTGATCACCCATGCCGTTGGCGTCGGTGAACCTATCGCCAAAGCCATTTCCAAACTGATGCTGATCACTAAAGTGCACGCGCTGAGCCAGGGTTTTTCCGGCGTACGCTTAGCAGTGGTCGAGCGCATGTTGAAATTTATCGAGCTGGACTTAATCCCGGTGGTGCCGGAGCAAGGTTCAGTTGGTGCATCCGGTGACTTGGCACCGTTGTCGCATTTATTCCTGCCATTAATCGGCGAAGGCGAATTCTGGGCCAAAGGCGATAGCAAAGACATTATTCCGGCGGCTCAAGCCTTGGCTGAGCATGGTTTAACCCCGCTGGAATTGCAGGCCAAAGAAGGCTTAGGCCTGATTAACGGCACCCAGTTTATTTTGTCACACGGCATCACGGCTTTGACCAAAATGCAGTATCTGCTGGATTTAGCCGATGTGGCCGGCGCTATGAGTATCGAAGGCATGCAGGGCAGTGGTTCACCGTTTCGGCCTGAGTTGCATGAAATTCGCCCTTTCCCGGGCAATATCGAAGTCGCCGCGCGGATGCGCCGCTTATTTCAAGACTCGCAAAATATGGCGTCGCACACCGGCTGTGCCCGCGTGCAAGACCCGTATTCGCTGCGTTGTATTCCGCAGGTGCACGGCGCTTCGCGTAACGCTTTTAACCACTTAAAACAACTGGTCGAGATTGAGATGAACTCAGTCACCGACAATCCGATTGTCATCAGCAGCGAAGAAGCATTATCCGGCGGTGGTTTCCACGGTCAGCCGCTGGCGATGGTGCTGGATTACACCTCGATTGCAGCCGCTGAGCTTGGCAATATTTCTGACCGCCGCTGTTATCTGCTGCTCGAAGGCCTGCACGGTTTACCGCGCCTGCTGACCAAAGCCGGTGGCCTCAACTCTGGGATGATGATCCCGCAATACACGACTGCTGCGCTGGTCACTGAAAACAAATCTCTGTGTTTCCCGCCGTCTGCTGACAGCGTGCCAACCTCGATGGGCCAGGAAGATCACGTGTCGATGGGCAGTATCTCTGGCCGTAAACTGAATCAAATCCTCGGTAACTTAGAGAAGATTCTCGCCATTGAACTGATGTATGCCGCGCAGGCGATTGAATTCCGCCGGCCGAACCGTTGTTCAGATTTAATCGAAGAAAATCATGCGATTATCCGCGCTAAAGTCGCCAAGCTGGAAGAGGACCGCCTGCTGAAGCCGGATATCGACGCGATGATTAAGCTGGTCCGTAGCCAGGCCTTCCACGTTAACTTTGCGCTGAACTCATAAAGGAAATCGTGATGAATTTTCAGGACCAGATTAAACAAGGTATTCCGGCCACGCTGCCTGCGGCCAAGCCTTATCCGGCGGATGCCAACCGCGCGCCAAAGCGCAAAGACATTTTAACCAAAGCGGAAAAGCAGCTGGCGGTACGTAATGCGCTGCGTTATTTCCCAGCCGAATGGCATGGTGAATTAGCCGTTGAATTTGCCAAAGAGCTGAACGATTTCGGCCGCATTTATATGTACCGCTTTAAGCCGGATTACGCCATCAAAGCGCGGCCGATCAGCGACTATCCGGCGAAGTGCCAGCAAGCCGCTGCCATTATGCTGATGATCGACAACAACTTAGACCCAGCGGTGGCGCAGCATCCGGAAGAGCTGATTACTTACGGTGGCAATGGCGCTGTGTTCCAGAACTGGGCGCAATATCGCTTAACGATGAAATACCTGAGCGAGATGGCGGAAGATCAGACGCTGCACATGTATTCCGGCCACCCGATGGGTTTGTTCCCATCATCCGTCGAAGCGCCGCGTGTGGTGGTCACTAACGGCATGATGATCCCGAATTACTCCAAATCGGATGACTGGGAGCGGTTTAATGCTTTAGGCGTCACCCAATACGGCCAGATGACGGCCGGCTCTTTTATGTACATCGGCCCGCAGGGCATAGTGCATGGTACCACCATCACAGTGATGAATGCGTTTCGTAAAGTGCTGGCAAAGGGCGACAGCCCGAAAGGCAAAATCTTTTTAACTGCAGGTTTAGGTGGCATGAGCGGCGCGCAGCCCAAAGCCGGTAATATCGCCAATTGCATCACGGTCTGCGCCGAAGTGAACCCAAAAGCCGCAACCAAACGCCATCAGCAGGGCTGGGTGGATGAGTTGATTGACAACATGCCGGCGCTGCTCACCCGTGTCAAACAAGCCCAGACGCAGCAGGAAGTGGTGTCGATTGCTTATATCGGTAATGTGGTCGATGTGTGGGAAGCCTTTGCTGAACATGGTGTTTTTGTACACTTAGGCTCAGATCAGACGTCCTTGCATAACCCATGGTCGGGCGGTTATTACCCGGTGGGTGTTAGCTACGATGAAGCTAACCGTCTTATTCGCGAAGAACCAGAGCTGTTCAAAGCCAAGGTACAAGAGACGCTGAAGCGCCACGCCGCTATCGTTAACAAACACACCGCCAAAGGTACTTATTTCTTTGACTACGGCAATGCGTTTTTATTAGAAGCCTCACGCGCCGGTGGCGACGTGATGGCGCAAAATGGCATCGACTTTAAATATCCGTCTTATGTGCAGGATATTTTAGGCCCGATGTGTTTTGACTACGGCTTTGGTCCGTTCCGCTGGGTTTGTACTTCGGGTAAACCGGAAGATCTGGATAAAACCGACGCTATTGCGGCTGAAGTGTTAAAACGAATCATGCAAGAATCACCGGAAGAAATTCAGCAGCAGATGCAGGACAACATCAGCTGGATTTTAGATGCCAAGCAAAACAAGCTGGTGGTCGGTTCACAAGCCCGCATTTTGTACGCTGATGCGCAAGGCCGCGCTGAAATCGCTCAGGCCTTTAATGAAGCCATCGCCCGCGGCGACATTGGCCCTGTGGTGTTAGGCCGTGATCATCACGACGTCAGCGGTACTGATTCGCCATTCCGCGAAACCTCCAACATTTATGACGGCAGCCGTTTTACCGCCGACATGGCTATTCACAACGTCATCGGCGACAGCTTCCGCGGCGCGACCTGGGTGTCTATCCATAATGGCGGCGGTGTCGGTTGGGGCGAGGTGATGAATGGCGGTTTTGGCATGTTGCTGGATGGCTCAGTCGAGGCGTCAAAACGGTTAAAATCCATGTTGTTCTTTGATGTCAACAACGGTATCGCCCGGCGCAGCTGGGCGCGTAACAATGAGGCGGATTTTGCTATCCGCCGTGAAATGGCGCGTACACCGAAGTTACAAGTGACGCTGGCCAACCGGGTAGATGACGAGCTGCTGAATCAGCTGCCGTTTTAACCCCCCCTGGCTTGACGAACACCGGTTGATTTGTAAGAGCTGCGCGGCAATAAAAGCGTTATTGCCGCTTGCAGTGCTGCCGGGCATCTTTTACTCTGCCTTCAGGCCCTGCGTTGCAGGGGCTGGGTTGTTCCGGCTCAGCACCTTGTTCAGTGCAATTCTCTGCAAAAGGATAAAGATGATGAATAAATTATTAAAAATCAGTCTGTTGTGTCCGATTTTTCTGCTTGGCATGCAGCAGGCGTCGGCCGCAGCCTTTAGTTCAGATCAGGTGATGGCTGAGCAGCAATATCAGTTCAATAAACAGCAGGTGCTGGCTTTTGTTGACCATGCCGAAGTGCAGCAAAAGTTGGTAGAGCTTGGTGTGAGTCCTGCAGATGCCAAAATGCGCATCGCCAGCATGACAGCCGAAGAGTTGAATGCGCTGAATACTCAAATGAACGAGATGCCGGCCGGTGGTATTGTCGGTGCTGTGGTGACCGTATTGGCGGTGGTGGCGATTCTTGACCTGCTGGGTGTGACCGACGTTTATCCCTTTATCCGCCCGATCCGTTAGCAGCCTTGCCGCTGTTGAATGGGCGCCTGTCGACGGCGCTGTGCCTGCTTGTGGTGCTGTTACTGGCAGGCTGTCAGACGCCGCCACAAACCCGGCAGCTGTTGGATAAGCCGCCAGCTGTGCCACGCCAGCATCTGATTGCTGGCGTGCCGTTTTATCCGCAGCAGGACTATTTCTGTGGACCGACGACATTGGCAGAAGTCGCCGGTTTCTATGGCAAGGTCCAAGCCCCCGCAGCGATAGCACCCCAAACTTTTATCCCCGGGCGGCAGGGCAGCCTGCAAATTGAAATGGCCGCAGCTACCCGGCAACTCGGTCTGCTTGCTTATACCGAACGTGGCAGCATGCAGCAGTTGCTTAGTCTGGTTGCTGACAACATGCCAGTGATAGTGCTGCAGAATAATTCCATCAGCTGGTGGCCGCAGTGGCATTATGCCGTGGTGATTGGCTATGACCTCGATGATGAGACGCTGACACTGCACACTGGTGTGACGCCAAACTATCAGCTGGATTTCGCCACTTTTGAACGCACCTGGCAGCGCGGCGGCCATTGGTTGCTGCTGATGTTACCGCCAGATAAAACCAGCCCGCAGCTGGACCCGTTTTTGTATACCAAAGCGGCGCAGGATTTACTCCGCACGCAGCGGGATAGTGCGGCTGCCGGAGCCAGTGCAGGAAATAGCGCCGGAGTGAGTGCCTTGCGAAGTGCCACGGCGCAATGGCCGGAGTATTGGCTGTCGTATTTTTTGCTCGGCAATCATTATGCAGCGCCAGAGGGCAATAGTGAGCCGGCTTTGGCACTGCAGTGGTTTGCCAAAGGCCTGCCCGTCGCCCGCCAGCAAATTGCTTATCTGAACAATTATGCCTTGTTGCTGAGTCATTATGGCTGTCCGGATGCGGCGGTATCTTTATTGGACGAAGCACTGCGCCTCGCCCCGGACAATGCCAATCTGCTGGATTCTCAGCGACAAATCCGCCGGCAACAGGCAGAAGCCCCGCAGACTGGCCGAAGTTCTGCCTTGCAGTGCGCCCAGTTTTCACCAGTCAGCAGTATCCGCTGAGACTGCTGCCCTCGTTATCCACGCCGAAAAATATCGGCCCGGACTATCATCGCGATTCCGTCGTCGACACTTTGCCGTTAAGCTGAGGTTTTTGTCAGTTAAAAGGCGTGTCATGCTGCAATTTCAACAATGCCGGTTTTTATTGGGCCTGAGCCATCAGGTGCTGGTCTCACAGTTACAGCTTTCTGCCGGCCAGCATTGTGCCATTTTGGGCGCTAATGGCAGTGGTAAATCGGCGTTGGCTGCGGTGTTGGCAGGGCAGGCGCATTTGCTTGCCGGGCATTGCACTCTGCCGGAGCGCGTCAGCTGGGTCAGCAGCGCGCAACAACAGGCGCTGATTGAAGCCGAGCGGCGCAAAGGCGACGCCGATATTCTCGATGTGGAAGTGGACCCGAGCAGCGCCCGTGACATTATCTGCCGCGACCATGCCTCTTGGTCGGACGCGCAAGAACAGCAGTTACAGCAGCTCGCCGGGGCCCTGCGTTTGCAGGAGCGGCTTGATACGGCGTTTCTGGCGCTGTCGACCGGAGAAACCCGCAAGTTATTATTAATCAAAGCGATTTTACAACAACCTGAATTATTGGTGCTGGACGAGCCTTTTAATGGCCTGGATGTGGATGCTTGTGCCGCACTGCAACTGCTGCTGGCGGAATTGCAGCAGCGCATGACTTTAGTGTTGGTATTGAACCGGCTCAGTGAACTGCCGGCGTTTTGCCAAAAAATCCTCTATCTGGCGCATGGTGAGATCGAATGGCAATCCGCCGACAGTGGCATCAGCACCTTGGAGCTTACGGAGCTGGCGCAGCTGAATCAACTGCAACAAGCACCCGGGCCTTTGCCCGCTAAAGACAGAGACCGCTTTACGCCGGAGCTGGCCGAAAAAATCTTAGTCCGTTTGCGTCAGGGCAAAGTGCAGTATGGCGACAGAGTGATTTTTCAGGGCCTCGACTGGCACATTCAGCGCGGCGATCACTGGCAGATCACTGGGCCAAACGGCTCGGGTAAAACCTGTTTGCTGCAGATGATAAGCGGTGACAATTCACACTGTTACACCAATGACTTACAGGTGTTTGGTTATCAGCGCGGCAACGGCGAAAGTATCTGGGATATCAAACAGCATCTGGGGTTGGTGTCAAACAGTCTGCAGCTGCAATACCGCGTCGGTTGCCCGGTATTGCATGTGGTGCTCTCCGGTTTTTACGACAGCATTGGCCTGTACGACCAGCCGTCGGCACTGCAAATCAAACTGGCGCTTGAGTGGCTGGCGCTCATTGGCCTTGAAGCCAAAGCGAAAGACTCTTTCCAGTCGTTATCTTTTGGCGACCAGCGGCTGGTGCTGATAGTCCGGGCTATGGTGAAACATCCGACGCTGCTGATTTTAGATGAGCCTTGTAATGGTCTGGACGAGCTGAACCGGCTTAAAGTGCTGGCACTGTTGAGTGTATTGGCGCAAAGCGGTGAATCGACGCTGCTGTACGTGAATCATCACGCCGAAGACAAAATCGCCGGTATTCACCGGGTGCTGCGGATGACGGATTATCAGCCGATCTGTTAAAGCTGTCTGGCGGGACCTGCCGGCTCAATGGGCCGGCGCTGTGCTTTCTGAGCGCAATGGTTGCGCGGCGGTATCACCGCAGGCCACGCGGTTACGGCCTTGCGCTTTTGCCTGATACAGTGCCTGATCTGCCATTTCATACAATTGATTCCAATGCTGTAATGGTGCGACATCCGAGCTGGCATAACCGATACTGACGGTGACTTGCTGAGGCCCGGCAAATACTGCCGAGGCGATGGCTGAGCGGATTCGTTCACTGATGCATTGCAGCTGTTGCCGGCTTACTTGTGGCAGGCAGACTAAAAACTCCTCCCCACCGATGCGAAACTGCAAGTCATAACCACGCAGTTCTGCCGCAGCGAGCTGACTCACTTGTTTGAGAACCTGATCACCACATTGATGGCCGAAGCGGTCATTGATTTGCTTGAAATGATCGATATCGAAGATGATCAGGCTGAGTGGTTGTTGTAAACGCACACTGCGATGCCATTCCGCCTGCAATCTGGCTTGTAATGACTGACGGTTCAGCCAGCCGGTCAGTGGATCGGTTTCCACTTGTTGCTGCAGCTGCAACGTTTTTTGCCGCACCAGCAGTAACATGCAGCTGGTCATGGCACACAGCATAAATAACAACACGGCCAGCGAACCGAAACTGTGTAATTCCTGATAATGCCCGGATTGGATAACTCCAACGTACTGTAGCAAGAAGACCACAAAGCGCAGACTCAGCTGCAACATGTTGGCGGCCATCACGACAAAAAATAATATTACGGCACCACGCATTTGGGTCAGCCGTGCTTGCAACACACTGCGCAGCGTCAGTAAATTAAAGGCAATCAACAGCGGGAAGTTCAGTAATACCCTCACTTCAATCCCTTCGCGGGCAAACGCCGTCATATTCAGAGAGTAGACTACCAGCAGTATGCCAAGCAGCTGGCTCAGCCGGACCGGTAGTTTCAGGTAATGCCGAATACCACTGAAAAAGAACAGATAGGCGCTTACCAGCAAGAGGTTGCCGAGCGGCGGGCCCAACCAATAGGGCAGCGGCGTCAGTGTGTGGACAAGGCTCAATAACGAATTGGCAAAAAAGCTGGTACCCGCCAGAGCCCAGTGTGCGAGACACAGCTCATGGCGGTTGCTCAGATAAAGCCCAATCATCGCCAACGCCATGATTGCTGCGACAGACAGATTGACAGTCAGTAGGGTCAGCACATCCATTGCTATTATTTCCTGATTAAGGTCCAATCTACCCTAACATAAGGCGTCATTGGCATGCAATGACAGCACAGTCAAAAGCGTTTACTCAGCCCAGCGCGCCCGGATCTGCAGTATTTTTGGTAATTCCTGTTCGAGTAAATCCACCAGTCGCGGGTCAAAATGCCGGCCTTTTTGTGCTTGCAGATGGGCCATGGTGTCTTCAATACTCCAGGCGCTTTTGTAAGGCCGGGTGCTGGTCAGTGCGTCGAACACATCGCAAAGCGCCACGATGCGCGCTTCCAGCGGAATGGCTTCACCTTTGAGGCCATGCGGATAGCCTGTGCCGTCCCATTTTTCGTGATGATACAGCGCGACTTGCTGGGCAAGTACTAACAGATGCGAGTCGGCGTCGCCTAAAATCTCCGCGCCAATCAGCGGATGGCGCTGCATTTCGCGGAATTCCTCTTCAGTCAGTTTGCCCGGTTTTAGTAAAATGTCGTCGCGGATGCCGATCTTGCCAATGTCATGCATCGGCGCGGCATGTAATAAATCTTCGGCCCGTTTCGGACTTAAACCATAAGCCAGCGCAATGACCTGCGAAAAATGACTCATGCGCAAAATATGCAGACCGGTTTCGTTGTCGCGATACTCGGCCGCGCGACCAAGCCTTTGAATAATCTGCAGCCGGGTCTTTTTCAGCTCGTCTGCCTGCACCAGTGACAAATGAGTTTTGACGCGGGCACGCACCACCGCCGGCGTAATCGGCTTGGTAATATAATCGACGGCGCCTACTTCAAAACCCTGAGTTTCATCGATTTCATCGCGCAGCGCTGTGACAAAAATCACCGGAATGTGTTGGGTCTGGCTATCGGCTTTGAGCTTGGTACAGACTTCAAAACCGGTCATGCCCGGCATCATCACATCGAGCAACACCAGATCGGGCTGATGTTCGGTGGCCAGTTGCAGTGCTTCCTGGCCATTTTTGGCAAACAACAGGCGGTACAAGTCATTCAGCACAGTGCGCAACACCCGCAGGTTGGTCGGTTCATCGTCGACCAGTAAAATGACTGGTAAATCCTCGGTCATAGGTGTTCTCCGCCAGCCAGTTGCGGCAATAGCTGCTGCAGTTGTTGCTGGGCCTTGCTGAAATCAAAATCGTTAATGAGACTGCAGATTTGTTCCACTTCTTGCTGGTACGGCCCGTGATAGGCCTCCAGTTCAGTCAGTCGCAGCTCATCCAGTTCATGGCGTACCAGCGCGCTTTGCAGCGCCGTTAAAATCTCTGCTAATGCCGCGGCGCTGGCCGGCGCTGTGGCGACAGCCTGATCGGCCGACTGCTGTTGCAGCAACTGCTGATACTCAGCATCAAAGCGTGGCCAGCAGTGCAGAATTTTATGCAGCAAATCAGCGCTGCGCTGCTGTTGTTGTTGCCGGGCGGCCTGTTCCAGTTCGGCACAGACTTTGGCTAAAGGTTCCAGTGCCAGGTTGCCGGCGACACCTTTAACGGCATGCGTCACCTGCTGAATGGCGGCAAAATCACTGTGTTCCAGCGCTTGTTGCAGTTGCTGTAACGCCTGGCCTTGTTTGTCGAGGAACTGGCGCAGCGAGGGCAGATAACGGCCAAAACTGCCCCACAGCTGCAGTGCTTTGCCAGTATTGATTAGCTGCTCAGTGCCGGCTGCCGCATTGCTGAGATCGGCCAGCGGCGCTTGTACTTCAAGCTGCAGCACCCGTGCCATTTCATAACAAAGCACAGGGAAATCAATAGGTTTACTGGCAAAACCCTGCATGCCGGCTTGTTGCGCGGCCGCTTTGTCTTCATCCAGCACACTGGCGGTCAGTGCGATGATCGGAATGGCGCTGCGGCCTGTGTCCTGCTCCCACTGGCGCAGCTGACGACAAGCCCCAAGGCCGTCCAGCACTGGCATCTGGATATCCATCAAGATCAGGTCCGGCTGGTGTTGTTTGGCGAGTACAACTGCTTCTGCCCCGTCGACCGCGCTATACACCTGATGGCCGGCTCGGGCCAACAACAGGCTCAGCAGTTCGAGGTTTTGTGGAATATCATCGGCGATTAATACCCGCAGCGGCGGCAGGGCAGGTGCTTGCGAGCCATAGCTGCTTTGCGCCGGCGCCTGGCCTGCAGCAAGCGGAATGACAAAACTGAAAGTGCTGCCAACACCAGGCTGGCTTTGCACCCAAATACGCCCGCCCATCAGTTCGACCAGCTGTTTACTGATGGTCGTGCCAAGACCTGTACCGCCAAAGCGCCGACTCATCGAGGAATCGGCCTGGGTAAAGGCTTCAAAAATCTGCTCCAGCCGTTGTGGTTCAATACCGATGCCGCTGTCGCGGATATCAAATTGCACCATGTTGCCGGACATCGGCCGCACGGTCACAGTGACGCCGCCAAGCTCAGTGAATTTAATTGCATTGCCAATCAGGTTGGTCAGAATTTGCCGCAAGCGGTCGGCAGCACCGTGGTAAAACTCACCCAAATCTGCGGCCAGATCCAGCTGCAGCGTCAGCTGTTTTTTCCGCGCCTGGATCCACAGAGTTGATACCACATTGTCCAGCACTGCCGGCAGCGAGAAATCCTGCAGGTCCAGTTCCAGTTTGCCTTTTTCCAGTTTGGCGCTGTCGAGAATGTCGTTGAGCAAATGCAGCAACGAATGGGCAGAACTGTGAATGGTCGACAGATGTTTTTTCTGCTCCGGTGTTAATTGCGAGCTGAGCAGCAGGTCGCTGAAGCCGATGATGGCGTTCATCGGTGTGCGGATCTCATGGCTCATATTGGCCAAAAAGCTGGCGCGGGCTTCAGCGGCCAGTTCGGCTTTATCGCGGGCGTCGCGCAGTTCAGTTTCCATCTGTTTGCGCGCCGTGATGTCCATGATAAAACCATCCAGCCACTGGATATTGCCTTGGTCGTCAAACACCGGTTCACCTTGTTCTAAGGCCCAGTGCACAGTGCCGTCGCGGTGCACAATGCGGTATTCGACATGAAAGCCCTGGCGGAACAGCGCCGGGTCCTGCAGTTGCTGCGCATCGTCCGGATGGATGACTTCGACCCAGCTACGTTTGCGCTCCGGCAGCATAAAATCGCTGGCTGGATAACCGGAAATACCTTCGATGGCGTCGCTTAAAAACAACATGTCCCAGCTGTCGTTAAACAGACAACGATACGCTGCGCCGGGGATATTACTAATCAGCGAACGGTACTTGGCTTCATTGTCTTTCAGCGCCTGCTCCATCTGCTGGCGGACGCGCAGGTCGGTGATAAAGGCGACAAACAAATCTTCACCAGGCAGCCGGACATGACCGATTGCCAGCCGCACCGGCACGGGATGACCGTTTTTGTGTACTGCGTTGACGTCGCGGCCAACACCGATAATTTTCGCATCGCCGGTCTGGAGGTAGCGCGCGAGGTAAGAATCATGTTCAGCGCGGATTGTACCCGGCGTCAGGATATTCACGTTTTGCCCGAGCAATTCCTGTTGCTGCCAGCCGAGGATTTGCTCCGCAGCTTTATTCATACTGAGGATTAAACCTTGCGCGTTGATAGTCACAATGCCGTCAACGGCGGTATCCATCATCGCCATCAGCCGGCGTTCGTTCGTCATGGCCCGTTCACTGGCGTCGCGGAATTTCAGCAGCAGATTGACCGCTACCACCAGCGCACAAATCATCAGCGTGGTGAAGGTTATGGCCATCGCGAGCTCAAGCGGGGCTTCGCCGGCTTGTTGCAGTGGGATAAAACCGGACGGCGGCACAAAACGCGCAGCGGCCATGCCGGTGTAATGCATCCCGGTAATAGCGCCGCCCATCACCAGGCTGGCGAGAATCGTCAGCAAGAACGGCGGAATGCGCAGGCGTTTTAAGCCAAAACGCACCCACAGCGCCAGCACGGCCAGCACCACAGCAACCAGAATAGATAATAAAAACATCGGCAGGTCGTAGCGCAGCGCGACGGCCATGTCCATCGCGGCCATCCCGGCATAATGCATAGTGCCGATGCCGGCACCGACTAAGACACCACCCAATAACAATTGCGGCAGACTCAGGCGTTTTTTACTGATCAGGTCCAATGCCACCCAGGACGCGGCGATGCTGGGTAACATCGATAAAAAGGTGAGGCCGGGCTGATAACTGACTTCAGTACAAAGCGCAAACGCCAGCATGCCGATAAAATGCATCGACCACACACCGCCGCCGAGCGCAATACTGCCACTGGCCAACATCAGCATCCGGTAACTGTGGCGTTGCATTTTTACTGCCTGCGCCGTGACATGCATCGCTATCGCCGAGGCCAGCACGGCAATCGCAAAAGACAACAACACCAAACCCGGCGTATAGCTGCCATTTAGCAGCAGCGGATCTGCCGGATATTCAAACCACTGTAAAAGCCATTGCAACAACAGCACCTCCGCCTGAATTGAGTTGTGGTCAGCGCCACGGCCTGATTATGTCACAGCGGCTGTGCATCCACGGATTAATTACCGGCCTGCACGACCTGGTCGCGGCCCTGAGCTTTGCCCTGATACAGTGCTAAATCGGCCGCTTTCACCGCCTGTTCCAGTGCGTCTGATTGCAAGGCCACGGCGCTGATGCCAAAAGTGGCGCTGAGCGGCGCCGGCAAGCCCCGCAGTTGCAATTGCCGGATGCCAAGCCGCAGTTCCTCCACCAGGCTGCTTGCTTGTTGCACATCGGTTTGTGGCATTAACAACAAAAATTCTTCGCCACCCCAACGCGCAATTAAGTCCTGGCCACGCAGTCGTTGTTTCAGATAAACCGCCACCGCTTTGAGCACGGCATCGCCGGTGTCATGACCGTGTTCATCGTTGATTTTTTTGAAATGATCGATATCCATCAGCACCAGAGTCAGGGCTGCCGGTGAGCGGCTGCGTTGCGCCTGTAATAAGACTGCGGCCGAATACAAAGCGCGCCGGTTTAACAAACCGGTCAGACTGTCGGTGTTGGATAATAATTGCAGTTGCTGATTGGCCAGTTCCAGTTCGGCGGTGCGCTGCGCGACCAGCAGATCCAGCGTGGCGGCGCGTTGTTGTAAGCGCCGGGTGCGTAAATGATACAACAGCCCCAGTACCAGCACCGTGCCGATGCAAAGGAGGGCGATACCAAGCGGGCGCTGCCAGAACGGCACCGGCACCTGTAGTAGCAAAGGCCGGGTCTGGACAAACTGGCCGCCGGCCTGCGCCATCACTTCCAGCCGGTGCTGGCCCGGACTGAGCTGACTTAAGGTCAACACTGCGTGCTCGCCGAGCGCAGTCCAGCTTTGCTCCGCATGCCAGCGGAAAAAATATTGCACGCGCAAATGGGGCTGAAAGGCCAGCAACTTAAACTGCAGCTGCAGCTCTTCAACTTTTTCCGGTAACAGAATGCTGCCTTTGCTTTCTGCCACATGAAATAACTGCCGGTTCAACCGCATACTGGTCAGGTGTAACTGCATTGAGGACGGCACCGCCGTCATATCCACCGGACTGAGCTGCCACAAGCCACTGCTGGTCGCGAGCTGCACCAAATCGCCATCAAGTGGGCTGATCCCCCGCAGCTGCGCACTGCTGAGATCAAGCCCTGGCCTTGCCGCAAGCAGATGTAAATTGCTGCCATCCGGGCTGAAACTCAGCACACCATTGCGGGTCAGTACCCAGACAATATCCCCGCTGCGGGTCATGCCAATCACTCGCGGGTCCGGCAAGCCTTCCGCCTGACCGAGCAGTGAAAAGGTCTGCCGGTCTGGCTGCAGGCGAATAAGGCCTCGATCGGTACAGAGCCATAACAAGTCTTCGACCGGCAACATACATTGGAAATAGCCGGTGGCGAGTTTGTTGTCAGGTTGCCAGCGTAAGCTGATTTTGTCGGCCTCGCCCTGATACAATTTGCCCTGCCGGCTTAATAACCACAGCCGTTGCTGCGCATCGGTCTGAATATCGACAATGCCTTCCTGCGCCTGCACGTCGGTTTGCAGTTGCACAGGCTGCCAGTCGGCGACCGGCAGCCTCGCTGCTTCAGCACCAATCCGGTACACGCCTTGTTCCCACAAGCCTAACCATAAAGCGCCGTCTGCGGCGATAGCCATCCGTTCGATATTAAAACGCTTGGTGTTGAGCTCAAGTGGCAGCGGCACAAACTGATTGTCGCTGCTGAGCTGAAACAAGCCCTGATCGGTGGCGGCCAGCGTGTAGGCGCCGAACTGCACCACATCGCGCACATAAGCCACCGGGCTCGCGGCGTCAAAACTCAGTTCACGCCATTGGCCCTGCTGCAGCTGCAACAAGGATTTTTCCAGGGCCTGCCAGCGCGTATTGGTGATGGAAGGCGGACCTAGCCGGTGCTGTTGTTTTGGATTCAAATAAGTGCTGATGGCAGGTTCAATCGGCCGGATCGCCGGGGCTGGCAGCATTTGCAGGCCGTTATTGCGGCTGGTCAGCCAGATTTGGCCGCGCCGGTCCCGAAAGATTTTGCGGATATCAACGGCGCTTTGCAGCAGTTCGGTGTGCAGTTTGCCAGCGATGAGGCTTAACCGGAACAGGCCATCGATGGAGCCAATTAACCAGCTGCTGGCGGATTCAGCCAGGATCGCGTTGGGATTACCGACCCCGACCTGTTGGAGCTGATTGGGCTGTGCTAAATCCAGCAGATATAAGTGAGAGCGCAGGCCGACGAATAAATGCTGGTCCTGCGCGGCGACAGTGCGGATCTCCTGGTCACGAAATTCAGCCTGTTGCAGCCATTCGCCTTGCGCTGTTGGCGTTGGCGGCAAGCGATACAGGCCTTTGGAAGTAGCAACCCACAAGGTGCCGTCGTCCTGTTCGGTCAGTTGCCAGATGCGCTGGCCGGCGAGCGGCTGCCACAGTTCGGCCTGCAGATTGTCCGGGTTTAACTTAAACAGCCCTTCGGTGGTGCCAATCCATAACACCTGTTGGCGGCTTAAATATAAGGTCTGGACCCGGGCATTATCTGGCAGCGGTGTACTGACCTGCTGCCAGTGCTGGCGCTGACTGTCGAGCCGCCACAGGCCATTGCCCCAGGTGCCGACCCACAGCTGATTGCGTTGGTCGCTGACGACCTGACTATAACTGACGGCGCGGCGCGGGCCCGGTGGCAGAAAACGCAGATATTCCTGGCCGTCATAGCGCAACAGACCTTCAAACTCCGCGGCCAGCCAAAGAAAATCTTGCTGGTCCTGCGTCACGCCGTACACCACGCCCGGTACGTTTTGTGGCAGTTCCACTGTGGTTGCCGGCGGCGTCATGGCTGCAGCATTTCCGCAGTGCATCCAGCCACCACACAACAAGGTGAGCAGGAGCATCAAACAAGTCAGGCGCTGGCAGCAATGCAACAAAATTCACCATGATGAGGACAAAAACCTAATGTATCTGAAGCAGAATAGTTTTTCCACCCGGCCGACACTTGCAGTGTGGCGCAGTGGCCATGACAATAGCGGCTATCAGAGTGCACAAAGCCCAACGGGAGCAATAACATGGTATGGGACGACAGCGCCGATTTTGTCTGGTGTGAACAACAATTCGCCGCGATCGAAGCTTATGTACAGGCACAGCAAATCCCGCATGGCCTGATCTGCGACTGGCCGGAATGGTATACCGCACCGTATGTCGGATTGTGGGTGGTGGAAGATCCGGCCGACCCGGGATATGCCGGCCACTGGATTTTAGCCGGCGACAGCACGGGCGCGCAGCCACAGCCGGTGCCTTTTGACCATTTACCGGCAGCTGAGTTACCTGAGCCCCGTGATGCCATGGCCGCTTTTGCCAAACGCTGGGCCGGCTTGGCCGCAAAGGCGCAAAAAGGTGAAAGCTGGTCCGGCAGCCCAAAGCTTTCCGGTGACTTAGCGGCACAGGCCAAACAGCTGAGCCGGCAAGCGCAATTACTGAGCCTGTGGGCGCAGGATGATGAGTTGTGGGAAGAGGATTGATTTTCGCTGCCGTTCGTTGTTATTTCGCCGCAGCTCAATGAAAAATGGCAGCCGAAGCTGCCATTGTTTTGCGTGGGACGTTTAGAACTTCACGGTATAACGCAGCGTCCAGTTGCGGCCTAACCAGTCGTGGATCGAGCTGGCATAACCGTTGGTTGGAGAGGATGCATAAGGTGGTTCTTTGTCGGTCAGGTTACGTACCGCGAACTGGATATCCTGTTTGTCGGTGATGTTGTAACCGATACTGGCGTTTAAGGTCAGCCAGGATTTGACGGTTTCATTGTCAAACTTGAAGTCACCATCGCCGAGCGAGCTGATGTAGTGCGCGCTGAAGCTGACATTCCAGTCCTGCAGTTCCCAGTCAATCGCCGTGTCGCCGACAAATTCCGGCCGGGCGATTTCGCTGGCGCCACTGAGTTTACCCAGTAAATCTTCGGCCGGGTCGTCTGCCGTCAGCTGACGCTCGTAGCTCAACGTGCGGGTGCCGGCTAAGGTCAGGTTAAAACGGCCGGCGCTGCTGTCGAAGCCGTATTTGACTTTGGCGTCGATGCCGTCAGTTTCCTGAGCGCCGACGTTAAAGAAACCGGTGCGCAGGAATACCAAATCACCGCCGCTGTCTTTGACACAACCAAAAGCGCCGTTCAGGGCGGCTTCGTTAGTCACAGTCGGAGCCGTGCCGGCGAGACAGGCTTTTAACGTAGTGTTGGCGTCCACATCAACGATATCGGTGTGCTCATAACGCCAGTAATCCACAGTGATGTTGAAGTCGTCGGTCAGGTTCCAGGAGACACCGGCGTTCCAGGCTTCGGAGCTTTCTGCATCCAGCCCGCGGTTGCCCTGCGTTTCCTGGTCAAATTCCAGTTCTCCGGCCTGAGCACCGAAGCTGCCGCACAGGCCGTTATATGGTTTGCCGTTGCCACAATCGATATAGTTAGAACCTAATGAAGTACCAGCGCCGAGTTCAGACAAAGACGGCGCGCGGAAACCGGTGCTCCAGCTAGCGCGCAGAATTAAATCGTCAGTCGCTTTGTAGCGCAGTGACACTTTCGGGTTGGCATCACCACCAAAATCGCTGTAATGGTCATACCGCAGGGCAGTGATCGCATCCAGTTGCTCGGTCAATGGCAGGTTAAACTCCGCATAACCGGCATATTGCGTGCGGTCGGCGGCTGCATCGCTGGCGCCTAAGGTACTGACCAAACCTTGTTGGGCCACTAAAGCTGGCCGGTCGAAAATATCTTCGCTGCGCCATTCCCCGCCAAATACCGCGCTGATTGGGCCGGCTGGCAATTCACCGAGCTGACCGCTGAAGTTAAAGTCCCAGGATTTGACGTCCGATTCACCGACCCGTGGCGCCAGTTCACGCAAGCCGGCCAGCACTTCAGGCTTGGTGTCGCGGCCCCCATTATCACGACCAAGGTTAAACGGATTAAACTGGCCGCTGGCGGTCGCAGCTGCAACGCGGTCCAGGTTGAAATAACCGCTGGTATGTAACACTTCATTGTCGGATTTGCCGATAGTCGCTGCTGTTTCCCAGCGCCAGCTGTCGCTGCTGCCAAACAAAGTGGTTTCACCGCGAAGGCCCGCCAGCAGGCGGTAGCTGTTGCTGTCATATTCCTGCATCCGCACTTCCGGATAACGGGAGCGGATGCGGATAGTGCCAACAGAGCCGTTTTTGGCGTCAATATCGCGGACCCACTGCGGCACTGAGCTCAGCGAACCCGGCACGCGCAGGTCAAAAGAGCCGGCCGAATCATAGGAATGGCCACTGTTTTGCTGAACCATAGCTTCAACAAAGAGTTCATTGTCACCACCGAGGCGATAGATATGGTTCAGCGTGGCGCCGAGGTTTTTACTGTCCGGCTGAATCGCCCGTTCCATCACATAGTCATATTGGCAGCGGGTGCCGCCGTTGCTGGTTGCGGTGCCACACCAAGGTTCAGCATAGTCTTTGCCGTCAATAGTGACGCGGGTTGACGATTTAAAAGTCACGTTGATCGGGCGATCTGCATTCATTAGCGCATCGCGGTCGAAGTAATCCAGCACCACAGTAGTGTTGGAGTTTTCCGTGGCAAAACCACCGGTATAGGTGAAGTTTTTGCGGGTGAAATCGCTATCGGCACTGTCATCGCCATACATGGCGCTGATTTCCTGACCTTCATAATCTTTTTTCAGGATGAAGTTGATGACACCTGCGATAGCGTCAGAACCATAGACTGAAGCGGCGCCGTCGGTCAGCACGTCGATGCGCTCAATTGCCGCCATCGGAATAGCATTGACGTTAACAAAAGAATCAAAGCCGTTGGAGAAAGAGTCAACCGCGACGCGACGGCCGTTCACCAGCACCAGTGTGGAGCTCGAGCCCAGACCACGTAAACTGACGCCGGCCGCGCCCGGTGGGGTGCCGTCTGAACCACCGACGTTGCCGTTTTCAGTGAAAGTGCCGGCGCTGGCGGCTTGCGGCAGGTCACGCAGGAAGCTGGCGACATTGTCGTAGCCTTTGTTAATCAGCTCTTCAGCAGTGAAGACCTGCAGTGGATTGGCGCCTTCCATGTCAACGCCTTTGAGGCGTGAACCTGTGACTTCAATTTTTTCGATTTTTTTCTCGGCATCCGCCTCAGCTGTTGCCGCCGGGGCTTGTTGGGCCTGAGTGCTGAAAGCCAGCAATAAAGCGCTGTACAGGGCTGATTTACGGATCATCGCTGCTGATGTCGTTGCGTTCATGGGTATTCCTCTGGATCAAATTGTTGCTTAAAAGCAATCTGCATTGGATTGTTCAGAAAAACGACACAGAGGGGGCCGCACAGGCAGATCCGGAGTGACACGCTCGGACAGATCATCAATAACCAGGTGCTGCCATTGCAGGGAGTGCGCAACAACAGGCGGATTATTGCCGTAAAGCCGGGATCTGTGGGGCGACCCTCTGCGTCAGGCAGAGGGGTGGCTAATTATTAAACCACTCGGACAGGTAGTAAGGAGAGTAACGGTAGTTGCTCAGGTTGACTGCGCATTTCAACATGACTCTCCTCCTTTGGGTTTGGCAGCGGCCCAGTATTGGCATCGCGCTGCTTTGGGGTTATTCGGGGCTATTCAGCATTTGGGCCAGCCCAACCGGACCAGCACAGCCTGAAAATCGGCTTGCTTTTCAAACTGTCTGATCCGGCAAAAACTGTCAAGCGGTTTTTTTTCACCTCATGCACATCGAATGCTTAGCGATTGATTTGCAGATAAAAATTCTGATAAGAACAATAATCTGTCACCGGATCCACTTGCGAATAAGTACCAAGGGCGGCCCGGCTGTCGGGCTGTTGCTGCAGTACCAGCTGTGCCTGCGCTGCCAGGCCTTCGGCCCGGGCTTGCCTGCTGCGGCACAGTTGCAGCGCCAGCTGCCGGTAATTGTCACCTGTCAGGATGTCGTTGTTTTTCAGTACGCTGGCGGAAGTATCCGGCACTTTCACTGGCTTTTTCCAGGGGGCAAACTGCAGGGTCAGCTCGCCGTTATGCAGCAATGCCTGGTCATCCCGGCTCAGGTAGTGGGTGCGCACACCGCTGATGGTCCAGGCCGCGCCGCTGTCTTTGGCCTTAGCGCCGGCGAGATCGGCGATATAAACACCTGATGCACCAAGCACAGCAAAGCGGGCGTTGTTTGGGGCTGTCGGATTGAAGCCAACCAGCAGGGCAGTGGCTTCGTCAACGCCAAAACCGTAGCGGGTTTGGGTATCGCTTAATAGCCTTACCAGCCTTGCTTCGCGGCCACGTTCGGAAAAATGCGTGTCGGTGACACCAAAGGGGAATAAACCCAGGCCACCCTGGGCCCGGTAAGTCAGCTGGTCTTCGGCCAGTTCAGCAGGGCAGCTGTGATTTTTTTCACAACCAGCCAGTGGCGCCTCTGCCGGCACAGCGCCGCTTTGCAGTGCCTGAGCGCTGCTGCCATTGCTGATCATCGGCACTGTTTTTTCGGTAAAGCGGCCGCCGGCTTGCACCGCAGTACCCGCGCTGGTGCCGGCGACAATCAGCTTGCCTGCCTGCAGCCGGGCAGTGATGGCCTTCAGTTCCGGGCTGGCGCTGCCGTCTGGCAGGCGCAGCGCTTGCAACGTCAGGCTTTGGTCGCCGCCGTTAAAAAAGATCGCATCGGCTTGTTCAATTTGCGCGACTGCAGCGGCCGGGCCTTGCTGGCAAAAAGCCTGCAGATCGGCGAATAAATCCGGATAGACCGCAGCGCGGTTGTAGCTGCCGTGGATGTCAGCGAGGTACTGCGGTAATTGCTCACAACTGGCTTTGCCGGCGGTTTTTTGCTGTTGTGCGGCCTGATACGCGGCGTTCAGCGGTAACCAGCGCGCCTCGGCACCAGTCTCGGCAAAAGCGCTTTGATAAAAATCTACCGCGGCCAGCGGGTCACGGCTGGATGCTGTGACCACCAAAACTACAGGCTTCCCCGGTTTTTGCCGCACTTTGCCCGCCAGTTCAGTGATTTTCTCGTAGATTTCGACACTGAACTTGTCTTTAGTCTGCGCCAGACTGGCCTGTTCACGCTGGCGTTGTTGTTGCGATAGCTGCGGCTGCTGCAGCAGGTCAAACATCAGGTTCAGCTCCAGTTCGGACAGCTGCTGATACAGCGTTTCGCCTCTGATGGTCTGACCGGCCAGTTCAACTTTGGCCAGCCGTAAGCGTTGGCGCAGTTCCTCTTCAGTCATGGCCTTGGTGCCAAAATCCAGTATCAGCTGACTGAGGATGGCTTGTGTTTGCTGGCGCTGTTCAGCCCGGCTTTCTGGCCACACTGCGGATTGGCTGATGTCACGGATGCGGGGCAGGCTCAGCGCGTACAGTTCGGTGCTTTTGGTATTGGCGGCAAACTGCGGATTGTCGCTGCAGGAAGATCGGCTTTGCGAGCTGCAGGTATGCAGGCCACCACCGACTAACACCATTGAATATTCAGGAAATTTCGTAGAAGCAGTTGCAGCAGACGCGGCGCTGCAAAGCGCAAGCGCCGGCAGCAATTTCGGCAACACTGGGCTGAAAGATCGTTTCATTTTAAGGTCCATTAATGAGGGCTTTATTTACTAATACGCCGGGCGCTGCGTTAAAATCCAGCAGTTTTTTTGGCCAGTGCGGCTTGACTTCCGCCGGCTAAATCAGTATTTCTGAAAAAGACAGCGGGCTTTGCGGCCTTGCTGACGCCCATTTTCCCCAGTTTTTTTGGTAGCGATATGCTGAAAAATGCCTTTGCTTTAAGCTCATATCACTACTCGTCCTACTACCTGTCGGAGTGGTTTAACGAGTAGATCTCAGCCAGACATCCGCTGTCTGGCTGGCGTCTGTTACGCCACCTCCAATGATCACACAATGCGATTGTTTATTGCGTCAATGCACGCTGTGCTGGTCTGAATCCTTGTTGATCTGGCTTTGGTGCCAGTCGTAATCCACAGGTTAAATTATGTCTGTTACCCCGAAATCGCCGCAGTCCGGCCCGGCGTCAGCCACCCCGACGCCAGGCGTGGCCACATCAGCGACGTCCATGCCCGATGCCATGGTGATCCTGTTTTTTATCATGGTGCTGGCGGCTATCGCTTCGCACCTGATCCCGGCAGGTTCCTTTCAACTGCTGGAACCGGCGCCGGTGGCCGAAGGTGCCGCCAAAGTCACTGGTAAACTCGACCCGAATAGTTTTCGCTTTGCCGAAAACAGCGCAGGCGGCGTACCGCTGTTTGCTGAAGGCGGCGGTATCGGGTTTTTTAATTATGCCTTTGAGGGCCTGGTGTCGGGCAATAAGTGGGGCTCGGCGATTGGCGTGGTGATGTTTATCCTGCTGACCGGGGGTGCTTTTGGCATCCTGATGAAAACCGGCGCAATTCACAACGGGATTCTGGCACTGATCCGGCGCACACAGAATCTGCAGATTTTATTTATCCCAATATTATTTCTACTGTTTTCGCTCGGTGGTGCTGTGTTTGGTATGGGCGAAGAGGCAATTGCTTTTTGCATCATTCTGCTGCCACTGATGCTGGCGCTGGGCTATGACGCGATCACCACGGTGTTGGTGACTTATGTCGCAACTCAAATCGGTTTTGCAACGTCCTGGATGAACCCGTTTAACATTGCCATCGCGCAGGGTATTGCCGAGATCCCGTTGTTTTCCGGCCAGGAATTGCGCATGGTGATGTGGGCGGTGTTTACGCTGTTTGGTTTGATTTTCACGATGCGCTACGCCGCCAAAATCAAAGCCAATCCGACATTGTCCCTCAGTTATCAGTCAGATCTGCGCCAGCGCAGTCAGCACAGTGCACAGGTGATCAGTCAGTATCAGCTGCTTGATTCAGTGATCCTGCTGGTGTTTTTTGCCGGTCTTGGCTGGATCATCTGGGGCGTGACCAGTCGCGAATATTACATTCCGGAAATTGCCAGCCAGTTTTTCACTATTGGTATCGTGATTGGTGCCATCGCAGTGATTGGCCGGCGCCTGAAGGTGAACGATGTTGCCGATGGTTTTAAACAAGGTGCAGCAGAATTGCTGCCGGCGGCGATGATTGTCGGTATGGCCAAAGGCATGTTGTTGCTGCTTGGTGGCGGTGACCCGCAAACGCCGTCGGTACTCAATACCTTATTGTATTACTCGGCGCAATCGCTGCAGGATTTGCCGGCCTATTTATCTGCCTGGCTGATGTTGGTGGTGCAGTCGGTGATTAACTTTTTTGTTTCATCCGGCTCTGGCCAGGCCGCATTGACCATGCCGCTGATTGCACCTTTGTCGGATTTGATTGGCCTGTCGCGCCAGACCGCCGTATTGGCTTTTCAACTCGGCGATGGCCTGACCAACTGTATTATCCCAACTTCTGCTGCGTTGATTGGTTGCCTTGGTGCCGTGCGGCTGGATTGGACTGTCTGGCTACGTTTTGTCTGGCGCCTGCAGCTCTATCTGTTTGGTTTAGCCAGTGCTTTTATGCTGCTCGCCGTCGCCATTCAATATCAGTAAAAGGAATTCTTTGTGAACCCGATGCTTCTGTTAAAAAATGCTGAACTGATGGCGCCACAACCGCTGGGCCGGCAGGACGTGCTGGTGGCAGGCAACCGGATTGTCGCCATAGGCCACGATTTTAATTTGTCCGGCAGCAATGTTCCGGTCACTGTGCTGGACTGCACTGACTATTACCTGACCCCCGGTTTTGTTGATTCACTGGTACATTTTATCGGTGGTGGCGGTGAAGGTGGTTTTGCCACCCGCACGCCGGAGATGCAGTTAACTGATGCCACGCTTGCTGGTGTAACCACCGCCATCGGTGTGTTAGGCACTGATGCCACCACCCGCACTTTAACCAACTTGCTGGCCAAGGCCCATGCGCTGGAGGCTGAGGGCATCAGCACTTATTGCCACACCGGCTCTTATGAAATCCCTTGCCGGACGCTGACGGGGAGCATCACCGACGATTTGATTCTGATCGATAAGTTTATCGGTGTCGGCGAAATCGCCATCAGCGATCATCGTTCGTCGCAGCCCACCACCGACGAAATTCGCAAAGTCGCGGCTGCAGCGCGGGTCGGTGGCATGTTAGCCGGCAAAAGTGGTGTGGTCAGCGTGCATGTCGGCGCCGGCGAACGCATGCTGCAGCCGCTGTATCAGGCTGTCAGTGGCACTGAGCTGAAACTGAAACAGTTCTATCCGACCCATATGAACCGCAACCGGCGCATCTTTGAGGCCGGCATTGAATTTGCCAAAAAAGGTGGCGTGATTGATTTCACGACCAGCACCACGGCTTATGATTTGCAGCACGGCGAAGTCGCAGCCGCAGCGGCACTGGCAGAAGCGTTGTATCTCGGTATAACGCCACTGCAACTGACATTAAGTTCGGACGGTAATGCCAGTTTGCCGATTTTTAACGAGGAAGGCGAATTACAGGGTTTGCAGGTCGGGCAGGTGCGTAGTCTGTTTGATAGTATGCGTGAGGCAGTGCAGCGGCACCATGTACCGCTGGCCGCTGCGCTTACCGCAGTGACTGCCGCCCCGGCCGCAGTGCTGGGTTTGTCGCAAAAGGGCCGTGTAGCGGTTGGCCTGGATGCAGACTTGCTGTTACTGCGCCGGGACGATTTACAGCTGGATTCAGTCGTTGCCAAAGGCCGGTTACTGGTGCAGGGCGGGCAGGCACTGGTCAAAGGCACTTTTGAACGTTGAATCTCAGCATTTCACATAATGGCTTGTCCAGAGCAGCCGGCACAGGCCGGCTGCTTGCACAAAACCGCATCAGTCTTTACTCTGCTGTCACCCTGTGAAAAGCAGACAACTGCCTAAAGCTGATGCCGATGCAATATATCTGTATAGCCGATGATCACCCGCTGTATCGTGATGCGCTCAAAGACGTGCTGCATCAGCATTTCACTGCGCTGAGCGTGCTGGAAGCCGGCTCGCTGGCGCAAGTGCTGGAACTCGCTGCAGCTTATCCGGCGCTGGAATTTATTCTGCTCGATTTAAATATGCCGGGAATGGCCGGATTAAATGGCTTAGTGCAGCTGCGTCAGCTGTTTCCGCAGGTAGCAGTCGCGATGTTGTCGGCCGAGGATGACAAACAAACGGTGTTGCAGGCGATGGCGTTTGGTGCGGCCGGTTTTATTTCCAAAGCCGCTGGCCGGCAGCAATTGGTCAGTGCGCTGAAGCAATTGCTCAATGGCGACATTTATCTGCCGGCGGATACCTTTCGGCAAAGTGCCATCACCAGCAGTGACACCATAGTACACAAAGCCGAACAGGCGTTATTACGCAGCCTGACTAAAAAACAAATCAAAGTGTTACAGCGCATGGTCAGCGGCGAGTCGAACAAACAAATTGCCGACGCGCTCTGTATCGCTGAAACCACAGTCAAAGCCCATGTTTCTGCCGTGCTGGCTAAACTCGGCGTGTCAAGCCGGGTGCAGGCTATTTTGCTGGCAAGAGATCTCGATTTCAGTTTGTATCTTTAACCCGTCTCAAACACCCAACAATAAATGGCGCAGCATACTTTTCAGCTGCAGCGGCCGCACCGGTTTATATAGCAGCTGATAACCCTGTTGTTTCAGAGCAATAGCGAGCTGCTGCTGGCTGTTGGCAGTGATGATCAATACCGGCACATCGGCAAATCCGGTCTGACTTCTTAATTGTTGCACCACAGCGGTGCCAAGCAGACCATCTGCCAGCTGGTAATCAACAATCAGCAAATCAGGTTTTTCTTTGGCGTTAAAAGCGCCGGCGTCGGCACCGCTTTGCACCTGATAACCCCAGCTGGTTAATAACGTATTCATCGCCTGACAAATAGTCGCGTCATTATCGATGACCCAAATGCTGGCGTTTGCTTTATCCATCACCGGCAGTATCAGCTGTGGCGGTTCAGACGCTGGCTCAGCGATGGGCAACTTCAGAGCAAACACAGAACCGCGGTTCAGTTCCGACTGCACCCGCAGCGGATGCGCTAACAAGTGGCATAATCGTTCGACAATAGCGAGGCCAAGGCCCAGGCCGGCTTCAGTGGCGCGGCTTTGCGGCAGACGCTGAAACTCCTGAAAAATCAGCTCAAGATGTTCATCAGCGATGCCGACGCCGCTGTCGAGCACCTGAATTTCCACCTTGTCGCCGCGTCGCCGGCAGCCCAGTAACACTGCGCCGCCGGGTGGCGTGTAGCGCAGCGCATTGGTCAGCAGATTGCGTAAAATCCGTGTCAGCCAGCTTGGGTCTGTTTGTACTGTGAATTGGCTGGCGACAAAACGAAAACGCAGACCTTTGCTGGCCGCGAGAGCTGCAAACTCACTGGCCAGCGCCGCTAACAAAGGCCCAAGCGCCACGTTACTGCAGTCCGGTTGCAGCTGACCGGCGTCTAGTTTGGATAAATCCACCAGGGTGCGCAGTAAATCACCAACATCGTCCAGCGCCCGACCGGCCGACAGCGCCAGCTGTTGCTGGTTGTGGCCGAGCGGCTGTTCCAATAAAGCGCCATTAAACAGCCGGGCGGCGTTCAGCGGCTGTAACACATCGTGGCTGACTGCAGCCAGTAACTGACTTTTTGACTGATTGGCCTGTTCGGCCGCTGTGGTGGCGGCGCGCAATTGCTGGTTCAGCGCCGTCAGCGCGCTAGTGCGTTCAGCCACACGTTGTTCCAGATGTAAATTAGCCTGACGTAAGGCTTCTGAAGTGCGTTTACGCTCAGTGATGTCGCGGTTTAATACAAAAAAACCGCTGATTTGTTGTTGCTCGTCGCGATGCGGCACATAGGTTTTCAGCAAATGCCGCCACTCACCGTCGGCATTTTGCTCGTCAATTTCAAACACGACTTGCTCGCCGCTTAATACCTGCAACACATAAGGCGCCAGTCTGGCGGCGCCTTCCGGGCCATGCGCAGCATCCAAAGTCTGATTTAATAAACTGCCGGCCGGGACGCCATAAAAGTCGTCGTAACCGCGGTTGGTAAACAGATAAATGCCGGCTGCCGAGAGATAGGCAATCATCGCCGGCACATGGTCGGTGATAGTGCGGATCCAGCGCTCGCTTTGCGCCAGCGTTTCTGAATAACGCACCGAGCGGCGCAGCTCGTCATAAGCGCGCGACAGCTCAGCGGTGCGTTCCCGCACTTGTTCGGCCAGCACCGCAGCATGTTGAAACGCGGCATAAGGCCCGGTGTGCACGGCGTTTTGGCCGGCCTCGACCCGTTCAATCAACGCCTGATTGATTTTGCGCAGCTTTTGGTTTTCCGCTTGCAGTGCCAACAGCTGTTGCTCAAGATCGGCTTTTTGCGTTGTGGTTGTTTCAGTCATGCAGCTGGTCTGCAGGCTTGGCGATCACCACGCCGGTGAAGGTTTGATTCAGATGCACACCCTGAAAATGCTCGCCATAAGTGTTGAAACCAAACACACGATGGGCACGAAAAAATTCTGACGCCTGTGGCAAACTCCGACGCTCGGCGCTTTCCAGCCGGCGCAGTACACAGTCGCAGCCGATAGTGATCAGCGGCTCGCCGATGCGCTGTTCGATCTCAGCAAAGCGTTGTTGTAAATCCGGCAAAATCGGTTGTGGCTGCATCGTCGTCAGCACAGCACCAAGCCCGACCGCGCAATAAAAGGTCAGGCTACCGTCCGGATTGACGCGCTGAATAGACCGCACGTAATAATCTTTGCCGATTTTCACCGCCAGCGGATGCATGGCAAAAACGGTGGCATTGAGTTCAGTCACGGTACAACCTATGGCCGCCGCGTAGGCGACGGCGGCAGGTTCTGCGTTCAGTTCCTGCACGGTGCGCATGTCTGTTGTCGCTGCTGTGACCACCAGTTTGTGGGTCAGCGCGCTGACATGGTGGGTGCTGAACACTTCAAAGGGCAGCGTGGTGTGCAGCATAATGACCGCCGCTGCGCCCTGATAAAACCGGCCATTGGCGAAAATATGGGTGGCGCTGAGCAGGTTGTCATCGCCGGCCGAACCGCCAAAATGAGCGATATTGCCCAGTGCTGTTTCGAGTGCCAGCAGCACCATTTCTTCCTGCGCGGATAAACCATCGAGCAGCGTCAGCACAAAAGGTCGGGCTTCTTGTGGATCCTGTAGTGTATGTTGCAGCCTATGTTGCAATAGGGCATCAACCAACTGCTGTGCTTTGAATAAATCAAAAGCCGCCAAATCTTCGATACAGGCCAGCGCTACTTGAAAGTGGCTGGCGCTGAAACCCAAAGCACAAATAGTGCCCTGGTCGTAGCCGCGTGGTGTGATTTCACCGGCTGTGGTGCAGCCGGCGAGCGGCATGTCGGCAAAATGGCCGGCAAAGGCTTGTTCCAGCGCAGACCGGTCATATTCGGCAGAGCAAAAAAACAACACAAAACCGGGTTTGGCAGGTAACAGCTGGGCAGCAAGTTCAGCCACCGCCTGATTGGCATCGGGCGCGGCAGACATAGCGGCAACAATAGGGTCGGAACAGGCAGACATAATTTCGCCTAAAGCTGGCCTGGACGGCAGGCATGTACCGGATTGTAGGGCGAATTTCTTGCCACAGGCAAGCCGGACCACAGTCCGGCGCCGTGACAGCAGGCTGGTGCCAAAAACGGACTTAGAAAAAGCCCAGTGGGTTGACGTCATAACTAATCAGCAGGTTTTTGGTTTGCTGATAGTGATTGAGCATCATTTTGTGCGTTTCGCGGCCGACGCCGGATTTTTTGTAACCGCCAAAAGCTGCATGTGCCGGATAGTGGTGATAACAGTTAGTCCAGACGCGGCCAGCTTCAATTCCACGACCCATGCGGTAAGCGCGGTTCATGTCACGGGTCCAGACGCCGGCGCCTAAGCCAAATTCAGAGTCATTGGCGATGGCGAGCGCTTCCGCTTCAGTTTTAAAAGTGGTCACGGCAACCACAGGGCCAAAGATCTCTTCCTGGAACACGCGCATTTTGTTGTGGCCTTTGAGCAGGGTCGGCTGCACATAAAATCCACCGTTGAGGCCATCGCCCAGCGCTTCTTTATCGCCGCCAATCAGCACCTGCGCGCCTTCTTCGCGGCCAATGGTCAGATAACTCATGATTTTATCAAATTGCTGCGCCGACGCCTGGGCGCCAACCATCACTTCGGTATCGAGCGGATTCCCGCGTTTGATGGCTTTGGTGCGCTCAATCACTTTGGCGATAAAGGCATCATAAATACTGTCTTCGACCAGCAAGCGGGACGGGCAGGTACAGACTTCGCCCTGGTTAAAAAACGCCAGCACCACGCCTTCAATACATTTGCTTAAGTAACTGTCTTCAAAATTCATCACATCAGCAAAAAAGATATTCGGTGATTTGCCGCCCAGTTCAACTGTCGAAGGGATGATATTTTCGGCGGCACATTTAAGGATATGTGAACCTGTTGGCGTCGAGCCGGTAAAGGCAATTTTGGCAATGCGCTTGCTGGTGGCCAGTGCTTCACCGGCTTCGCGGCCATAACCATTGACGACGTTCAGTACCCCGGCTGGAAGTAAATCTTCAATAATTTCAATGAATTTTAAGATAGACCACGGCGTTTGTTCGGCCGGTTTTAATACCACGCAGTTGCCTGCAGCGAGTGCCGGTGCCAGTTTCCAGGCGGCCATCAGTAAAGGGAAATTCCACGGAATGATCTGACCGACGACGCCGAGCGGTTCATGTAAATGATAAGCCACAGTGTGCTGGTCAATTTCACCGATACTGCCTTCCTGCGCGCGGATAGCGCCGGCAAAATAACGGAAATGGTCGACGGCGAGCGGCACATCAGCGTTTAAAGTTTCGCGTACGGCTTTACCATTGTCCCAGGTCTCCGCAACGGCGATTTGTTCCAGATGTTGTTCCAGCCGGTCGGCGATTTTCAGTAATAAATTCGAACGGAAAGTGACTGAAGTGGCGCCCCAGCTGGCTTTGGCGGCGTGGGCGGCATCCAGCGCCAGCTCGATATCTTCGGCCGTAGAGCGTGGGATTTGGCAAAACGGCAGGCCGGTGACTGGTGAAATATTATCAAAATACTGGCCTTTCACCGGCGCCAGCCATTTGCCACCAATGAAATTACCATATTGTGCTTTGACGGTTACAAGGGCGCCGTCTTGCCCTGGATTTGCATAAATCATCATCTACCCCGTGGATTTGTGGTTATGGTCAGAAGGTGCATGTCATCTGCCTTGTCACCATCGATGTTATGCCTGCGGTGCGCCCCCGGATATTCGCCGGACGGACAGAAAAACCAGTACTAAAGTCGTAATTTTGCCAGCGGGTGCCAATATCGCGCTGTGGCAAGGCCGAGTGCCGGCCTGTGCGCTTGCAATCAGGGGTGATTCCTCTACAGTGGTTTGATGGACCCATTTAGTTGTTTGGATAAGTCAGCTGCTGCGACTGGTGCACAATTCTTCCCGCCCTCACGAGTTTTTATGTTTGGAAACAAAGCGTTAAAGATTGAAAATCAACAATTACGCGAACGGCTGAATATGTTCTTACAGGTGCGGGACAGCCTGAATCAGAAAATGATGTATCTGTTGCTTGATGCCCGTGGCCACGTTGAAAAAGCCAATGACATTTTTCTCAGTGAGATGCAATCCGATGCGACTTTTATCACAGGGAAATTACTGACAGATCTGGTGCCTGCGCATTTACGCTAGACTGCACATTTCCAAAAATTACAGACAGCGCTGGCCCAGGGGCAGGTTTATGTCGGTGTCTGGCAGGTCGAAGACCGGCAGAAAAATCAGTACTGGTTCAGAGCGGGTTTGTGTCCGGTGCGCAACAGTAACGGCCAGCTGGACCATTTTGAACTCTATGCCAGCAACCTGACCCGTACTATTGATACTTCGCAGCAACATGATGCACTGATCCGCGCCATGCAACGCTCGATGGCGGTGATTGAATTTGATATGCAAGGTCATGTGTTGCACGCCAACGAGTTGTTTCTGCGTGGCATGGGTTATCAGCTGTCAGATATTCAGGGCAAACATCACCGGTTGTTTTGCCCGCCGGAAATCAATAACAGCCCGTAATATCAGCAGTTCTGGCAACAACTGCAGCAAGGCAAGTTTGTCGCAGCGCGCTTTCGCCGTATTGACCGCCGTGGTAACGACGTCTGGCTGGAAGCTTCTTATAACCCCATTCAGAACGCCGCTGGCCAGTATGTCAAAGTAGTGAAATTTGCCACTGTGATCACCGAACAAATCCGCCAGGAGCAGGAAGTGGCGGCGGCCGCGGCTGTGGCCTATGACACCTCCAGCCTGACTGACCAAAGCTCCCGTCAGGGTATGCAGGTAATGCACGATACCGCTGCAGTGATGCAGGCGCTGGAAACGCAGATGGCGGCCGCCGTGGGCAATATCAACGATTTAGCGCGTCAGTCGCAGCTGATTAACAGCATTATTCAGAGCATCAGCAGTATTGCCGACCAGACTAATTTGCTGGCGTTAAATGCAGCCATTGAAGCGGCGCGGGCCGGTGACCAGGGCCGTGGTTTTGCCGTGGTCGCTGATGAAGTGCGGCAGCTGGCATCCCGCACCAGTGCCGCGACCGCGGAGATCACTGAAGTGGTCAACCGCAATCAGCAGTTGTCGCAAAGTGCAGTGTCTATTATCGAAGGCAGTCAGCAACAAGCGCTGCAGGTGAATCAGCTGGTGGGGCAAGCGCGCGACGTGATTAACGACATCCAGTCGGCGGCACAAAAAGTGGTCGACGCCGTGTCGCAGTTTGCCAACCGGATCCATACCAAAAATTAATTTGGTAACGCCGGCCACAGCATGAACTGTTGTAGCCGGCTTATCGTGATGCCTGTCCGATTAAATCGGCGCGCCCGGTGGCAGTTGTTTAGGCACAAACAGCGGTTGCCAGCTGCCATGCTGCAGATAGTGCTGCCACTGGCTGGCGAGCAATAACGCAGTGCCGTCGTCGCGTTTTTGCAGTTGTTTGCCAAGGCCGGTCAGCTGTGCCAGCAAGGTCGCCCGGGCTTCCGGCGCCAGCTCTGCACTGTTCAAGCTTTGCATCAGCTGATAAAACACCACATGACTGACACGCTGGCGAATGAGGCCGGCGGCGTCGTCACTGCTGTCGGCCAACAGCGTGCGTTCAATCACAGTGCCAAGCAACGTATCGAGTTGCAGCTGGCCGCTTAAGCGGTTCAGCCGCTGCGGATGCAACAGCAGGCTCAGCGTATGATTGGCCGAAGCTTCGGCTGCAGACAGCGGGTCAAAGGCCAGGCCATTACGGCCCTGAAAACTTTCGCGGCCATCGGCGTCGCCATAGGCTTTAGGCGGAATGAGTGCCAGCAGTTCTTTGGGCAGGGCCAGAAATTCTGGTGTTAAGGTTGACAACAAGGCGTTTACTGCCGCCTGTTGTTGTTTGGCATCGACCCACTGAAAACCTTTCGGTTGGTCGTAATCGCCTTTTAATTCATATTCATAATGCGCGCCGCCAATCAGTTTACTGACTGCTTCGACCTGATAACGATGCAGCGCATAAATCGGCACTAAAGCTTCATGCAGCGCCGACAAAGGCCGGTTGCTGGCGATGTTATCAAGGCCAAATTGCTTCAGGGCTGCCGCCCGTACCTGACTCAGCCGCGTCAGTTCTGCCACCGGATCAGCGCCGCTGTCCCATAAATGGCCGATAGCGCTGACGCCGCCTTCCGGCCGTGCGTCCTCATCAGCCATATATTGCAAACCCTGTTGTCTGGCTTGCTGCACCAAGGCTGCCCGTGCGCTGTCGTTGTGGTCGCCATAGCCATAAGCGATGGCATACAAATCCCATTCACCGAGGCCTTCGCGATAGGCCTGGTCCAGCGCCAGTTTGCCGTTGCGCAGGTCGACCTGCGGATGCGGATAATCCATCACGGTCGCGCGGCCATTGGCGCTGCCGGCAAAGTTATGGATAAGCCCCAGAGTGTGGCCCACTTCGTGCGCCGCCAGCTGACGAATACGCGCCAGCGCCATAGTTTTGGCCGCTTCGGTGCTGCCGTTTGGCTGATAAGGTGCGGTGAGGCCCGTTGCAATGAGGAAATCCTGCCGGACTCTGAGCGAGCCTAAAGTGACATGGCCTTTGATAATTTCACCAGTGCGTGGGTCCGTCACGCCATAACCATAAGACCAGCCGCGCGTCGCCCGGTGCACCCACTGGATCACGTTGTAGCGCACATCCATCGGGTCAGCATCTGCGGGTAAGTCCTTGACCTGAAATGCATCTTTATAACCAAGTTTCTGATAAGCCTGGTCCCACCAACCGGCGCCCTGTTTCAGTGCAGTGCGCACTGGCTCCGGCACGCCGGGGTCAAGGTAATAGACAATAGGCTCAACCGCTTCGCTGACGGAGGCGGTTGGGTCTTTTTTCTGTAAGCGGTGGCGCGGCAATAATCGCTGCACTATCGGTTGGTCAAAGGCGGTGGCGTAGTCCATATATTCGACTTTCCAGTAGCCGGAATAAGGATGAAAGGCGCGCGGTTGATAACCCGCTTCCGGCAGCGCCACCAGCGAGTGGTGCAGATGCACAGTAATAGCCTCAGGCGCCGGCGTGACCTGTTTGACAAATTCACCGGCTTTACTGCCGCTGTAAGTCACCATGGCTTCCAGTTCGGTATTGCGCGGGAAGGCTTTACTGCGTTTTAAATAAACACCGCTGCGGCCGGCATCCGGGCTGTAATTACCTTGTTGCTGCGCTTCCAGTTTGGCGCTGATTTGATGCATATCGCTTTGCAAAAAGGCGGTGTAATCGACCAACAGTTTGCCGCCATCGCTGGCCACTACCGGCAACCCGGCCAGCACTGAGCTGGCAAAAGCTTCATCGATACTCTGACGTTCGGCCGGATTATTGGAGTTGGCGCGGTAATAGGTGTTGAGCTGCTTCAGCATCACCTTATTGCCATATTGCTCAAACTGCACCAGCCGGGTGTCACCGAGCTGACCGCGGTCCAGACCAATATCATTAGAGCCCACACCACGCGGCAACGAACTTTGGAAAATAAATGGCTGCGCTAATTTGTCGACCTGCAGATAGATTTTGTCGGTTTTGGCATCGTAGTAAAAATCAAAATAACCGCTTTGATGCTGCATGCCTTTGGTAAAGGCAGCAATCGCCGAATTTTTGCTGGCGGTTTGTGTCTGTACTGCAGGCTGGCTGACTGCGGTATTAGCCAGCGTCACCACTGGGCAGAGGGCGGGCAGCAGCCACAGCAAATGGGGAAGTTTCAACGGCTTCATCGGGCATCCTTGTAGTATTAGGGCAAAGCAGCGCGGGATAATACGGCGCATAGGATTGCAGTTAACATACAAGCGCAGTTGCAGAAAAAACAACCGCTAAATGAAAGGCTTCGGTGAATGGGGGTTGAGTAGCGGCAGGTGGGGGAGGCAGGCCCCGAAGACGGGGCCGTCATTGGTATTGCATTATCCACCCGATAACCGCGACGGGCCCTCCGCGTCATACCAGGCACCGTATTTATCGCCGAGCCACAAATGCAGGCGAAACGAATAAGCATTCGACAGCATTAACAGCCCACCGACTAATGCCGGTTCACTCCAGATGCCGAGTAAACAAAACATAAAACCAAAGCCGTGCGAGATAAATTCAACCCGGCAGGCTGCGCTGCGGCTCGGTCTGAAGCTGAAAAAATTCAGCACAAACAGCCATTTCAGGCCGGTCGGTAATTGCTGCCAATGGCTGGATTTTTTATCCATATCAAAGTGCTCCTGAGTTAAGGTCGTGACATCAACTTCCAGCACTGCCGCCAGGCATTTGAGCGTCTCGGTACTCGGCTTATGGCCACTTTCAATCCGCTGGATAGTCCGGACATTGAGCCCGGACATCTGCGCCAATTGTTCTTGCGACAACAAACGGCTTAAACGCAATTGCTTCAAAATCATGGCATCACCTTTCAGACAGTGCAGCTGCACCTTAGCGTTTTAGCATACCTGACGGTGACAACGCGTACCCGCTATTTACCTGACATCTGCCGGACTATGACCCGACAGTTACCCGACAAAGGCTGTGGAGCAGGCTGTTATGAATAAATCGACAATCGGCACGACATGATAAGTCCGTTGATCGCGGCAAAGCCAACACCGCCACCACTGCGTTCGCCCGTTCGCGCCTCCCGCGCTCACTCTTGATCGCTCACTCCGCGGCTGCCGATGATGGCTTTGTTGCAGTTTGAGGTATAGATGCAGCGTGAGTTTTACATTAGTGTGTATGCAGACTGGTAAATGGATTGGCAGGAAAAGGCAAAAAATGATGCACCGTTATTTTGTAGTGTTAAGCCTCGCATTTTTTGTGTCAGATGTGTATGCACACAAAGACCGAGAGGTTGTTATCACAGAAGGAGGAAAGCTTATCGGTTTACCCGAACAATACCTGCCTGCCCATTTTATGATTGATTCAAAGCAACTGCAGATTGGCAGGAATTCATTAGTTTTTCCGGAGTGCGTTTCTAAGTATTTTCTACATGATAGAGATCTCAATATCACATTGGGAAGCTCTTGGTATCACAAACAGAAAAATCCACCGCCATATATTTACTTCGATCTCAAGCCCAAAACTCAGGACTTTAGTATTCGATTGAATTTTGCATTAGATACTTTAGATCTTTTAAGTTTGGACGTTCAGTTTTACGGTACGAATGGTTCAGTTTACAGAGATGGTCTAGCGATTTATGAGAAGTGCAGAATCAATGTTAGAAACGCCGTCAAACCATCAAAAACAGTTTCTAAATAAGATATTCAGCAGTGTATTTAAGTCGATGGAAGCCCACTACTCTTTTGTTCGAGCTGCAAAAGTCGCTTTTTAATCTGTTAAAAGCAGAAACAACTAAAAACACCAAACACCCGTTGGAGCGAGCCGCTGAAAAATGTTGATTTGAGGTTTTAAGAAAACGAGTGTTTGAGTGCGGCGACGCTAGCGCCGCGCGAGTTGCGTTTTCGCCTCAAATCGGCATTTTTCAGCGGGCTTTCGAGCGTAACCGGGTGCGCCTTTTCTTTAGGTTCCTTTCTTTTGGCAAGACAAAAGAAAGGAACTCACCGACAGGTGAAATCTTTGCTAAGCGGTCTCGCCGCAGAGGGAAAAAAGGTAATTCAGAAGATAACAGCTTCTAAGCCGGTGGCCTGAACTGTAAGCACTCAGCCGGAGCCACCAGGCAACTGCAACAACGCAAACTCCTGCCACTCAGGGCTATCTTCGCCGGCATTCAGTTCGCCGTGGAAATAATCCGGCTGCAGTAACAGGTCATCGTGTTGATGCTCTGGTTGAGATTCGAAAGCGAACGGGGAGGTGACTTGGTCTGGCTGTGGCATCACAAAATCTCCGATGAATATGCAAAAGGGCTTATTAAGCTATAGCGGATTTTGCTGGCGGCGCAGAGAAAAAAAACGCCGGCATGGCCGGCGTGGGGAAATGCTGGCGACCTGGTTTGTAAAGTTGATTGCAGGGCAGGCGACCAGCGAGGCTTAACAGGTGCTACAGCCGCTTATTCAAACAAATAACGCGCATGAAAACGCAAATGTTCTTCGATAAAGCTGCTGATGAAATAATACGAATGGTCGTAACCGGGCTGAAAACGGATATCCACTTTGGCACCACTGCTGGCGGCAGCTTCAATCAAGGCCTCAGTACGTAGCTGCGCCGGATAAAACTGGTCCTTGTCGCCTTGATCCACCAACATTGGCGGCACCATAGTCGATTTAGCTAACAAAGCGCTGGCGTCGTACTCCAGCCAGTCCTGCACATTGTCTCCAAGATAAGCGCTGAAAGCTTTGCGGCCCCATTCACATTGGCTTGGCTGGCAAATCGGAGAAAAGGCGGAGACTGAGCGATAGGCCGCCGGCTGGCGCAGCGCCAACACTAAAGCGCCGTGGCCGCCCATCGAATGTCCGCTGATGGACTTCACCTGAGTCAACGGCAGAGCCACCGGCAGAATCGCCGGCAATTCGCTGCTGATGTAATCGTACATCCGGTAGTGCGCGCTCCAGGGGGCTCTAGTGGCGTTGACATAAAAACCGGCCCCCTGACCCAAATCATAAGCCGGGTCATTGGCGACCAGTTCACCACGCGGGCTGGTGTCCGGAATGATCAGTGCAATGCCAAGCTCGGCGGCAACGCGCTGCGCACCGGCTTTGACCGAAAAGTTTTCGTCGGTGCAGGTGAGGCCGGATAGCCAATACAGCGCCGGCACTTTTTGGCTTTCAGCCTGCGGCGGCAAATACACCGAAAACTGCATTTTACAGCTCAGTGTATTGGCGAAGTGTTCAAACTTCAGCTGGCGGCCGCCAAACAGACGGGATTCTGCCAGTTGGGTCAGTGACATACTTTAATCCTTGTCAAACCCCCGGCACCTGGCTGTTGGAACATGGTGCCGGGTCAAAAAATCAAAAGTGAATGACGGTGCGGATGGATTTGCCTTCATGCATCAAATCAAAGGCTTCGTTGATCCGCTCCAGCGGCATGGTGTGCGTGATAAAAGTATCCAGCTCAAACTCGCCGTTTAAATAACGTTCCACATAATCCGGCAGTTCAGTGCGGCCTTTGACGCCACCAAAAGCGGTGCCGCGCCAGACCCGGCCTGTGACCAGTTGGAATGGCCGGGTGGAAATTTCCGCGCCGCTTGGCGCCACGCCGATAATCACCGACTCGCCCCAGCCTTTGTGGCAGCACTCTAAGGCTGAGCGCATCACATTGACGTTGCCGATACATTCAAAAGAGAAATCCACCCCGCCGTCGGTCATCTCAACGATGACGTCCTGAATCGGTTTGTCGAAGTTTTTCGGGTTAACCACGTCGGTCGCGCCCAATTTCAGCGCGATATCAAACTTTGATTCGTTGATATCAATCGCGATGATGCGGCTGGCTTTGGCCATCACTGCGCCAATCACCGCCGACAGGCCAATACCGCCCAAACCAAAAATCGCTACTGTATCGCCTTCCTTCACTTTGGCGGTGTTCATCACCGCGCCCATGCCGGTGGTGACGCCACAACCGAGCAGACAGACTTTTTCCAGCGGCGCGGCTTTGTTGATTTTGGCTAATGAAATTTCCGGCAGCACTGTGTGCTCAGCAAAAGTGGAAGTGCCCATATAGTGGAAAATCGGCTGGCCGTTTTTGGAAAAACGCGTGGTGCCGTCTGGCATCAGGCCCTGGCCTTGAGTAGCGCGAATGGCCTGACATAAATTGGTTTTGCCGGATAAGCAGAATTTGCATTTGCCGCATTCCGGTGTGTAGAGCGGAATAACATGGTCGCCGACTGCAACGCTGGTGACGCCAGGGCCAACTGCTTCGACAATACCGCCGCCTTCGTGGCCCAAAATACACGGGAATTTGCCTTCAGAATCAGCGCCCGACAGCGTGTAGGCGTCGGTGTGGCACACGCCGGTGGCGATAATACGCACCAGTACTTCACCTTGTTGCGGTGGCATTAAATCCACTTCTTCAATCGATAACGGCTGGTTGGGGCCCCAGGCGACGGCAGCGCGGGTTTTGAGCATTTGCATGATTTAATTCCTATGAGCTGTGGTGGCAGCACAAGCAAAGCACAGCCTGACTGCTATCACCACTGGCAGAGACAACAAGATGTCTCATTGTAATTTTTTCTTAATCGAAGATAATCAGGTAAAAATGAAAATGAGTTTTGCATAAATGAAAGAATGGCAAGGTGTGTCTGAATTTGTCGCGGTGGCGGAACTCGGCAGTTTTTCTGCCGCCGCACGCCAGCTTGGCATGTCGGTGGCGCAGGTCAGCCGCAATGTACGTGAACTGGAACAACGGCTGCAGGTGCTGTTGCTGGCGCGTACCACGCGCCAGGTACATTTGACCGAGCCGGGCACTTTGTACCTGCAGCAATGTCGGCCTTTGTTACATGGCCTGGCGCAGGCCAATCAGCAGTTGCTGGATTTACAGGGCCAGCCGTCTGGCCTGATTAAACTGACCGCGCCGGTGTTTTATGGTGAAACGGTGATTGCGCCATTGCTGCATGATTTTTTGCAAAAATACCCACGCTTGCAGCTGGAGCTGGATTTAACCAATGCCCAACTGGATTTAGTTAAAGGCGGTTTTGACTGCGCCATCCGGCTCGGCCAGCTCAGTGATTCAACTTTGCAGGCGCGCAAACTCGGCAGCCGCCGCGCTTTTCTGGCGGCCAGCCCGGCGTATCTGGCCGAACAAGGCATCCCGGCGCAGCTCAGTGATTTATCCAACCATCGCTGTTTAGTCGGTTCAGTCGAATACTGGCGTTTTGAACAACAAGGGCAAAAACTACAGATTCGGCCGACACCTTATATCAAGTGCAACAGCGGTGTGGCACTGACGGATGCGGCATTAAAAGGCCTGGGTATTACGCAACTACCGGATTATTACCTGGTCACGCATCTGCAGCAGGGCACGCTTGTGGAGTTGTTACCAGAGCTGCAACCGAAAGACGACGGCATCTGGGCTTTGTATCCGCTCAATCAGCATTTGCCACAAAAAGTCCGGCTGTTGCTGGATTATTTGCAGCAGCAACTGGTTTGAGAGATTAATTACTTTTAATTGTAAATTTAGGTTTTATTTTGCATTTTTAATTCCTTATTTGAAATTTAGCCATTAATTGTCTCGTATAAGGTAATTTGTTATCTTAAATTTTACGTTTTATCTGTATATGGTATTTTTCTGTTTTTAATGCTTAAATACGAGCATTCTATAGGCAAAATCGAGTTTTAATTTCTTATACGGGAACTATTATGACTCAATTGTCACAGTTATTGGCGCAACAACAACAGCTCAGCGCACAGTTAGCCGCTTTGAACCAACAAATCGCCCATGCGGCGGTGTCAGTGAATATGACGTCTGTGCAACCCCTGGATCAGGATAGTTTGAACCGACTGCTCGACCAGCAGGTACAGCAGATGCCAGTCAGTGAACTGTGGTTATTAGCCGGGATAGCGCCCAGTACTTATTACCGGCTGAGAAACGAGCTGCACAGCAGCCGGCTGGGTACTGTGCAAGCGGTGTTGGATACATTGGGGTATCAGCTTTATGTCGGAGCCAAAGGCCTGGTGGCAAAATGAAGTTGAACCGGACTGGATATGTCTATGTTAATCAACGTCTTGCGGGTCTGCTGCAGGAATGGCAAGCCAATTCCCGGCAATCATATGTATTCAGTTATCATCAGGACTATCTGGATTTCAACGGTCCGCCTATCGGGGTCAATTTCCCGCTGACGCCGGTGCCATACAACTTTGACGTGTTTCCGCCCTTTTTTGCCAATCTGGTCAGTGAAGGCTGGGTTCGGCGCTATCAGGCGCAAAAAGCCGGCTTGGACCGGGACGATGCATTTGGTCTGTTGCTGGCTAATGGCGCGGAGCTGATCGGTGCTGTCAGTGTGCTAAATGATGAGTTAGTGGAGCAACTGCCGCCGGGCGGCCGGCCGTTTTTGCCCGCGAGCCTTTCTGGTGTCGGGTTGCCAGCCGATTTAAGTCGTTTTCGTATCGCTTTTCGCCGCGACGAATTTAATGACGTGGCACTGGCTTCATTTGGCCGGGCCTCTATTTCCGGTGTCCAGCCGAAAATGTTCTTAACACCAGATCTGCAGCAACCTTTTACCCTGCAAAGTTGTAGCGGGGCCGGTCCTTATATTGTGAAACCCTCACCACGGGATCTGCCGGAGCTGGCTGAAAACGAATATATGATGATGCAGCTGTGCAAAGCCGCTGGCTTTAGCGTGGCAGAGCATTATCTGCTGCCGTTTGCCTGTGGTGAGTTGGCCTATGTGACACGGCGCTTTGATTTGCCAGATGTGCCGGGGGGGCAGCTGCCGCTGGTTGAGGATTTGGCATCTTGTCTGAATGTGGCGCCAGGGCGCAAAGATGACGAGCGCTTAAGTTATGCCTTGGCACTGCGACAGGCGTATCAGCTCTGTGGGCAAAAGGCCACCATCTTGCTGCAGGGCTTTCGTCAGGTGTTGATGGCTTATCTGATCGGCAATAACGATTTACACCTGAAAAACTTCGCTTTGCAACGTGATGCTGTGGGCACCGGCGTTGTTATGCAGGGGTTTAGCAAAATCTACGATATGGTGTCGGTGGCACCTTACCGTGCTTATGACGGCTTTGCGCTGAGTCTGTGGCTGACTGATTTGGAGCACCAGGATGTGTTCTCCAGTAGTTACCGGCAATACGGTTATTACACCCAACATGATTTTCTGTTATTCGGCGAAGCATTGGGACTGAATGCAAAAGCAGTACAGGTGACTATCGATAAGTTATTGGTTGCAGTGGAAAAACACTATCAGTCCGTGATTGGCCGCTGTACTGGATCTGCTTATTTAAAACAAGCACTGACTGACAGGATAGGGGAACGGCTGGCAGCTGTGCGCCGGCCGATCCTTTCCTGAGGAGGAGTTTGGCGCTGCGGTTTTGCCATCACAGCGCCTGTGTCGAAGACCTTTAAGCCCGGCCGCGGGTTGCGGTGGCGGGGGAAATGCGGGCTGCTATCAAAGCCGGGTAACTGACGGCGAGCTGGCCAACCAATAACAGCGCGGCGCAGCCGACGAGCAGCAAGCCGGGCGTCAGCGGTGTCATGGCAAAAGTGCTGACCAGCCAGATATTGAGGCCAATAGCGCCCCCGATCCCCAGCACCACACCAAGGCTGCTGATCAACAGGTTCTCCAGCATAAAAAACCGCATGATTTGCCATTGACTGGCACCGAGCGCCCGGCGCGTGCCGATTTGCCGGGTGCGGCGGTTGATGCTGAACATAGCAAGGCCAACGATGCCAAAACCGGTAATGAGCGTCAGCACGATAATCACCGTCAACAGGATATTGTTGGTGGCCTGATGTTCGCGGTAACTTTCAGCGCGGGTTTCCGTCATGGTTTTGACATTACGGATAATGCGCTGTTTATCGCTGTCGGCCAGCATTTTTTCAATCTGTGGCATCAGTGCATCGCGCCGGCCTGGCTCCGTGCGGATAAATAGCCGTGAACCTTTGTTTTCCAGCTGACTGGGTACCAGTGAGGCGTGTTCAGTGTTGTCCCAGCCATTCCACGGCGATTGCAGGCTTTTAACGATACCGGTTACCTGCATCGGGTCATGGTTATTGATGTACACCGTTTGGCCCAAAGCTTTTTTCCAGTCGCCGTCAAACAGCTTTTCTGCCAGTTTTTGCGTGATGATGATTTTTGGCGGCCATTTATTACTGGTGCGTTCGCGCCAGCTGATGTCGCTTTCGCTGAAGTTTTCGCCGGCCAGCAGTTCAACGCCCAGCGCCGTAATACCTTGGGTATCGACAAAATAAACCGCGGTGCCGGTGCCGTCGACATCATCGCCCGGTTTGGTTTGTAAGCCCATCGACCAGCCGCCGCCACTTAAGGGAATGGCATTGATTTGCGTCGCCGCCACCACGCCCGGCGTTTTGCGAATTTGGTCTAAATCGCGCGCCAGATTGCTTTGCAGCGGGTAGTTTTCGCCAAACACAGTGTTGCTCAGGTAAAAAGTGTTTTGTTCATCGACGCCGCTGGCTCTGGCCATCTGGCGGTTACGCTCCTGCATCATAAAGATGGCGTTAACCATAATGGTTAAGGTCAGGGCGATTTGCAGCGCAATCAATAGAGCGCCGATTTTGTTGCGCATCAGGGCGCGCAGCATAGGTCCGAGTTCTAACATGATAGGCTCCTTATTGCGCTTTGAGTTGTTGCGACGGCTGCACCTGGCAGGCGCGCCAGGTCGGATACAGACCGGCCAGAATGCTGGAACCGATCGCCAGTAAAATTGCCAGCAGCACCATGTTGAAATCCAGCACCGCGAGTTCCGCCATCCAGTCGCCATACATCGATTTGACGGCTTCTAAGCCCAGCCAGGCCAACACTAAGCCCAATAAACCACCGGCCAGGCCAATACAGCCGGATTCCACCAGATGCTGCAGGAATAAATCGCGCCGGCTGGCACCTAAAGCCTGCCGCACGCCGATTTCACTGGCTTTGCCAAGGAATTTGGCCAGCAGCAGCCCGACGGTATTGAGCAGACACACGGTTAGAAACATCAGCGCCATCGCCATCATCATGCTGGCATCTTCCGACACGACTTCGCGCTGCTCCAGCCAGGTCATCACATCGCTTAACTTGTTGTTGCGGGTACGGGCGAAGCGGCCGAATTTGTGTTGTTCGTCGGCATAGGCGTCGATGTAACTCTGGTACTGCTCCACCTCAGCTTTAGTCGGCAGTTCCACCCACAGCTGGGTCCAGATACATTCCGAATCGAGGTAGGCCTTAAAGCCGGATTCGGTTGGTTTCCAGCAATTGTTATTGCCGGACTGGCCGAGGATTTGTTCGCTCATCAGGCTAAAGGGCACAAAAAACTCTTCGCTGTCCTGAAAAGCGCCGGTGGAAATGTCATAAAAGCGTGGCTGTGGCTGCCAGCGTTTAATCACGCCTGTGATGCGGAAATCTTTGCCAGCCAGACGTAACGTTTGCCCGGTGGAATCTTTGCCACCAAATAAGCGGTCATTGATTTCCGAGGTGATCACGACGACAAATTCTTTATTTAAATCAGCCTGTTCATCCCAGCCGCTGCCGTATAAAAACGGCACGTCGAACATCGGGAAAAAGTCGGCACTGTTGGCGCGGCCTTGCGCCATAAACGGCAGCGCTTCTTTGTCGGCTGGTTCAATCACGCCGGCGGCGCCGGTAGCGATGCTCTGGCGCGGCGCTTTTTTCGCTTGCCACAGCGTTGTGGCATCACGGTAAGTCAGCTGGTCCGGTGGGTCGCCGTTGTCAAAATAAGGATTATTCGGGTCCCAGGCATCCAGCTGGACATAAAACAGCTGATCGCTTTTTTGCGGAATCGGGTTGGCCGACATCAGGTAATTCACCGTGATGGTGGTCATCGCGGCGCCGATGCCAAGCGCAATCGCCAGCACCATCAGCAGGCTCATGCCCCAGGTGCGCTTTGAGCTGAGCCAGGCTAGCTTCAGATAATAACTGAACATATTGCCTCCTCAGACTGCGGCCAGATTGTGAATATTGTGGTGATGGCCTTGCATCAGTTCCTGCGCCTGACCGTCTTTGATAAAAATCTGCCGCTTCGCGCGCGCCGCCAGGCCGTTGTCGTGCGTGACCATCAAAATGGTGGTGCCGTTGGCGTTGATGTCTTCCAGCAAGCTCATTACCGACTGCGCCATGCTGGAATCGAGGTTACCGGTCGGTTCGTCGGCCAGTAAAAACCGTGGTGAAGTGGCCAAAGCCCGGGCAATCGCCACCCGTTGCTGCTGACCACCGGATAACTGCGAAGGCAGATGTTTCATCCGGGAGGCGAGGCCAACCTGATCCAGATGATATTCAATACGTTTTTTCCGCTCCGCAGCATTAAAACCACGATAGCGCAGCGGCACGTCGACATTGTCGAACAGATTCAAATCCGGAATTAAGTTAAAGCTTTGAAAGATAAACCCAATCTTCTGGTTGCGCATCCGCGAGCGGCCTTTGTCGTCCAGTTTGCTGATGTCTTCCCCGTCCAGCCAGTATTCGCCGGACGTGGAGCTTTCCAGCAAACCGGCGATGTTTAAAAAGGTGGTTTTGCCTGAGCCGGACGGGCCTATCACGCTGACAAAATCGCCCTCTGATAAATCTAGCTTGATGTCGCGCAGCGCGTGGGTCACGACGTTATCGGTGGCAAATGATTTACTGATATTTTTCATACTAAGCATAAATTCTCCTGTGGGCGCGGCCCGGCTGCAGTGTTCGTTGTGGTTTAGTTCAGTTGCATTAATTCAACTGAACTGTGCTGGCGCCCTGAAAAATGTCAGTGCCAGAGGTAATGATTTGGTCGCCGGTTTTCAGGCCGGACAGAATTTCCACGGCGTTAATGCTGCGGGCGCCGGTTTCAATCGGCGTTTTGACTGCGAGGCCGTCGCGCACCAGATAAGCAAAACGGCCATTGCTGCTATCCAAAAACTGGCCACGTGCCACCTGCAACACATCAGGGCGCTGTTCCAGTAAAATCCGGCTGGCGAGGCGTTGGTTCTGGCGTAACGAGGTCGGCGCATCTTTGGTGAAACGCACCCGGCCTTTCACCTGGTTTTCAAATACTTCCGGCGAAATGGTGACGAGCTTGCCGGCGTAAACCTGGCTTTCGACTGTGACTTCTACCGGCAGGCCGATGCTTAAGTCATTGGCGTAACTTTCCGGTACGGCGATTTCCACTTCGAACTGGCTTAAATCCACCACCGATAAAATCAGCTGGTTTTTGATGATGTAGGTTTTGTTTTCCACCGCGAGATTACCGAGCAGACCATCGACCGGTGAGCGCACGTTCAGGCTGTCGACCTGGCGCTGATAATCGGCCACCAGCAGTTGTTGGCGCTGCAGCGCCTGCGCCAGGCTTTGCAGTTCAAATTCGAGGTTTTCTTTGTTTAATGTGGCGTCTTCCACCGCGTGGCGATTCTGCACTTTGGCGGTTTCCAGGTCGTCCTGCGCTTTTTCAAAATCAATCTGGCTGATGGCTTTAAGCGCATAACCCTGCTCGGCGCGACGTTTTTCCCGGTCTGCAGTAGTCAGCGTGACCTGGGCGATATCGACGGCTTTCTGGTCGGTCAGTTGCTGTTTTTTCGCCAGAATTTTCTGCCGGTCATAGCTAGTCTGCAGGCTGAACAGCGTGGCTTGTTCCTGCTGCAGCCGGCTTGTCAGCTCGGGGCTGTCGAGTGTCGCCAGGATTTGGCCTTTTTTCACTTCAGTGCCGGCATCGAGCAGCAGCGTCACAGTGCCTTCGGCTGGCGCATACAGTTTCGGGCTGACTGCTGCCACCACCTGACCCTGAGCTGAAATATCGCGGATGAAATCTGCGGTTTTGACGGTGTCGACCCGCACGCGCGACAGCGGCACTGAGATATCGGATTGTGACCAACTTTGTACGGCTGGCAGCACCAGCCAAATTAGCAGCGCTGCGCCGCAAAGTGCTGCCACCGGCCACAGCCAGCGGGGGTTGGATCGGGGATGTTGCAGAACTTCATCCTGCGCACTGGTGTCGGCTATTTTCATCAGCAATTCCTCATATGATTGCCAATGAGTCAGAGCCGGGCGGAAAATGGTTGGAACGCGCCGCACTAAAACATGTAACGGAATGTGTCGTTGCCAGTTTTGCTGTCGGCAGGCGCAGTGGGGCTGTGCGCCGGATGAAAACTTGCGGTAGAATCCGCCGCCTTCAGCTCAGGCTGCCACATGAAATGCAGAGGTGATCCGCGCATGCTGCTGTTGATCGACAACTACGATTCTTTTACCTGGAACCTGGTGCAGTATTTTGCTGAGCTGGGCCAGCAGGTCGTGGTAAGACGACATGATGAGATACACCTCGCCGGTATCGCGGCGCTGAAGCCTGACCACTTAGTGATTTCGCCCGGCCCCTGCAGCCCGAATGAAGCCGGCATTTCGCTGGCGGCTATCCGCGAGTTTGCCGGCAAGCTGCCGATTTTGGGCGTGTGTCTTGGCCATCAGGCGCTGGCACAGGCTTTTGGTGGCAACATCATCCGCGCGCGCCAGGTGGTGCACGGCAAAAACTCGTTGATCCGCCACGACAACAGTTCGGTGTTTGCTGGCCTGAACAATCCGCTCAGTGTGACCCGTTATCATTCATTAGTGGTGGAAAAACACAGCTTGCCGGCAGCGTTTCGACTGACTGCCTGGACTGAGACTGCTGATGGCGCAGTGGATGAAATTATGGGGATTGCGCATCGCAGTTTACCGCTACATGGCGTGCAATTTCATCCGGAAGCAATTTTATCGGAACAGGGGCACCAGCTACTCGCTAATTTTTTAAGCGGACACTGCAGCTAATCCCGCGCCAGCATTGACAGTGCAGGCCTTCGCATCGCACACTGCGGCCATTCGCAGCTAAAATCACAGCGGTTCCATGTCGTCTATTGCCCAGGTGCAACAACAACGTTTTTTTGATTGCATCCTTGAAATTAAGCCTGATCAAAAACGCTATGGCTTTAAGCGCCAGCCCCAAAAAAATAACAGCCCACTCAGCGCGCCTGCGGCAGCCAGCGGCAATACCGGCCGCACTTTGCTGGACATCGAGCAACAGGCTGCTTTTAACCGCCAGGCTGGGGTCATCGCCAAACAACAATTTGTCGAATTTACCCAAGCGCATTTACACGACCAGGTTGCCGAAGAGCTGTTTCTGAAACTGGGCAAGTTTGACACTATTGCCAGCACAGTCTTTAACCTGGCCGAGGGTTTTCCGGCGGTGTTGGATGTGCTCAGTGCCCGAGCTTTGACGCTCAGTCAGCTGGAAAATCTGATTACGCCGGTGGAATGGCTGAAAGAAGATTTACTGAAGCTGGTGAATCAGCCGCAATATCGCAACAAAACGCCGTCCGGCAATTTTATTAAAGAATTAAAACCAGCACTGGGTTTGTTAGGGCTGGAAACGATGAAGCAGATCCTGCCGGTATTTGCCCTGAAGCGCTCGTTACCGCATGCCACAGACCCGTTCACCGGCTTTAAAGGCCAAATCTGGCAATACAGTATTGCGGTGGCATTGGCGGCACAGCGGCTGGCGGAAGAAACCGGCGAAAACGCTTTTGTGGCTTATTGTGCCGGCCTGTTCCATTCGCTGGGTTATCTGGTGGTCACCCGCACTTACCTGCGCACTTACCAGCAAGTGAAACAGGCTGCGATGCTCAAAGCCCGCGATGCGCGTGATACTGAACTGACGGATGCACTGGATAGCCTGGATGCCGATGCCAGCTTCCTGAATTCCTGCTTCCAGGAATTCGCCGCCATTATCAGTGCTGATTTAGTCTCGAAGTGGGGTCTGAAGCGGCTGCCGCTCAGCCAGGTGTTAGATCAATTTGCTGAAGGGGTGGGTTATAGCGGTGCCAGCCGCCTCACTCAAATCGTGCATCAGGCCGTGTGTTTTGTGCAGGCGCAGACGCTGCGTAAATACAAGCTGCTGGATGACGCCGAAGAATTAGCCTGGATGCAGGCGGTGCAACTGCGGCCAGAACACCGCCAGTTATTGCAACAAACCCGGTTAGATCGGCTGGAAATTGATTAAGCACCGCCGAATAATCTGGTAAGACCAGATTTTTTTCACCATATTCATGCAACAGCCGGCCCGTCCGGCTGTTGTTGTTTTATGCGTCCGGCGCCGTCAGTCAGCGGCTGCATAAGGAAACAATCAGTTGCTTAGTTATTCATCCGAACTGCAAATCTATCTGCGGGCCTTTATTTTCGCGCTTTGCAGCGTTTTTTAACCCGAGACTTCTGCGTTTTTTTCTGTAATACTCGACCAGAATTCTGAATAAAAATCTGCCGGAATTTTGCATAATTGCATAAGCCAATTTCGGCCTCCCAGACTCAGAGGAATACATCATGTCAGCAGCTTTACCCGTTACCCGCGCTTTGTTTGATGAAGTCATGGTGCCCAACTACGCACCGGCGCCGATTATTCCGGTACGGGGTCAGGGCTCCCGGGTCTGGGATCAGGACAACCGCGAATACGTCGATTTTGCCGGTGGTATTGCCGTCAGTTCATTAGGCCATTGTCACCCGGCGCTGGTCAATGCGCTGACCGAACAGGCTGGTAAGTTGTGGCATTTAAGTAACGTGATGACCAACGAGCCGGCGTTACGCTTAGCTAAGCAGCTGGTCGACAACACTTTCGCGGAAAAAGTCTACTTCGCCAACTCAGGCGCAGAAGCCAACGAAGCGGCATTAAAACTGGCGCGGCGCTGGGCGTTAGAAAAATTCGGCGCGCACAAACAAGACATTATCTCCTTTGGCAAAAGCTTTCACGGCCGCACTTTCTTCACTGTAACCGTTGGTGGCCAGGCCGCCTATTCAGACGGCTTTGGGCCAAAACCAGCCGCTATTCTGCACGCCGAATACAACAATCTCGACAGCCTCAAGGCGCTGATCTCCGACAACACCTGTGCGGTCATCATGGAACCGGTGCAAGGCGAGGGCGGCATTATTCCGGCCACGGCAGAATTTATCGCCGGCGTGCGGGAGCTGTGTAACCAACACAATGCGCTGCTGATTTTTGATGAAGTGCAAACTGGTGTCGGCCGCAGCGGCAAGCTGTATGCCTATATGCATACGCCGGTGGTGCCGGACATTCTGACCAGCGCCAAATCACTCGGCGGTGGTTTCCCGATTGGTGCCATGTTAACCACCACAGAAATCGCCTCGCATTTAAAAGTCGGCACGCACGGCTCGACTTACGGCGGCAATCCGCTGGGCTGTGCTGTCGCTTATGCGGCCATTGAGACTATCAATCAGCCAGCAGTGTTAGATGGTGTGCTGGCCAAAGAAGCGCTGTTCCGCGCTGAACTGGCCAAAATCAACGCCAAATATGGCGTATTCAGCGAAGTGCGCGGTCAGGGTTTATTGCTGGGCGCTGCCTTAGCTGAGGCCTACAAAGGCCGTTCGCGCGATTTCCTGTTAGCCGCTGCTGCTGAAGGTTTATTTGTGCTGATGGCCGGTTATGACGTGGTGCGGTTTGCGCCAAGTCTGGTGATCCCGGACGCCGATATCATTGAAGGCATGGCCCGTTTTGAGCGGGCTGTCGCCAAAGTCGTACAGGGCTAAGCGCCTGTTTTGATCGAAGCGGCGACCGGCCTGGTCGCCGCAGCTGTAAACCACTGCGGGGCTATGAACTACTGCGATGCTGTCCCCGCACCGCAACTCCGAGGAAGCGACCCATGATGGTGATCCGTCCAATCCGCGCCGCAGATTTCCCGGTGCTTTATGAAATGGCGGTTGAATCCGGCCACGGTTTTACTTCGTTACCGGTCAACGACGAACTGCTGCAACGCAAAATTAACCGCTCTGAGCAGAGCTTTCGCAAAGCGGTACAGAAGCCGGTCGATGAGGGCTATCTGTTTGTGCTGGAAGACACTGTCAGCGGCGAGATTTGCGGCACCAGTGCCATCGAAGCCGCGGTCGGGCTGGACGATGCCTTTTATAACTATCATCTGGGTAAGGTTGTCCATACGTCGCGGGCGTTAGGCGTTTACAAGACCGTCGATATTCTGACGCTCTGTAACGACTACACCGGCGCCACTGAACTGTGCACTTTGTTTCTGCGCGAGCACCGCCGCGAAAAAAACAACGGCAAGATGTTGTCGCGGTTCCGCTTTTTGTTTATGGCGGAATTTCGTGAGCGCTTTTCTGACCGCATCATCGCCGAAATGCGCGGTGTGTCGGACGAAAACGGCAATTCGCCATTCTGGGAATGGCTGCAGGAACACTTCTTTTCGGTCGATTTCCCGACCGCCGATTATCTGACCGGCATCGGCCAGAAAGTCTTTATCGCCGAATTAATGCCGAAGTACCCGATTTACGTCAGCCTCCTCAGCAAAGAAGCGCAGGCGGTGATCGGCAAAGTGCATGAAAAAACCCGCCCGGCGCTGCAGTTGCTGCAGTCGGAAGGTTTTTCCACTACAGGTTATGTCGACATTTTTGACGCCGGTCCGACCGTGGAAGCCAAGCTTGAACATATCCGCACCGCACGCAACAGTCGCCGGTTGCAAGTGCGTATCGCACCGGTCAGCGGCGGTCAGCCTTATCTGGTCTGCAATACCGGCTGCGAGAATTTCCGCGCCAGCTGGACCCATCTGCATCTGGCAGAAACCGCCACTGAGGTCAATCTGCCGGCCGAGTTTGCCGAAGCGCTGCAAGTCAGTGACGGCGACTGGGTGCGGTTAGCCCGTTTATAAATTTGAAGGAACAGTGTGATGACACAGCAAGTACAGTTTATTAACGGCGTGTGGCTGGCAGGCGAGGGTCTGGTTTTCAGCTCGACAGATCCGGCGAAAAACCGCACCATCTGGCAAGGTCAGGCCGCGTCAGAGCAACAGGTCGATTTGGCATTTCGCGCTGCCCGTGCTGCGTTTGAGCCCTGGGCTGATTTAACATTTGCGCAGCGCGCTGATGTGGTCCGTGCTTTTGGTCAGCAACTGAATGAGCACAAAGAAGCGCTGGCGCTTTGTATCGCTGAAGATACCGGTAAACCTTTGTGGGAAACCCGCACTGAAGTGGCGGCGATGATTGGCAAAGTGGATATCTCCATCCGCGCTTATCAGGAACGCACTGGCGAAAAAGAAAGCCCGATGCCACAAGGCCGCTCTATGCTGCGCCACAAACCGCATGGTGTAGTGGCAGTGTTTGGCCCTTATAACTTCCCTGGGCATTTGCCGAATGGCCATATTATTCCGGCCTTATTAGCCGGTAATACCGTGGTGTTTAAGCCGAGCGAACTGACGCCCAAAGTCGCCGAAGCGACCGTCAAACTGTGGCAGGCCGCCGGCTTACCGGCCGGTGTGCTGAACCTGTTACAAGGTGAAGTTGCGACCGGTAAAGCCATTGCCGCGCATCCGGAGCTGGACGGTTTATTTTTCACCGGCAGCTCGCGCACTGGCCATTATTTACATCAGCAATTCGCCGGCCGGCCGGACAAAATTCTGGCGCTGGAAATGGGCGGTAATAACCCGCTGCTTGTGGCTGAAGTCAGCAACATTGACGCCACAGTGCATGACATCATCCAGTCGGCATTTATCTCTTCAGGCCAGCGCTGTACCTGTGCGCGTCGGTTGTATTTGCCGCAAGGCGCAGCTGGTGATGCCATTCTTGCCCGTCTGCTTGACGTTACCGCCAATATCAAAGTCGGGCTGTATGATGACGAGACACAGCCATTTATTGGCTCGATGATTTCTAACAAAGTCGCTTTGGGTATGCTGGCGGTTCAACAGCAGCTCGAGGCTTTAGGTGGCAAAGTGCTGTTACCGCTGCAATTACTGGCTGAGGGCACAGGTTTACTGACGCCAGGCATTGTTGAATGTTCAGCCGCGGCGCAGCTGCCGGATGAAGAACATTTCGGACCGCTGCTCAAAGTGTTCCGCTACAGCGATTTTGATGCGGCAATAGTGGCGGCGAACCAGACCAGCTTTGGTTTGTCGGCCGGTTTGTTATCCGACAACGAGGCTTTGTATCAGCGTTTTTTCCGCCGCATCCGCGCCGGCATCGTCAACTGGAACCGGCCTATCACCGGCGCCAGCTCAGCCGCGCCTTTTGGCGGCATCGGCGGCAGCGGTAATCACCGTGCCAGCGCTTATTATGCTGCTGATTATTGCGCGTATCCGGTGGCTTCCGTCGAACTGGCACAGAGTGAATTGCCGGCGCAGTTATCGCCGGGGTTAAAGTTCTGAGTTTGACCGACAACATGACCTGGTAAGAACCCGCCTCCTGCGGGTTCTGGTTTGACGCTGCGCAAACTTTGTCCACAGAACACGCAGCCTGACTTGCCGTTCTGCCAGCACAGATATATTTTTAAGCTCAGCGCTTTACGCTGAAATGCAATCTGTGGCAGATTGAAAACCTTCATCCATCCCGGTACGCAAAGCTATGGTCACGGACAAACCCGGTTATGAACATCTGATTCAGTTTTTAACCGAACATTTAGCGTTATTCGAGCAACAAGGCACGCCGACGTCGCATCGCAAAACGCTGGGTGTGATCATTGAAGAGCAGATCGCTGAGCAAATTATCCAGCTCTGTCTGCAGCATACCGAGCTCGAAACCATCCACCGCAGCCAAATCATCCGCGAAGTCGATGGCATCATGTACGACTTCCAGGAAGTGCTGGCGTCTGTCATCGAAAAACCGGCGACCGAAGAGCAAATCGAACTGATTAACGAAGTGTCGTTGCTGATTAAAAACCTGTTTGATACCGCCATCGCCCATCTGATGGATTAACACCGCGCAGGTCCGACATAACTGCTGGCAGGAGAAGCCTGTTTTTCGTTAGAATAGCTGTTTCCCCCTCAGACAGCAGGAGCCTTATATGGCTGATAATAACCAACTTCATGCCACCGTCAGCTGGGCAGGCGACAGTAACTTTATCGGTCGTTCCGGTTCAGGCCATGCCGTGGTGTTTGATTCCAACAAAGATAACGGCGTCGCGCCGACACCGATGGAAATGCTGCTGATGTCCGCCGGTGCCTGTTCATCGGTCGACGTGGTCAGCATCCTGCAAAAAGCCAAACAACAAGTGACTAGCTGTCGCGTCGTATTAAGCGGTGAGCGCGTGGATTCTATTCCGCGGGTATTTGACAAAATTCACCTGCATTTTGAAGTCACCGGTTTTAACGTCAGCGAAAAACACGTGGAACGCGCCGTGAATCTGTCTGCAGAAAAATACTGCTCAGTGTCCATCATGCTGCAAAAAGCCATGACAGTGACGCATTCATTTGCCGTGATCCAAAGCGAGCTGCAGCCAGAAGGCTGAGCCCTGAAGTTGTATAACCTATACTGAGGACTCTGTGCTCAGTGGAGAGAACAAGACCGTGGTCAAACCTTTTGAAAAATTGAAGCTGCATGGCTTTAACAATTTAACCAAAAGCCTGAGTTTCAGTATCTACGACATCTGCTACGCGCAGACCGAGCAGCACCGGCAGGAATATATTTCCTACATTGACGAGCAATACAATGCTGACCGCCTGACCGACATTCTGTCGGAAGTGGTGCATATCATCGGTGCCAATATCCTCAATATCGCCCGGCAGGATTACGATCCGCAGGGCGCCAGCGTGACGATACTGGTTTGCGAAGAGCCAATCGAAGATAAAGCTGCAGGCCCCACACCAGATGCCATTGTGGCGCATCTGGATAAAAGCCATATCTGCGTGCACACCTATCCTGAACACCATCCGCATGACGGCATCTGTACTTTCCGTGCCGATATTGAAGTGTCAACCTGTGGCGTGATTTCACCGCTCAAAGCACTGAATTTCTTAATTCACAGCTTTGAGTCGGATATTGTCACTATTGATTATCGGGTACGGGGTTTTACCCGCGATGTCAGCGGTGTGAAGCACTACATTGACCACCCGATCCACTCGATCCAGAACTTTATGGATGATGCCACCAAAAATGCCTTCCAGATGGTCGACGTCAATGTGTATCAGGAAAACCTGTTCCATACCAAGATGATGCTGAAAGACTTTGCGCTGGATAACTACATCTTTGGTGCTGGCGTGGATTCTGTCAGTGCGGAAGAACAACGTGCCATCGCGAAAAAAGTAAAACGCGAAATGCGCGAAATTTTCTATGGTCGTAATCTGCCGGATTTGGCCTGAAAATCAAGGCCTTGCCGGCTAAGGGCAAGGCTTTTATCTCCCTGCGCGCAGTTTATTCAATCCAGCTGACCTGACCCCGTGCCTGCCGGCGTTTGAGCATCAGCTCTTCAATTAATGGCGTTAAAATCAGCTCCATCGCGAGGCCCATCTTGCCGCCCGGCACCACCAGCGTATTGACCCGTGACATAAAAGAACCTTGCAACATTTGCAGGTAGTAGGGGAAATCAACGTGTTTGATGCCGCGAAAGCGGATCACGACAAAACTTTCATCCAGCGACGGAATATCCTTGGCGCTGAACGGGTTCGAAGTATCCACCGTCGGCACACGCTGAAAGTTAATATGGGTGCGGGAAAACTGTGGCGTGATGTGGTTGATGTAGTCGTCCATGCTGCGCACGATGCTCGCCATCACGGCTTCACGCGAATGGCCGCGCTCGCTGGTGTCGCGCATGATTTTCTGGATCCATTCCAGGTTGATAATAGGCACCATGCCAATCAGCAAATCGACATGACGTGCCACGTTATTCTGTTCAGTCACCACACCGCCGTGCAGGCCTTCATAAAACAATAAATCAGTATCGGGGCGGATGTCCTGCCAGGGCGTAAAAGTACCGGGCAGCTGATTAAACGGCACCGCTTCGTCAAAGGTGTGCAGATATTTGCGGATTTTGGTGCTGCCGTGTTCGGCATAACTGGCAAAGCAGTTTTCCAATGCGGCGAAGTCATTGGCTTCAGCGCCGAAATAACTGATATGGCGGCCTTGTTCACGCGCTTTGCGAACTTCGACATCCATTTCCGGTCTGCTGTAGCGATGGAAACAATCGCCTTCAACAAAAGCCGCATCGATGCCCTGAGTACGGAAGATATGCGAGAAGGCGTTGGTGGTCGTGGTAGTCCCGGCTCCGGAGGAGCCGGTCACGGCAATAATCGGGTTTTTTTGTGACATCCGCGCACTCCGTTCTGATTTGCTTTGGCTTTACCATAAAGGATAAAGTGAAGTCACAGCAAGCGGCAGCGGATGTCGTCTTCTACTTCTAAAGCAGGAATTTCATGAAAGTGTTCAGTTTTGCCGCGTTGTTTCTGGCTCTGAGTGCCAGTGCGGACCCGCAATATCAAATTCAATACGCCCAGTATCAAAGTGCCGAACATGGCGTTGCCATTCAAAAAGTGCTCGGCACTATCAAGCAAAAAGGTTATCAGAATCAGCCGGCTTTTAGTCGTGATGGCAGCCGCTTGCTTTGGACAGCGCAAGCCGGTGAAGGCCCGATGGCGACCGACATTCACTGGTTGTTGCTGAGTGAGCGCGGCGCTGGCAAAGCGCTGCGCGCCACGCCTTTTGGTGAATTTTCCGCAACACCGCTGCCAGGCTCTGACAGCGATTATTCGGTAGTGCGGGTCGAAGCCGACGGCACCCAGCGACTGTGGCAAATCAATAGCCAGACCGAGCAGCTGCTGTTTCCGGAACTCAAAGGTGTGGGTTATCACGTCTGGGGCTCTGATGAAGATTTATTGCTATTTTTACTCGAAGACAGCACTGGCCCCAATCGCGCAGTCTACAGAACCAAAGACGGTGAACTGACCACGCTGGCCGGCCATATTGGCCGAGCTTTGTTGTATCAGGCCAGCACTGACCGGTTTTTCTTCACTGCGCCACGGCCGGGCCAGCCAGAAAACAGCCCACTGTGGTTATGGCGTTATCAGGCTGGCAGCAAAAAAGCCGAAGCCTTATTACCGATGCCGGCCAATGGTCAGGATTTAGCGGTCACCAGTCAGGGCACAGTGCTGGTCAGCGCCGGCAAATTTATTTTCCAGCTGGTCGATGACCAATGGTTACCCTGGGCAGATTTATCTAAACAATGTGACGGCAAAGTCAGCCGTTTTAAATTAAACCCGGTCCAGCCGGTGCTGGCCTTTGTCTGTGAGAAAGAAAGTTAATGGCCAGTATTTTATGGGCGTTATTTGCTGTGGCGCTGCTGCCTTATCTGGCGCGTATTCCGGTAGCGCGGGCGATGAATCAGTTAGGCGGTTATGACAATCACCTGCCGCGGGTCCAACAAGCGCGTTTAGAAGGGCTGGGCGCCCGCGCCAACGCCGCGCATTACAACAGTTTTGAAGCGCTGCAGCTGTTTTTAGCGGCGGTGCTGGGCTGTGTGGTCAGCGGTAATTACGATGGCACTATGCAGCTGCTTGCCTGGTTGTATGTCGGCTGTCGGGTGCTGTTTATCTTGTTGTATTTACTCGATTATGCTCTGCTGCGGTCTATCGTCTGGGTGGCTGGCGTGATCAGTGTGTTCAGCATGTTGGTGCGGGCGGCGCTGAGTGTGTAAGCCGAATATCGGTTAAAACAAAGCCCCGGTGACGGGGCTTTGTTATTTAGGTCAGAACTTAAAGTCCATATACAGCGGGTCATGGTCAGATGAGCGGTAGGGCGTTGGCGCGTACAACTCTTGTTGCTGCGCTTTAGATTTAAACTCGGTGTTGTAATCCAGCACTGCCGGTTCGTCCGCGTTGATACCCCAATGCTGGAACTGCTGCAGTTTGGCTTTCAGCTGCGGGCTGGCCAAAGCGTGGTCCAGCGTGCCGGAGCGGCCGCGGTAGACAAAAGATGAATGTACCGCATCTTTTGGTGCCAGATGCTGCCAGCCATTTTGTTCCAGATATTGCAGCGGTGCTTCTTTACGGTAAGCGTTTAAGTCGCCCATCATCAGCACATAGTCGGTGTCGATGCCGGTCGGTTCAGTTTTCAGCCATTCAGTCAGCGCTTTAGCGGCTGCGACCCGGGTTGGTGTCCAACAGCCCTGGCCGTCGTTCATGTCGGAATCCGGCCCGATTTGTTTCGGGCAACTGCCTTTGGATTTAAAGTGGTTGATGCTGACGGTCAGTTGCTCTTTTGAATCCAGATGACGGAAGCTTTGCGCCAATGGCGGTCGGCTGCCTTTATCAAACGGCGCTTTGTTGTAAACGGCTGTAGTCCCAATGGGTTCTACCTGCGCTTTACGGTAAATCATCGCCACCATAATATCGTCTGAGCCGGGTTTCTCTGCCGGCTGCACAAAGGCGTAAACTTCACTGCCGAGCTGCTGGTTCAGGCCCTGCACTAGGGTTGCTATGGCGCTGTCGCTGCCAAAACCGTTATTTTCTACTTCCAGCAGACCAATCACATCCGCATCCATCGCGCTGAGTGCCGACAGCATTTTGGCTTGTTGGCGCTGAAGTTCATTGGCATCGGTGGCGCCACGTTTAGTCGGAAAGCGTTGGCTGTTGCCGGCGCCGGTGAAAAAGTTCAGCACGTTAAAGCTGGCGATGCGCAGTTCACCGGCTTTTTTCGCTGCCGGTGCGGCCGGTCTTGGGTTGGTCGCGACAAATTCTGGTTGCTGGCTCACCACCAGCCGGTAACCAGCTTTGGTTTGCAGTAAATAACCCTGCAGTTTATTGACGGTATCACCGACCCGCACTGTATTGCTGGCGGACAAATTGCCAGTCGGGAAGCGCACCGGCTGCGGGTTTTGTTTCAGGCTGACATCATCGATGGTGATTTCCTGCAGCAACTGCTTTGCCATCAATGCTTTAGATGCATCACCTGGTGCTGCAACTTCGGTCGCTACCGGCAGGCGTTCATTGGCAAGCACCAATTCGCCGTAACGCGACAGGCCATAGCTGTCGTTGACGATGAGCGACTGCGGGAAACTGAGCCACATGCCTTCCAATGCTTCAAAGCTTTGTAACGAGGCAACGGGCAGCGTCACTGCTGTGGCGGCTGGCAGTGGCTGCCGGGCGCAATATTCGGCCAGAGAAAGATTTGTCAGCGCCGTCATGCCGGCTATTTCGCGCACTGTGCCGGTGAGTTGCAACACATCACCGGGCTGGCGTTGTTTGGCCTGTTGATTATCGAGGACCAGCATGGCTTCGGCAGTCGCCGGGTCCTGGTCCGCTTCGACACTCCCCAGCAATAACTGCGGGCTTTTACTGTCGGCATAAAGCACTGTCAGCACCACACCACGCGTAGTCAGTGTTTTACCGGCTTGAGGGCTTTTATCGCCGTTGCCCTGAATGGCATGCACCGGCACAAAAGGTGCAGTGCATTCGGCGGCCAGTAAAGGGCTGCTGAAGCTGGCGCACAGCAGTGCCAGCGGAGTGAAAGTTAAACGCATCATATGTCCTGCTTTGGCAAAAAAGCCGGCATCAGCCGGCAGTTTCATAAGATTAAACGTTCAGTAAACAGTGTTACTGCTGTTTTTCCCGCGCAACAGCGCGATAGCCGATATCCCGGCGGCTAAACACGCCATCCCAGTGGATTTGATCCACCAGCTGATAAGCGGCTTGCTGCGCGGCTGTGACGTTGGCACCTAAAGCTGTGGCACAAAGCACACGGCCACCGGCGGTCAGCACCTGACCGTCTTTGAGCACTGTGCCGGCGTGGAACACTTTGGCTTCACGGTTGTCATCTGTTGGCAGGCCAGAAATCACATCGCCTTTACGGTAATCATCCGGGTAGCCACCAGCAGCCAGCACGACACCGACAGCGGCACGGCTGTCAAAGTCAATCTGCATGCTGTCGAGTTTACCGGCACAGGCGGCTGCACACAGCTCAACTAAGTCAGATTGCAGGCGCAACATGATAGGCTGCGTTTCCGGGTCACCGAAACGGCAGTTAAATTCCAGCACTTTGGCGGTGCCATCCGGCGCAATCATCAGGCCGGCGTAAAGGAAGCCGGTATAGACCTGGCCTTCTGCAGCCATGCCTTGCACTGTAGGATAAATCACATGTTGCATCACCCAGTCGTGTACGGCAGGAGTCACAACCGGAGCCGGCGAATATGCGCCCATACCACCGGTGTTCGGGCCTTTGTCGGCGTCATCACGGGCTTTGTGGTCCTGTGATGAGGCAAAAGGCAGGGCGTTTTTGCCATCGACCATCACAATAAAAGACGCTTCTTCACCGACCAGAAACTCTTCTACTACCACGCGGCTGCCGGCGCTGCCAAACTTGTTGCCGGCCAGCATATCTTCAATGGCGGCAAAAGCTTCGGCTTCATTTTGCGCGATGATCACACCTTTACCAGCGGCCAGACCGTCGGCTTTAATCACAATCGGTGTGCCCATTTTAACGACAAATGCTTTGGCGGCAGCAATCTCAGTGAAGGTCTGATAAGCCGCCGTCGGGATTTGGTGACGGGCGAGAAAGTCCTTGGCGAAAGCTTTTGAGCTTTCCAGTTGCGCTGCGCCTTTGGTCGGGCCAAAGATCTGCAGACCATCTGCGCGGAAGGCGTCAACGACACCCCGCGCCAGTGGCGCTTCCGGGCCCACAATGGTCAGCGCAATCTGTTCCGCTTTGGCAAAAGCCAGCAGCGCCGGCACATCGTCCGCCGCAATAGCGACATTGGTTAAAGTGCTTTCCAGTGCAGTACCGGCATTGCCCGGCGCCACAAACACCTGGCTGACCTGTGGCGACTGTGCCGCTTTCCAGGCCAGAGCATGTTCACGGCCGCCGCCGCCAATCACAAGAACTTTCATCGGTTTATCCACTTATTTAGTTGCAGGTTTACGGAATTTGAGGGTCATCCGGTCGCTTTCACCAATCGCCTGATATTTAGCTTTATCCTGCTCTTTATTGGTGTAAGTCGGTGGTAAGGCCCAGACACTGCCCGGATGATCAGCGGTATCTTTTGGATTGGCGTTCACTTCGCTGCTGCCTTCCAGCACAAAACCGGCTTGTTCTGCCAGTTTAATCACCAGACTTTGCGGCATATAACCGGATTTCTGCCAGTCGGTATTCAGTTTGCTTTCCGGCAGGCGGTGTTCCACCACGCCAAGCACACCACCTGGTTTTAACGCTGTATGGAAAGATTTAAAGGCGGTCAACAGGCTTTCATCGCCTTTGGCCATGTACCAGTTGTGCAGGTTGCGGAAGGTCAGTACCACATCGGCGCTGCCCGCTGGCGCGATTTGTTTGCCACCGGCGGCTGAGAATTCGGTCACTTCAACTTTGCTGTAAACCGGGTTGGCGGCGAGTTTTGCCAGATAATCGGCACGGCTTTTTTGCGCGTATTCTGACTTGGCATCTTTGGGCTGATGCGCAGCGTAGTATTTACCTTGTTGCTGCAGCAGCGGTGCCAGGATTTCAGTGTACCAGCCACCGCCGGGAGAAACTTCAACCACAGTACTTTGCGGTGTGACACCAAAGAAACTCAGAGTTTCCACCGGATGACGATACTGGTCACGGGCTTTATTGGTCGCGCTGCGTACCGAATGGTCGACCGCAGCCTGAATGGCAGCAGAATCCACGGTATTGGCAGTGACTGAGAACGAAGAGAGGGCAAACAAACTGGAAATAACCACGAGCGAAGTCAGAGCTTTCATGCGATCTATCCTTGTTTTATGGAATTTGTGGGGGAAAACGGGCGCTATTCTAGCAAAGCCATCAGCGCTTTGCAGTGGCAAATACGTCAGATGCCGCTCGCTGGACTAGTTATGTGTTTTTAGATGGCCAGACATCTTTTTTTTCCTGCCCATCGGCGAATTCCTTATGCTAAAATACCGCTCTTTTTTAGAACGCTATGCCTTTTCTAAAGGCGTGGCAGCAGCCGGACTATTCACCCATGTTTGCACAGATCCGTATCGTCCTGATTGAAACCACCCACAGCGGCAATATTGGCTCTGTGGCGCGGGCGATGAAAACGATGGGGCTGTCGCAACTGGTGCTGGTGTCGCCCAAGACTGAAGTGGACGGGCAGGCTTATGCGTTGTCGGCCGGCGCCAGTGATGTACTGGCCAATGCCCGCACTGTCGGGACGCTTGCTGAAGCTATCGCCGATTGTCCTTTGGTGATTGGCACCAGTCATAAACCAAAAAGCCACGATATTGAAGTACTGGACCCGCGCCAGTGTGGTTTGAAAGTAGCGGCGGAAGTCGCGCAAGGGCCGGTGGCTATTGTGTTCGGCCGGGAAAGCAACGGCTTGTCTAACGACGAATTGCGTCAGTGCAATTTCCATCTGTGTATTCCAACTCACGCCGAATACACCTCGCTGAATCTGGCAATGGCTGTGCAGGTGGTCAGCTATGAAATCCGCATGGCGCTGCTGGGCGCGCAAACGCTGCCACCGGCCGATGTGCCGGAAAAGTATCCGACCGCTGAACAGCTGGAAGGGTTTTACCAGCATCTGGAAACCACGCTCGATCAAACCGGTTTTATTATCCGTCAGCATCCGGGCCATATCATGATCAAATTACGCCGGCTGTTCAGCCGGGCGCGGCCGGACGAGACTGAACTGAATATCCTGCGCGGCATTTTAACCTCAGTGCAGCGCTTTGGCCGGCAAGGCCGGCAAGACGATTAAGACAAGGATCCGCTCATGTTTGCAGGTATCAGAGAAGACATCAAAAGCGTATTCGAACGCGACCCGGCGGCACGTAACTTTATCGAAGTGCTGACCAATTACCCTGGGTTACACGCCATTTGGTGGCACCGGATAAATCATCAGTTGTGGCAGGCTAATTTTAAATGGTTAGCGCGCTTTTTGAGTACCATTGCGCGCTGGCTGACCGGTGTTGAAATTCACCCCGGCGCCAAAATCGGCCGGCGCTTTTTTATCGACCATGGCATGGGCGTGGTGATTGGTGAAACGGCGGAGATTGGTGATGACGTCACGCTGTATCATGGCGTCACATTGGGCGGCACCAGCTGGAACCCGGGCAAACGTCACCCGACGCTTGGCAATAATGTGGTCATCGGCGCTGGCGCAAAAATTCTCGGGCCTTTGTATGTCGGCGAAAATGCCCGCATCGGCTCGAATGCTGTGGTGGTTAAAGATGTACCGCCAGGCGCCACTGTGGTGGGTATTCCGGGGCGGATCGTCGCGAAACAAGGCGCTGAAGTGACTGCCGAGCGCCAGCAGCTGGCGAAAAAATTTGGCTTTGATGCTTATGCGGTCGCCAGCGACAACCCGGACCCGGTCGCTAATGCGATTGGCCGGATGCTGGACCATATCCATTGCCTGGACAACAAAGTCGCGGAGCTGTGCCAGAGTGTGAACCAGCTCGGCGGCAACGTCTGCAGTGCAGTGCCGACCATGGATATTGATGATGAGGCCTTTCGGGAAGCTGAGCGCGTCGCGGCTGAGCAGCGTAAGAAACAACTGGACGAGTTTGACCCGACGATTTAGCGGCGAAACCGGCCGGATTTGTTGCCAGAATTGGTGAGAGGGTGGCGCCGTCATGGTATGGATAATACCTGACTATTTTAGTAGGATTAATACTTGACTAAATCAGTCAGGAATGTAAAATCTGCGCCATTCCTTTACCGGACTCCGGAGTTCAGATGCGACTTACCTCGAAAGGGCGTTATGCCGTCACCGCAATGCTGGATGTGGCGCTGCACGCAGCCGCAGGGCCGGTGCCCCTGGCTGATATTTCAGTCCGTCAGGAAATTTCATTATCATATCTTGAACAATTATTTGCCCGCCTGCGTAAACAGGGTCTGGTCAGCAGTGTGCGCGGACCTGGTGGCGGTTATCAGCTGGGCAAACCAGCCGAACAAATCAGCGTGTCGGAAGTGATTAGCGCGGTCGACGAATCAGTCGATGCGACACGCTGCCAGGGAAAATCCGACTGTCAGGGCGGCGCCAAGTGTCTGACCCACAGTTTATGGAGCGATTTAAGCCATCGCATCGAGGACTTTTTGACCCGGATCACGCTGGGCGAGCTGGTCAGCCAGCACGAAATTCAGAGCGTGGCCAAGCGGCAGGACAGCCGTCAGTTAAAACACCCTATCAGCGAAATTGAAGTCAATTGCCAGTTGTAGACTTCAGACGGAGCCAAGCATGAAGTTACCGATTTATCTAGATTACGCCGCGACCACACCGGTTGACCCACGGGTCGCAGAAAAAATGATGCAATACCTGACGATGGACGGTGATTTTGGTAACCCTGCATCGCGCTCACACCGCTTTGGTTGGCAAGCTGAAGAAGCCGTTGAAGTGGCACGTAGTCAGATTGCAGAACTGGTCAATGCTGACCCACGCGAAATCGTGTTCACTTCCGGCGCAACAGAATCCAACAACCTGGCGATCAAAGGCGCTGCGCAGTTTTACCATAAAAAAGGTAAACACCTGATCACGTTGCGCACCGAGCACAAAGCCGTGCTGGATACCATGCGGGCTTTAGAGCGCGAAGGTTTTGAAGTCACCTATCTCGATGTAGAAGCCAACGGCTTGTTAGATCTGGAAAAATTCAAAGCAGCGTTACGCCCGGACACTACAGTGGTCAGCGTGATGATGGTCAACAATGAAATCGGTGTTATTCAGGACGTGGCCGCTATCGGCGAGCTGTGTCGTGCCAACGGTACTATTTTCCATGTCGATTCGGCACAGGCCGCCGGCAAAGTCGACATCGATCTGCAGACGCTGAAAATTGACCTGATGTCGTTCTCAGCGCACAAAATTTACGGTCCCAAAGGCATCGGTGCGCTGTACGTGCGGCGCAAACCCCGTATTCGTTTAGAAGCGCAGACCCACGGTGGCGGCCATGAACGTGGTATGCGTTCTGGTACTTTACCAACGCACCAAATCGTTGGCATGGGCGAAGCCTTCCGCATCGCCAAACTCGAAATGGCTGAAGAAAATCAACGCTTTGCTACGCTGCGTCAGCGTTTGTGGGATGGTATCAAGGACATCGAACAGGTGTTTTTAAATGGCGATGCCACGCACCGGGTGCCGGGCATTACCAACATCAGCTTTAACTATGTTGAAGGCGAATCGCTGATTATGGCGCTGAAAGACATCGCGGTGTCTTCAGGTTCGGCTTGTACTTCAGCCAGTCTGGAACCGTCGTATGTACTTCGGGCGCTGGGGTTGTCTGATGAACTGGCCCACAGCTCAATCCGCTTCAGTATTGGCCGTTTCACCACGGCAGAACAAATTGACCACACTATCAAAATTGTGCACGAAGCTATCGCGAAATTGCGCGAAATGTCGCCGCTGTGGGACATGTACAAAGACGGTGTTGATTTAAATACAGTGGCCTGGGTGGCTCACTAAGCACAAGGCGGGGCGCAAACCCAACCTGCATTGAGGTAAAGATCATGGCATACAGCAACAAAGTTATCGATCACTACGAAAACCCGCGCAATGTCGGCGCATTTGCCAAAGATGACCCGACGGTAGCCACCGGCATGGTTGGCGCACCGGCTTGCGGCGACGTAATGAAACTGCAGATCAAGGTCAATGACCAAGGCTTTATCGAAGATGCCAAGTTCAAAACGTACGGCTGCGGCAGCGCTATTGCATCGAGCAGCC
>SSFI01000102.1 GCA_008015325.1 Rheinheimera sp.
ACACACATTGGTTTACCAGTGTTCAACACAGTCAAAGAAGCTGTTGCTGCCACTGGCGCAACTGCGACTGTGATTTATGTTCCGGCACCATTCTGTAAAGATGCGATCATCGAAGCTGCTGATGCAGGTTTAGAGCTGATTGTATGTATCACTGAAGGTATCCCAACTATCGATATGCTGTTTGCCAAAGAATACGTTGACCGTAAAGGCGTGCGTATGATTGGTCCAAACTGCCCAGGCGTTATCACTCCAGGCGAATGTAAAATTGGTATCATGCCAGGCCACATTCACAAGCCAGGTAAAGTGGGTATCGTGTCTCGTTCAGGCACCCTGACTTATGAAGCTGTTAAGCAAACTACGGACGAAGGTTTCGGCCAATCAACATGTGTTGGTATCGGTGGCGACCCAATCCCAGGTTCTAACTTCATCGACATCCTGAAATTATTCCAGGAAGATCCACAGACTGAAGCGATCATCATGATCGGTGAGATCGGTGGTACTGCTGAAGAAGAAGCTGCTGCTTATATCAAAGCTCACGTGACTAAACCTGTAGTGTCTTACATCGCCGGTGTAACTGCACCTGCTGGTAAGCGCATGGGCCACGCTGGCGCCATCATCTCTGGTGGTAAAGGTACAGCTGACGACAAATTCCGCGCGCTGGAAGATGCAGGCGTGAAAACTGTCCGTTCACTGGCTGACATCGGTAAAGCACTGCGTGAACTGACTGGCTGGTAATAGCTGGTTTGCTCTCAGTGTTGAAAAACCCGTCCTCGTGACGGGTTTTTTTATGCGCTGTCAGCCATGACGTGCACCCTCAGGGCCTGCGCTTCAGGGGGCGGCGCCATTTTGCTTTTATCTACTGCTCAGCGGGCGCCAGCCAGCGCAGTGGCAGCCTGATGTTGAGGGCAAAACCTTTACTGACCGGCAGTGCCTTGATTTCACCCTGCAAGGCTACAGTCACCAGGTTATACACCAGATTGAGCCCCAGACCGGTGTGACCGCTGTTGCGGCTCGTGGTGAAAAAGGGCTCAAATACTTTATCCGGCGAGCCGTGCGTAAAGCCTGCGCCATCATCCTGATAGTGCAGCAGCAGATGGTCGGCAAAACGGCTGCAACTCAGTTCGATGTGACCGCCAATCTGGTCAGGAAAAGCGTGGCTGAGCGCATTGTTCAGCAGTTCAATCAGCAGCAGCTGAAAATGCTGCACATCGGCGTACAAAACCAGATCAGTCTGTTGATAATTAAGGTTTACCTGTTGTTCCTCAAATTTTGACTGCAACAACATGCTGATGTCACCAATGAGCTGTTGCAGATTGAATCTGCTCAGCTCGTCGCTGTGCCGCACCGCCAACTGTTTAAAGTTCTGCACCAGCGCTGCACACCGTTCGATATTACCAGCGGCAAGCTTAGTCACTTCGGCTGTGGTGGTCAGATATTGTTGCAGATCCTGCCGGGTCAGACCTTGTTGCAGCTTGGCCTGAAACTCATCGGTTTTTTCCTGCGCCAGACTGACGGCAGTGGTCAGAATACCGAGCGGGGTGTTGAGCTCATGGGCCAGGCCTGCCACCATACCGGCGATGGCGGCCATTTTTTCAGACGTCACCAGTTCCTGCTGGGTTTGCTGCAGTTGCTGATAAGAGCTGGCAAGCCTGGCAGACAGTAATTCGGCTTGCGCTCTTTTGCGCTGCTGCAGCCGTGTTAAGGCCAGCAACAGCAGGATAACGGTGCTGGTGGCAATACCGATAGTCCAGCTGACTTTGGTCTGGTGTGCACTTTTCAGCGCATTGACTTCAACTTTTTGCCGCAGATCGGACAAATCCTGTTCATGCTGCAAGCTGTCGATTTGCGCCCGCAGCGCTAAAGCCTGATCCTGCGCCGCTTCGTTATGGTATGCCTTGTAGTAGGTGAGGTGCTGCTGCAGTGAAGCAAGAGCCGCCGCAGTTTGCCCGTTTTGTTGCTGTAACTGGCTTTGTAATAGATAGCCGTCGGACAGCTGTTGATTCAGGTGATGTTTATTGGCCAGTTTTAACGCATTATCCAGATATTGCTCTGCAGCAGGTTGCTGCTGCTGAAAAGCGATTTGCGCCAGCGTCAGATACATGGCACTGAGGTAATAAGGATCATCACGTTGTTGATAACCGGCGAGCGCATCCAGCGCATAAGGTAAAGCTTGCGCATATTGCTGCATGGCGACATAACAGCGGGCCAGCATCATCCGTGCATAAAGTACATCTGCGTTCTGGAAGGCCGGATCAGTCAAAGCCGCCTGTAAGATAGGCAGGGCGTCAGCGGGGCGCCCCATATCCAGATAAAGCGTGCCGAGGTTGTTGGTGATATTCACGTGCAGATAAGCAAACTGTTGTTTTTCATTCAGTTCGCGCGCTTTCAGCAGCAGCGGTAACGCCGTCTCATACTGACCGGTATACATGGCCTGCATTGCGGTATAAATGCGGGTCGTTATTTGTCGCTCTGGCTGGTTCAAGTCTGTTGCTTGTTGTAATGCCTGCTTAAGCATTTTGCTGGCCTTCGCGTGGTCACCGCGGCGCATGGCGATATAGCCGCTTAGTTCCAGTGATCTGGTGGTACGCGCCGGTGCAACAGCCTGCATCTCGTCACGCCAGGCCTGCAGCATCTGCTCGGCGCTGCTGTGCTCTGACAGAATAATCAGGTTGTAGGCTTTGGTGTTAATCAGTTGCTCACGCAGATCCAGCTCGATCGGGCTGAGTTCTGACAGCCACTGATCAATCAGCTTGTTGGCTTCGCGTGGTTCCGACTTACTTTGTGCCTGCAGCTGTTCCAGTTTTGCCTGCCAGGCTGGAGGTTCGGCCCCAAGCGTGAATGCCAGACAAGATAAGATATAGATGAAGACCATTAGCGACTGGCGATAGAAAAACACTGAACCGTTATACATTCGTCTGCTGCCTGTTATCAGCATTCCGCTTGCTTGGTGCTGCGCCTCAATATCCGCAGAGGGCGACTGATGTTCAAAACATAGCGGATCTTTGCGGTTCTGGCCGTTCTGCTGCGCACTTAACCTGTATTTTGGTTATTGGTCTCAGTCTGACTATATTTCTTTACTGCTCCCGCAGTTTAATCACAACCAGCTTTTTCGCTTCGCAAACTAAGAGTGCCCAAATGAAACAGAAAGTCTTTTTGCTGTCAGCCTTGTTGCTGAGTATGCCGCTATTGACGGTACAGGCCGCTGAGCCGGCGCCAGCCAGCCATAATCGTCAGATTGATGTAGATTCTGTAGTCGTGACGAAACACCAGGCTGAAGTCAATAATGTCAGCTTCCCATATACCGCCGAAACCGGCACTCAGCCGGTGTGGGACGAAGAGGGTAATCCGACCGCAACTTTGTTTTATACCTATTACGAACGCTCTGATGTTAAAGATAAATCCAAGCGGCCTTTGTTGATTTCCTTTAATGGTGGCCCAGGTTCAGCATCAGTCTGGATGCAGATTGCTTACACAGGCCCACGCGCACTGAATGTCGACAGTGAAGGTTACCCGCTGCAGCCCTATGGCACCAAAGACAATCCATATTCAGTGCTGGATACCGCCGACATTGTGTTTGTAAACCCGGTCAATACGGCGTATTCGCGAGTGCTGCCAGGCAAAGATGGCAAAATGCCATCGCGCGAAGCGCAGCAAAAAATGTTTTTTGGCGTCAATGAAGACGTCAATTACCTGTCGTCCTGGATTGAGACCTTTGTCAGCCGGCATCAGCGCTGGCCGTCACCGAAGTTTTTAATTGGCGAAAGCTACGGCACCACGCGGGTGTCGGGCCTGGCGCTCGCACTGCAAAACAAAGAGTGGATGTATTTAAACGGTGTCATTTTGGTTTCACCAACCGAGCTTGGTATCAAACGCGAAGGCCCGGTCGATGTAGCGAACCGCCTACCGTACTACACCGCAACCGCCTGGTATCACAAGAAATTATCACCGGAACTGCAGCAACTCGACCTGATGGACGTGCTGGCACAATCCGAGCAATTTACCCTGAAAAGCTACTTGCCACATCTGGCGAAAGGTTCTTTTGTTGAAGTGGCTGACCGCCAGCAAATCGCTGAGCAAGTGGCGAAATTCTCCGGTTTATCGGTGCAGGCCGTTTTGGCGAATAATCTGGATATTCCAACCGATTACTTCTGGAAAGAGTTATTACGTGACCGCGGTCAGACCGTCGGCCGGCTGGATTCACGTTATCTCGGCATCGACCGCAGAGAAGCCGGCGCAGAGCCGGATTACAATGCCGAGCTGACCTCCTGGTTACATTCATTCACGCCGGCGATTAATCATTACCTGCGCACCAGTCTGAATTACAAAACCGACATCAAATACAACATGTTTGGCCCGGTGCATCCATGGAACCGCGATGGCGACCAGACCGGTGAAAACCTGCGTCAGGCGATGGCACAAAACCCGTACCTGAACGTGCTGATCCAGTCCGGTTATTACGACGGCGCGACGAACTACTTTGATGCCAAGTACAGCATGTGGCAGCTGGACCCAAGCGGCAAAATGAAATCACGGTTGAGTTTTAAAGGCTATCGCAGCGGTCATATGATGTATCTGCGCTATGAAGATTTAAAACAGTCGAATGACGACCTGCGTGAATTTATCAAAGCTGCTTTACCCAAAGAAGGTCAGGCGGCGAAATACTGATAACAGTAGAAATAAACCGGCATCGACAGATGCCGGTTTGCTTTTAGCATAATCATTCAGCGCAATCATTCAGCATAGTGAGACCGGTGTGGTCTGTGCGGCGCTGCTGCGATTCAGACTCAGCTGGAACAGACAAAGCGCCCCTGCAGTCAACACGGCAATAGCGCCAAACAACCACCACATCAGCATGGGTTGCTGTAATTCCCGGCCAAAATAACCGTAAGCCCAACCGGACAATAAGCCCGCAAACAGATTGCCCAGTGCCATCGCGACAAAATAATATCCCATGTACATCGCCGTCTGGCGCTGTGGTGCGATAGCCGCGACATACTCCTGACTTTTTGGTGAGGTGACCATTTCCCCGACCGAGAATAACAACACCCCGGCAATAGCCAGCAGGCCGCCACTGATTGCTGTCGCCGACAATCCACATAACATCAGCCCTAAAGCGAGTAGCACAGTGCCGCCGACCAGCACCGGTACGGTCTGCCAGCGCATGATGAAACGACTGATCGCAATCTGACACAGCACTATGGATAAAAAACCAAGGTTCACAATATATTCCGGGTTGATTTGCCGGTACTGTGCGCGCCAGTCGTTGGCGAGGCTCAGCGCATCGGTCTGCTGTTGCCCTAAAGCGCTCAGGCCTTGCGCCAGTGCGTCCGGCGGCAGCTGAATTTTGTGATGCGCCAGCTGATGGCTGATGTCGGCGAGCACTGCCTCAGCCGCCTGTTGATTGGGCAAGGCCTGCTGGTACTGCATGGCAAAGCCCGGCAGCGCGTCCGCCAGCTGTGCCACATTAACAGCCGCCAGATAATCCAGCGAGCCCGGCAGCCAATACGCCAGCAACTGCACCAGATCTGCGGTATCAACATAGTCCCGCAGGTACAGTGGTAAGGTGATAAACAGCTGCATATACGCGGTGAAATAACCGGTCAGGATCAACAGATAGAGCACAAAAGCGCGGTTGCCGACCCGCAGCGGCTGGCGATGCCAGGCAGTTGTTGTCGCGCCAGTTGCTCCGGCGCCAGATTGCAGCAGGCTCCAGGCCAGATTCAGCAGCAACCAGAATGCAGCGAGCCACATCACAGATGCAGGGTTTTCAACACGCGGACTGATTAATAGCAAAAATAGCAGCGGCAGCACCAACAGTGCCAGTCGGCCATTGCCAAGCACCAGCTGCATATCGGCCAGCACCTGGCGCAAAGTGCGACGGTCGTCCGGCCCCGGCGCAGGCGGTTCGCGATACCAGAGCCAGGCCGGCAGTATATTGACCAAAATCCAGCAGGACGATAATAAAAACACGAAATCCCAGCTGATCGCGCGTAGGTATCCGGCAAGCAAAGGCCCGAGAAAACCACCGATATTGACCATGGTATAAAAAATACCAAAAGCCAGACCGCGGTTGCTGTCATTACTGCAGCGGCCGACGGTGCCGACCACCACCGGTTTAAAACAGGCCGCGCCGGTGGCCACTAATAAAAACACGGCAAAAAAGGCCCAGAAGCTATGCACCTGACCGAGTAAAAAATATCCGGGTGCCATCAGCGCAAAAGAGCACAAAAACATCCGGCGGTAGCCGTAGCGGTCGGCCAGGGCACCGGTCAGTACTGGCAGCAGATACAGCAAAAACGGGATCATGCCTTGGATATAACCGCGGTCCTGGTCGCTAAAACCAAGACCACCCTGGCTAATTGGGCTGGTCAGATATAATGACGACAGGCTGAAAAAGCCGTACCAGGCCAGCCTTTCGAAAATTTCCATGCCATTGGCCAGATAAAAGGCCCGGCCAAACGGCTGGCGCTGTACGCTCATGCCACACTCCTCATGTCAAAGTCCTGCTCGCTTCATTCAGCCAAAATAAGGTTGTTGCAGCACCAGCTCGGCACAGAGCAGATCTGCCAGTGCAGTGCCAACCGATTTAAATAAGGTGATTTGCGCCGGGCTGTCGCCAGTGTTCTGACTGGCGCGGACGTTCTGGTTATGGCGGCAAAGCCCGGCTAAGTCGCTGTGGATTTGCTCTGCGCTGAACACGCCTTCGCTGATGGGGATCAGCAATTCGCCGGCTTCATTCAGCACGTTTTGCCGGTCATCAACATAAACGGCAGCGCGGCAGACCAGTGCCGAATCGCATTCGCGCTGCGCCGGGCTGTGGTTACCCAGCAGGCTGACAAAACAGCCCGGCTTGATGTCGGCTCCGTGTAGCAACGGCGCGCTGGCGCCGGTGGCGGCGACAATGATGTCGGCGCGCTCGCAAGTTACCGGCAGGTCCTGACAGACGTCCACAAGCAGCGCCGGATACAGGCGTTGCAGCCGTTCGCGTAGTTGTGCGGCTTTTGAAAGGTTGCGTCCCCAGATACTGATGTGACGCAGCGGATGTTCACTCAGATGGGCGCGCAGCAGCGGCAGCGCCAAAGCGCCGGTACCGAGCAGCAACAAATGCTGGCTGTCGCGCCGCGCCAGATAACGGGCCGCCAGCGCGGATACCGCCGCGGTGCGCCAGCAGGTGACGCTGCTGCCTTCGACCATCGCCAGCGGCTGGCCGTCTTTGCGCCGGTACAGCAAAATATTTGAATGCAGAATAGGGACAGCCGGCGTCGCGGCGCTGTTGTCTGGAAAATAACAAAAGGCTTTGACCGCAATGCTGTTGTCGGTCCAGGCCGGTAGCAGCGCAAAGGCGTTTTTGCGGGTATCCAGCGTATACAGCTGCCGCGGCGGCATCTGAAAATCGGCGGCAAAGCCGCGTTGTAACGCATCAATAAGCGTTGGAAAATCTAAAACCTGATCGACCTGCTGCGCACTGATAAATCGCATGGCGCCTCCTTAAATATCGAGTTGGAAGCGCACCGGCGCCTGGGTGAACTGCTGATAACCCTGCGCTGTGACCAGCACATCGTCTTCCAGCCGCACACCGCCATAATTCGGCAGATACAGACCGGGTTCGATGGTGACAATCATGCCGCTTTGCAGTGGCTGCGGATTATTCGGGCTTAAAAACGGTTGCTCATGTAATTGCAAACCAACGCCGTGACCAAGGCCTGGGCCGGCATAACGGCCAAATTCGGACTGTTGCAATACATGGTCGGAGATGTGGAATAACTCAGCGGCGCTGATACCGGCCCGTACTTTGCTGAGCGCCGCCTGCTGCGCCTGTTGCACCGTCTGAAACAACGCCAGCTGCATCACATCCGGTTTGCCGGCGACATAACTGCGGGTCATGTCAGACCGGTAGCCATTAACGCTGGCGCCAAAATCAATCAGCACCAAATCGCCTTTTTGCAGTTTTTTATCACCTGGTAAGGCATGGGGTAAGGCGGAGCGGGCACCAAAACCGACGATGGTGGCAAAGGACAGACCATCCGCGCCGTGTTTTTTCAGCTGATATTCCAGTTCAGTGGCAAATTCATGCTCGCGGATGCCGGGTTTTAACAGTGGCAGCACAGTCGCCAGCGCACGGTCGGCTATAAGCGCTGCGCTCTGAATTTGGCCGGCTTCATAGTCATCTTTAATCATCCGCTGCGCCACCAGTAATGGCGGGCAAGGGGTCAGTTGCAGTGGCAGGATGCTTAGTTCCGTCGCAATCGCCTGATATTGTGTCAGGCTGATGTGCTCGGCTTCAAACCACAGTGCCCGGCAACCCAGATCTCCAATCAGCTGATTTAACAGTGCACCGAGGCTTTGCCGGTCGCGGTCGCGGATCAGCACCTGACAACCAGCTTGCGCTACGGCAGTTTCCTGGCGCGCCTGTAACTCGAAACGATAATCGGTGACGAGCCAAACTGCTGTCATGGTGACCACTGCCATCGCTGCTTCGCCGCTGTAGTTCAGTAAATAGCGCAAATGCTCGGGTGCAAACAGCAATGCGCCGTGCTGACCGCTGCTCCCCAGAGCCTGCCGAAACTGCTGCAGACGTTGCTCAAATTGTGGTTTGACGGCGTGTTCCAGCCGCATTGGAATAGTGGTATTCATCGGAAAATAAATCCTTGTGGGAATGGGTCTTGTGGGTCTAAGAAAAACTGATGGCGGCCGCTGACAAAAGCCTGGCCGCGTACTTGTGGGATCACTGCGTCGATAGTGCCAAGCTGAATTTGCTGTTTAATACTGATGCTAAATACGGCACCGGTAATGCTTTCCACCCGCAGCTGGTTGCTGGCTGGCCAGTTGCCGTCGCGATATAAAATAGCGGCGAGACCACTGACACCACTGCCGGTGGGGCTGCGATCCAGCTCGCCATCGGCAAAGACACAGACATTACGCATATCTGCGTTGTTGTGCGCCGGCCCGGTGAAAATCACGCCGTACAAAAAGCTGAGATCTGCTGCGGTTGGGTGCAAGATCAGGTGCTGCTCCGCCACCTGTTGTTTGATGCGTCGGCCAAAGGCAATGATGGCCTGATGATTTTCGGCGGCCAGCGACAGCCCGATGCTGTTGGCATCGACATAAGCATAATAAGCGCCGCCATAAGCCAGCTGATAAGTCACAGTGCCAAGCCCTGCAACTTCAACCTGCCGTGGCGTGCCGTCAGCAAAAGACGGCACATTGTCAAACCAGCTGTCGTCAACCCGATAACCGGCTTCGGTCTGTTGGACCTGCGCATATAGCGTGACCTGGCCACAGGGCGCATCGACCTGAAACTGGCTGACCGGCAGCGTCACAGCAACGGCACCACTTTCCACCGCGACTTTAGCCAGCGCAATCATGGCGTGGCCACACATAGTGCTGTAACCCTCGTTATGCAAAAAAATCACGCCAAAAGCGCTGTCCGGCCGCTCGGGGGCGGTCAGCACACAGCCGTACATGTCAGCATGGCCACGGGGTTCAAACATCAGCAATTGCCGCAGCGCATCGTGCTGCTGCACACAATCCGCGCGTTGCGCCAGTACTGTGCTGCCTTCAAGCGGTGCAAAGCCAGTGGTAATGATACGCAGCGGTTCACCACCGGTATGACAATCCAGCGTCTGAATAGCTAAAGCGCCCAGTGGCGGTTGCCAGTGTTGCAGAATCGTTGCCGCAGACAGCTCGTGGTTTGATGCTGATGCAAAGGGCGGCTTCTGCGCCGGTAATTCAGCCAAAAGCGGCCCGGACGACACTGACTGAGCGAATAACGGCTCGGGTGAAATGGGTTCAGACATAACGGAAAGGTCTCTCCAGGCGCATTGCAAAGTTACATTTGAATATTGTATACAATATATTTGGTATCAATGTAAAGCAGCATCCTGCAATCTTGCTGGCTGCATGCTGTCCAACCCCGGAGTTCTGTATGTCTGATTTTTGTCTGAAGTTTCGACCATTGCTGCCGCTGCTGGCTGCACTGGCTACACCAGCGCTGCAGGCTATGCCCGCGGAAGCGTCGACCGCATCTGTACCGTCGCTGGCTGCTGTTACAGAGGTGCTCAGTCAGCAACATCGCTGCAGCGCCACCTTGCTGTTGCGTCATGCTAAGTTAACCAAGATGCAGACCAGTCAGATCTGTACTGAGCTTGCGGCCGTCGAGCAGCGTTTTCACCAGCTGCTGAACACCGGGCAAAAGCCGGTTGCAGATGATGGTAATAGTGCGCTGCGCGCCAATATCTATGGCTCCCGCGCTGATTTTGAGCGTTTCGCCGGGGCGCACTTTAAGATGCCCACCGACAATGGCGGCATGTATCTGGAAGGGTTACCGGATAAGTCCGGCAATCAGGCCGAGTTTGTCGCCTATCAGCGTGACAGCGGCGAAGTCTGGAACCTGCGCCATGAATACGTCCATTATCTGGATGGCCGTTTTAACCTCTATGGCGATTTTTGCGCCAATCTGCACGACTCTCATGCCGCCCCGGAAAACTGCCCGCAGCCGGCGCCGCTGACGCCTTACCTGGTGTGGTGGACCGAAGGATTGGCCGAATATATCGCTTTTGGTGCCGACAATCCGGCAGCGCTTGCGCTGGCCCGGCAGACGGCAGGCAAACAGGTTTATCCGCTCAGCGAATTATTTAACACCGGTTATGTCAGCCAGGGCGGCACGGAGCGCGTCTACCGCTGGGGTTATCTCGCCACCCGCTATCTGCTCGAGCAACAACCGGCCAAAGCCAGCAGCATGCTGCAGTTTTTGCGCCGTGGTGATTACCCGCGTTATCAGGCCTTAGTGAAGGGCTGGGGCAGCAGTCTTGATGCAGATTTCCAGCGCTGGCTGGCGACGCTTTGATCAGTGCGATAGTCAGTGCTGCGATGAGATTTGTTGCGATGTTGTGTCCTTTGTTACAGAAAAACTCTGCGATCAGAGCTTTACAGCCGGCGAAATTTTCATCTAGGATAGCTCTCGCCATAAATGGTATACAATATATTATATACTAACATAGGAAGGATGCCCCTGTGAAACCTCGTGAGCAAGACAGTTTTTTTTCAAATCAACAAGTCACTTTTTCCGGCAAACGCCTGCGCTATTCAGTGCTGGCCAGTGCGCTGGCGCTGGCGTTGCAGGCCAGCCCGGTGTTGGCGCAGGACAATACGTCCGGTCTGTTAAAAGGCGTCGTCAGCAGTGCAAGCGGTCAGCAGCTGGCCGGTGTCACTATCACTGTGAAACATCTGGAACAGGGCTTTACCCGCTCAGTCCAGACCAACAGCAAAGGCGAATATGTGCTGCGCGCCTTACCTGTTGGCCGTTATCAGGTGCTGGCGAGCCGCAATGGTCAGCCACCGCAGGAACTGCAGCAACTGAATATCAGCCTGGGTCAGGCTCAGACTTTTGCCCCGGTGCTGGCTGACAGCGGCGACGTGGAACGGATTGAAGTGCGCGGCGCCGTGATGCGGCAAATAGACACCAGCGATTCAACCGCCGGTCTGACGCTGGATGCCGCCACGCTGGATCTGATGCCGGTGAACACCGGTTTTGACAACGTCGCGCTGTTAACGCCGGGTGTAGCGCGCAGCTCACAGTTTAAAGCGTCCAGCTTTGGCGGTGCATCCTCAGCCGAGAACGGCTATTTCTTAAACGGCATGAATATCAGTGCTTTGCGCACTGGTATTGGCTCTATTGACTTGCCATGGGAAGCGATTTCACAGACGCAGGTGAAAACCGGCGGTATTTCTGCCGAATACGATCGTTTTATCGGTGGTGTGGTCAATGCCGTATCGCAGTCAGGCAGCAATGACTTCCGTTATGGCGCTGAGCTGCGCTATGACCCGCAAGCGCTGGCGTCGGCGCAAAAGACGGTTTACAAGCCCAATGGCAGCATGTCGATTAACAACGAGGCCAGTGAAAAACAATTCCGCGAAGCCAGTGTCTGGCTCAGTGGCCCGCTGGTGGAAGATAAAGCGTTTTTCTACGCCTTATTAAATCCACGCCGGTATCAGGAAGAGTACGCCAACTCGGCTGGTACTGGCTTTACTGAACACACCAAAGACGATAACCGTTGGTTTGTGAATTTAGACTGGTATATCACCGAAGAGCACTCGCTGACGCTGACGGCGCTGGATAACAGTGCGGATCTGACTTATCACAATTACAAATGGAATCCGCAAAGTGGCGTAGGTGATGCAACCGGCACGACGTTATCTGAGAACGGCGGCACTATGTACTCGGCGCGTTATCAGGGCTTTTTAACGGATGACTTCTCAGTATCGGCTACAGCAGGCCGGGTCGAAGACAGTGGTGATACCGTGCCGACCAACAACCTGCCGGGAGTGTGGGACCATGTCAATCTGAATGGTGAGCGCATCGGTGACTGGACCACCAGTAACCTGATTAGTGAAGAATATCAACGTGACCAATTCCGGCTCGATTTCACCTGGCAACTGGCCGACCACACGCTGCAATTTGGTTACGACAGCGAAAATTTAGCGGTGGATTATCTGGAGTATCAGAACGGCGTTGATGCAGCCCGCGGCTGGTGGGAGTACCGTACTGTTACCGCCATTCCACGTATCAATCTGCCGGCGGGTACTTATATCAGCAAGCGGCAGCGTGATACCGGCG
>SSFI01000128.1 GCA_008015325.1 Rheinheimera sp.
CGGCGGACTGTTAATCCGTAGGTCGTTGGTTCGAGTCCAACCTGGGGAGCCACACGCTGACACTTCAAACACCAAGCAGCCTTTGGCGCACTTTTCTGTTCCCTAGTAGCTCAGCTGGTTAGAGCGGCGGACTGTTAATCCGTAGGTCGTTGGTTCGAGCCCAACCTGGGGAGCCATTTTCGTTTCATCTTTTTTACACCGCTTGCGTCATTCTGCTTACTGCCATTTATTTTCCGGCAATTTTTTGTTTTAATTAGGGTTATCCGTAGCAACAAGCCAAGACTACTGGTCTAATGGCCGCGTCAGAGAACTAAGAACAATTAATGATGAAAAATCTCCGGGTTTTATGGATAGTCCAGCTTGCCAGCGCTGTTGTGCTGCTGGTGGTATTGCTGAGCAGCATGTTGCAAAACACACAGCGTTCCATCGATCAGGTCAATGCGCTGCATCAACAAGTGATCAAACAGTTACTGAGCCAATTCTCCGGCGATGACTATAACCTGCTGGTGCAACAAATCCGCAATAGCCTGAATCCGCAGCAACTGCAGCTGAAAACCGCCACAGGCAAAATCGTACATGAACATAATACCGCCACAGTACTGCATTCCACCGCAGAACAGCTGCAGGCTGCTTTTGGCTATCAACGCGACAGTAATCAAATTAACTCTGCCGATAATCAGTTAAGTATCCTGTTTAAAGCCAATCTGGACGAACAGGACAGCCACTTTGTCACGCAGTTCTGGCTGACGCTGCTGTTACCATTGTTTTTAGTGATCCTCCCGCTGTGTTTAGTGCCGGTCCGGCAAAAATCTGAACAAAAACAAATGTCGCAGCAAATCGCCGGCGCGCTGGACCAGATTGTTAACACCGAGACTAAGACCCAACCAGAGCTTCAGCTGCCAGACACCTTTGAACAAACCCGGCTGACATTGCTGAAAGTGGCTGATTTTCACCAAAAACGTCAGGCCGAATTATTAAAATCCGCCCAACAACTGACCGAAGACGCGGCCAAAGATACTGTGACCGGCCTGCCGAACCGCAATCGTTTTGTCCAGTTCTATGAAGAGACGCTGCGCGACAGCAAACACGTCGATTTTGGTATTTTTGCTATTACCCGCTGTACCGAACTGCAAAACATTAATCAGAGCCGCGGTTACCACGAGGGCGACAAATATATCATTGCAGTCAGTGAGTTAATCCAGCGCGCTGTAGCCGGTTACCGCGATGCCAAAGTATTCCGTCTGAACAGTTCGGACTTTGGCATCATCCTGCCGCGCATTACCGCCAAAGAAGCGGAAAACTTCGGCGCCCAGTTACAAAGCCGGCTTAGCGAATATCAAAAGCTGGCTGAACTGGACTCTGTCGCCTACACCGGCATGGTCAATTATGCCACCGGCAAAGTGCTGGGTGAGCTGTTAGCTATCGCCGACACTGCTATCAGCCTGGCGCAAACCCGCCAGAGCAATGGCTGGCATCTGGTCAAAGACGACGGTTCGTCAGAACAGAATGCGCTCGGTTTTGGCAACCAGAACTGGCGCCATGTCATTGAAGACGTGCTGGAAAATAACAAAATTAATCTGCTGGTTCAGCTCATTCAACCGGCGTCCCGCTCGGCAAAAACTTATTCTGAAGTGCTGGTACGGTTCTACTGCGAAGAAGACCAGCTATTACCGACCGCATCTTTCCTCGCTATGGCTGAGAAGCTCGACAAAATTATTGACGTGGACCGGCTGATTGTTGAGACCGCATTGAGCACTATTAAAAACAAAAACCTGCAGGACCAGTATTTTGGTCTGAATCTGTCCTCGCGCTGTATTCATGACGACCATTTCCTGATTTGGTTGGAACGCCGTCTGCTGAAAGACGCCACTATTGCCAGCCGGCTGGTGTTTGAAGTCAGCGAATATGGTATGCAGCAGAATCTGAAAACCAGTAAACGTTTTATCGATATGTTGCACCGCAACGGCGCCCGTCTGACGGTGGAAAAATTTGGTACTGGCATGACGTCGTTTAAGTTTTTCCGCGACATCAAACCGGACTTTATCAAAATGGACGGCAGCTATACCCGGCATATTGACGATGATAAAAACAACCAGTATTTCATCCGGTTGATGGTAGATCTGGCGCACCGCATCGGCGTCGGTGTGTTTGCCGAAAGTGTGGAAACGCAGGAAGAGAAACAAATGCTCGAGTCGCTGTTTATCGACGGCACTCAGGGTTATTACATCGGTAAGCCACAACCGATTTAATGTAGCAATAGCCACAATATAGTTACGGTTGTTTGCGTCGCCACAACCGAGCATAATAACGCCCCCTGACGCTCAGGGCGTTGCCGGAGCCTGTCTGCCACAGGCGCTGGCGGCTGAAAAACTGCAATCACTGCGCAGTGAGACCACATCATGACTGAATTTTTCTTACTTCTGATCAGCACCATCCTGGTGAACAACTTTGTGTTGGTGAAGTTCCTGGGCCTCTGTCCTTTTATGGGCGTCTCCAACAAACTCGATTCCGCACTCGGCATGTGTCTGGCCACTACTTTTGTGCTGACGCTGGCCTCACTCTGCAGCTATCTGGTGGACCGCTACATTCTGCAGCCACTGGATTTGGCGTATTTACGTACACTGACCTTTATTCTGGTGATTGCCGTAGTAGTGCAATTTACTGAAATGGTGGTGCACAAAACCAGTCCGGCACTGTATCGCGTATTAGGGATTTTTCTGCCGCTCATCACCACTAACTGCGCTGTACTCGGTGTGGCTTTGCTGAATATTAAAGCCAGTCATGGTCTGTTTCAGTCGGTGGTGTATGGCTTTGGCGCTGCGGTCGGCTTTAGTCTGGTGCTGGTGTTATTCGCTGCGATGCGTGAACGCCTGGCAGCTGCAGATGTGCCGGTGCCGTTTCGCGGTGCAGCTATTGGTCTGGTGACAGCGGGCCTGATGTCTTTAGCTTTTATGGGCTTTACCGGCCTGGTGAAATCCTGATATGTCCATGTTCACTGCCCTGCTGGCGCTTGGCGCGCTGGCTTTAGTTTTCGGCGCCATTTTAGGTTATGCCGCACTACGCTTTAAAGTTGAGGCAGACCCGCTGGTCGACCAGATTGACGACATTCTGCCGCAAACCCAGTGCGGCCAATGTGGCTACCCGGGCTGCCGGCCTTATGCCGAAGCCATTGCCAATGGCGATGCCATTAATAAATGCCCGCCCGGTGGCGATGCCGCTATCAAAAAACTGGCTGATTTACTCGGCGTCAGCGCACCGGCGCTCGACAGCGCGCAAACGCCGGCTATCAAACGCGTCGCTTTTATCCGCGAAGACGACTGTATCGGCTGTACCAAATGTATTCAGGCCTGCCCGGTCGACGCCATCGTTGGTGCCTCGAAGCAAATGCATACAGTGATTAGCAACGAATGTACCGGCTGCGATCTGTGCGTCGAACCCTGCCCGGTCAATTGTATCGATATGGTACCGATTGCCGTCACGACCGAACGCTGGAAATGGGATTTGCAGGCCATTCCGGTCACTATTGTGGAGAGCAATTAAGTGCCTTCATTGTTTCAACAGATTAAATCCGGTCAGTTATGGGATTTTCACGGCGGTATCCATCCGCCGGCGCGGAAAAAACTGACCAGCCAGGTGGCTGTCGGTCACATCGCACTGCCAGAACGTTTATATATCCCGTTGCGCCAGCATATTGGTGTTGCCGGCAAACTGCTGGTCAAAGCCGGTGATACAGTGCTTAAAGGTCAGGCGTTAACCGCTGCCGACAATGCGATGGCTATTCCGGTGCATGCGCCGACTTCCGGCAAAGTGCTGGCAATTGAAGCTTATCCAGCCGCTCACCCTTCAGCCTTACCAGAACCGACGCTGGTGTTAGAGCCGGATGGTCTGGAACAATGGCGGCCACGCCATGCGCTGGATTATCTGCACACAGAACGCCCCCATCTGCTGGCGCGTATTCAGCAGGCTGGTATCGCCGGCATGGGCGGTGCAGGTTTCCCGACCCATATTAAATCCGGCGCGAGCACTGGTGTGGATTACCTCATCATCAACGCGGTGGAGTGTGAGCCTTATATCACGGCCGACGATGTGCTGATGCAGCACGAGGCCGGCACAATCATCCGTGGTATCGATATTCTGTGTAAGTTACTGAATCCCAAAGCAGTCCTTATCGGCATTGAAGATGACAAACCATTGGCTATCGCGGCGATGCAACAAGCCTGTGCCGGCAAAGCCGATTATCTGGTACGCGTAGTGCCGGCCAAATACCCGTCCGGTGGTGAAAAGCAGCTGATCAAACTGCTGACCAGTAAAGAAGTGCCCAATGGCCGCCGTCCGCTGGATATCGGCATCGTGATGCAAAACGTCGGCACTGTGTTCGCCATCGCCCAAGCTGTGGAAGAAGATATTCCGCTGATTTCACGGATTGTCACTGTAGTCGGCCAAACGTTACAACACAGCCAGAATATCCGCGCCCTGATCGGCACGCCGGTCGGCGCTTTATTGGATGCTTGTGGTTTTGCCCCGGAGCCTCAGCAACGAGTGATTATGGGGGGCCCTATGATGGGCTTTACCTTACCGACACTGCAAATTCCGCTGGTGAAAACGACCAACTGTATTATTGCGCCAACCCGGCACGAATTACCGGCAGCGGGACCTGAAATGGACTGCATCCGCTGTGGCGCCTGTGCTGAAGTGTGCCCGGCAGTGTTATTGCCACAACAGCTGGTGTGGTACGCCAAAGCCAAAGATTATGACCAGCTCAAAGCGCATAATCTGGCCGATTGTATTGAATGCGGCGCCTGTGCTTATGTCTGCCCGAGTGAAATTCCGCTGGTGCAATATTACCGGGTTGCCAAAGCTGAGATCCGTGAGCTGGCGCGTGAAGAGCTAAAAGCTGAGCAGGCGAAAGCGCGTTTTGAAGCACGTAAAGAACGGCTGGAACGTGACAAACAGCAACGGGCAGAACGCAATCAGGCATTGGCCGCGCAGCGGCAGTCGATGTTAGCCGAGCAGCAAAAACAACAAATTCTGGCCGCGCAGCAGCGGCAGGAACAACAACCTCAGGAAACGCTGAGCAAAGAACAAATCATTGCCGAGCGCGAACGGAAAAAAGCCGAAGCTCGGGCTTATCAGGCGGCCAAGGCTGAGCAAGCAGAACCTGCTCCGGCTGCGACAGCAGAAACGCATGCGGCAGATCCGCGCGCTGCAGCGGTCGCCGCTGCGATTGCCCGCGCCAAAGCAAAAAAACAAACAGATGCAGCTGCGCCAGAGCCAGCAGAATCAGCGCCTGCAGCATCTGCAGCACAGCCAGACGCTGAAGCCGACCCGCGTAAAGCCGCAGTCGCCGCAGCTATTGCCCGCGCTAAAGCGAAAAAACAGGCCGAAACAGCGTCGCCAGAGCCAGCACCAGCGGAATCAGCACCAGAGCCAACAGCCCCCGCAGTGCTGCCTGAGGTTGAAGCCGACCCACGTAAAGCCGCAGTCGCCGCGGCTATTGCCCGCGCCAAAGCGAAGAAGCTAGCCGAACAGGCAGCGGCAGCGCCAGAAGCCACAGCCCCAGAGCAGACAGAGGCAAACCAGGCTGGCGCTGAACCTGTAACAGCAGCGACAGAGTCAACATCTGTCATAGCGCAAACAGCGCCTGATGCAGCACCAGTCGAACAGGCAGCCGCAAAAAAAGCTGCCATCGCTGCCGCTATTGCCCGGGCCAAAGCCAAACAACTATCTAAACCGACCGAGCCGGAGCAGCCGTCATGAGCTTTCGTATTGCCTCTTCTCCGCATCAGCACTCGCTGGCACAAACACCGGCACTGATGCGTACTGTGGCGCTGGCAGCCGTCCCTGGTATCGCCGCTCAGGTATATTTTTTTGGTTATGCCGTGCTTATCCAAATCGTACTGGCGGTGTTGACCGCCTGGGCCAGCGAAGCGGCGATGCTGAAACTACGTGGCAAACCGGTGCTGGTGCGGCTGAAAGACCACAGCGCACTGGTCACCGGCCTGTTGCTGGCCATCGCTATTCCGGCCGTCGCGCCCTGGTGGATTGTGGTGCTGGGCACTGCGTTTGCCATTGTGGTGGTGAAGCAGTTATATGGTGGCCTCGGGCACAATTTATTTAACCCGGCGATGGCCGCTTATGTGTTGTTGCTGATTTCATATCCGCAGCAAATGACCAGCTGGCTGCCTCCTACCCAACTGCAACATCACGCCGTGACAGGTGCCGACCCGATTTGCCTGGTGTTCAGCGGTTATAGCTGTCAGGGTTTTTCGGTGGCGCAAATCAAAGCAGATGTGGATGGCAAGACTATGGCGACCGCGCTCGATACGCTGCGCAACGATTTAACCAGTGGCAAAACCGTGACCGAGTCACTGCAACAACCGGTGTTTGACGGTTATGCCGGTCTCGGCTGGAGCTGGATTAACCTCGGCTTTTTACTCGGTGGTTTATTCCTGTTACAACGCAAAGTCATTCAGTGGCGCATTCCGGTGGCTTTGTTGGGGTCGCTGACTGTATTGTCGCTGCTGGCGTGGCTTGCAGACAGCGACCGTTTTGCCAGCCCGCTGTTTCACCTGTTCAGTGGCGGCACTATGCTGGCGGCATTTTTTATCGCCACAGACCCTGTATCTGCGTCAACGACCACCAAAGGCAGGTTGATTTATGGCGCCCTGATTGGCGCACTGGTGTTTGTGATCCGCAGTTTTGGTGGTTATCCGGACGGCTGGGCTTTTGCCGTGATGCTGGCCAATTTGTCGGTGCCTTTGATTGATGCCTACACCAAACCACGGGCGTACGGCCACAGGCCGGGGATTTAACTTATGCTGAAGTTTGTCAGTAAAAATGCGTTGTTGCTGGGCCTGGCTGCCGTGGCTTGCGTGGCGGTGATCGCCGGCGTCAATCAGCTGACGGCCGCAACTATCGCGCAACAGGCGCAGGCGCAAAAGCTGAAAGTACTGAAAGAAGTGTTGCCACCGAATCATCAGGACGACGCCTTGCTCGATCATTGTCTTGAAGTCAAAGCGCCAGAGGCTTTTGGTGTCGCCCCAACCCGGCTCTACCGCACGCTGGTCGACGGCCAGCAGGTGTACGTCAGTGAAACGGTTGCGCCAGATGGTTACAGTGGCAATATCAGTTTATTAGCCGCCATCCGTGCTGACGGCACTGTGCTTGGCGTGCGCACCGTGTCGCACAAAGAAACGCCAGGGCTTGGTGACAAAATCGAAGTGAAACGCCATCCGTGGATTTTAAGCTTCGCCGGCAAACAAGTGGAATCAGCCGACGACAAACGTTTTTCGGTGAAAAAAGACGGCGGTGAATTCGATCAGTTCACCGGCGCCACTATCACGCCGCGTGCGGTAGTGGGCGCGGTTAAACGCGCTGCCCTGTACATTAAAGCGCATCCGGAACTGGCGGCACAAACCGCTGGTTGTCCGGCGGCCTGAGGTGGATATGCAACAATATCAAGAGATTATCCGTAACGGCCTGTGGAAAAATAACCCAGGGCTGGTGCAGTTGTTGGGGCTGTGCCCGCTGCTTGCGACCAGTTCGTCGCTGACCAATGCGCTGGGGCTGGGTTTTGCCACTATGCTGGTGCTGGCTTCGACCAACGGCGTGATCAGTCTGTTCCGTCAGCACATTCCGAATGAAATCCGCATCCCGGTGTTTGTGATGATCATCGCTTCTGTGGTGACCGCCATTGAATTGCTGATGCATGCCTATACTTTTGCTCTTTATCAGTCCTTAGGGATTTTTATTCCGCTGATTGTCACCAACTGTATCGTGATTGGTCGGGCTGAAGCTTTTGCCTCGAAAAATGCGGTGTTGCCGTCTGTGTTTGATGGCATGATGATGGGCACCGGCTTTTGTGCTGTGCTGGCGACTTTAGGCGCCATTCGCGAAATACTCGGTCAGGGCACTTTATTTGACGGTGCCGATTTGTTGTTAGGTTCCTGGGCCACGGTACTCAGAATCGAACTCTATCAGGCCGACAGCCACTTCCTGCTTGCCATCCTGCCACCGGGCGCCTTCCTGGTGCTGGGTTGCCTGATTGCCGCGAAAAACGCGATTGAAGCCAGACGTAAAGCCAGCCAGGTGCAAAAAACCAGCATCCAGCGTGCCCGCGTCACTCAGGTCAGCAGCAACTAAGCAGATTTAACCGATGAACAAAGAAAAACGCATTGAGATGCTCAGCCGCTGGCGCGCGGCCAACCCCAAGCCCGAAACTGAGCTGGAGTTCAGCAGCCCGTTTGAACTGTTAATTGCCGTGCTGCTGTCAGCGCAAGCTACAGATGTCAGCGTCAATAAAGCCACCAAGGGCTTGTTTGCCGCGGCCCCTACTCCTGCCAAAATGCTTGCATTAGGCGTCGAAGGCGTCAAACAACACATTAAAACTATCGGTCTGTTTAATACCAAAGCCGAAAACGTCATCAAAACCTGTCAGATTTTGCAGGAAAAGCACGGCGGTCAGGTGCCGGAAAACCGCGAAGCGCTGGAAGCTTTGCCCGGTGTTGGCCGCAAAACCGCCAATGTGGTGCTCAATACCGCCTTCGGCTGGCCAACTATTGCCGTTGATACGCATATTTTCCGCGTCAGCAACCGGATGAATTTTGCGCCGGGCAAAAACGTCGATGAGGTGGAAGCAAAACTGCTCAAAGTAGTGCCTGCCGAATTTAAAGTCGACGTGCATCACTGGCTGATTTTGCACGGCCGTTACACTTGCGTGGCACGCAAACCCAAATGCGGCAGCTGCCTGGTGGAAGACCTTTGTGAGTTTAAAAGCAAAACTGAATAGTAAAATTACGGAGTCAGGCTCGACGACTTAAATTGCCTGCAGACGATGGTTCTTCAGCGAAAACTGCGGTTAAAAGTCAGCCAAGCCTGCTCAATTACCAAATCGCTCACTTAGTCCACTGAAAAAATCATCAGTACAAGCCGATAGCTGTCTGATTTTTAATCAGACCTCATGCTCAAGAGTCTTGGTTTGTAATATAAACCATCCTTCCATAACTGCTGCCAACCTGCCATCCCGCTGTACAAAATTGACAACAAAAATGCCAGACGGTTATACCGGCTGGCATTATGGTTTCGACAATGGCATTGCAACGGCAGGCTTTGTCTTTATATAGAGTTCAGAAATCAGCTACGTCGACGGGCGACAAATATTAAAGCCAATAATCCCCAAATCCCTAATGCGCCACCACTGCTCTTGGCTGGCGGTTCGACCGCTACAGGCGCCGCATTGACCGTAAAACTCAACACCTGAGTGATCGAAGCCCCAGCAGGATCCTGCGCAGTCACTTGCACAGGAAAGGTTCCTGTAGCCGTGGCTTGCCCACTGACCATACCGTCACTACTTGCGGTTAACCCAGCTGGCAAGCCGGTAGTTGTGAACATCAGGGTTTGCTTCTCTGCGTCACGGAACAGTGTTTTCAAATCCAGTGTGAAACTGGTTTTTTCAGTCATGCTGTAACTGGCTGCGCCAGTGAAAACAGGTATGGCATTAACCGTAAAATTCAACGCCTGAGTCACGGCAGCGCCGGCAGGATCTGTCGCAGTCACCTGCACAGTAAAAGTTCCGGCCACAGTTGCTTGCCCACTGATCACGCCATTACTGCTGGCGATCAATCCTGCGGGTAAGTCAGCAGTTGTGAACACTAAGGCCTGGTTCTCCGCATCACGGAACAGTGTTTTCAGATCAAGCGTGAAATTAGCTTTTTCATTGATGGTATAGCTGGTGATACCACTAAAAGTTGGTGCCGCATTTACGAGCACGGAGACGTTGAAAGTGCTGACTGCACCCAGCTGGTCGGTTAATTGCACCTGATCTTGCCGAGCGGCAACATCGGTAAATTTACCGGAGATCACCCCAGCCGACGAAACGTTCAGTACTTTGTTTACACTGGCAAAAGTTACGGTATGTCCTTCCGCATCGCTGACAAGATTTTTCAGGTCGATAGTAAAATCTGCGCTCTGATTCACCGTAAAACTGGCATTGCCACTCAACACTGGCGCCTTGTTAACTGTGTACGGCAACGACAATGGTAAACTAAAACCGTTATTGTCCTCAACCAGTACAGCGACTTCACTATTGGTGGTTGGCATATTTGCCGGAAACAGGACTGTACCGTTGCTCTGGACTGTGGCACTAGTCTGAGCCGAGGCTTTAAATAGCAACGGGTCGCCATCTTCATCAACCACAACACTGCGCAAATCAACTTGTGAAGCAACGCCCTGATTAACCAGAGCTGCTGGCACTGCCGTCTTTAACGCGGGCCGACGATTAATTTTGTATATGTCGACTGAATCTAATGTCTTCTGGTCCTGGAGCAACAGGTATTGTCCGTATAACAGCGCAGAATTGACTTCCGGCATGTTTACAGTACCAGCCACAGGGGTTAACAAACGACCATCGTCACGGGCTGTTTCATAGAGTTTAAACGTCTGATTGCCGGGTGTTGTCAGATGAAAGCGACCGCCAAATGAAAAGGCGCTTTGTTGGTTTTGCCAGACATTCGCCTGATCAGCAAGCCAGGTGGGCTCTCCTGCAGCACCAAGCCGCGCCACTTTACTGGTTCCGGTTGAGGTGTCGCGGAGTACCAATAAACCAGCAGACAACTCCAAACGGCTATTCGCGCTGACTGAAAGCGGGTAAAGCGTGGTTGCACCCACAGTCGCACCTTCGACGCTAATGCGGCCAAGGTAGCCATTTTTACTCAGGAAATAAGCGTATTTTTCGGTAAATACCGCATTGACCAGTCCTTGCAGACTTTCAGCAACATTGACTTTGATATCTGCAAGATAAATCGGGCCGTCAACTGAAAAACGATGCAGTCTGAGGGTGCCGGGTGCTGCACTGATCAGCATAAACTGAGCGTCAGCGCCAACCAGCGTCACAGCAAAGCCTTCGTCTACCGCGGAAATTTCGCGTTGCAATGTTGGGATAACACTGCCGTCATTCGATAACTCAAAGCCGAATAGTTGTTTATCAGCCATCACAAAAAATGAACGGGCCCCAGCTGGAATTAAACGTAGCAGACCGCTTTGCGTAAAATTACCGCTATGTTGGTAGTGACTGGTCTGACGTAATTTTTCTGCTGTGTCGATATGCATGATGCTGAGCGAATTGTCGCTGAGCATCACAAGTTCGCCTGTCGCCAACACCAGGTTTCTTCCCGAGTTGCTATCAAGCGCGACCGGTAAATGCAACTGTGATTTGCCGACGATCAGACTATTGACCAACTGAGCCGGATCTTTAATATCATGCGCCGTGACCACACCGGAGCGCACCGAATATAATTTAGTTTGATTGACCGCGACCAGACTATCTTCAAGCAGACCGTCGATTTTATATTTGCTAATAAAATCAAAACCTGTGTTGAGCTTATGGGTGACGTTTTGGATCACCTGATCCTGCACCACAGACACCATATCACCGTTGATAAAGGACACCGAATCGCTGCTGAACGGCTGAAGATAATTCACGCCCCAAGACGGTACCAGACTCTGACTGGCAAGACTTACGTGAGTCAGACCCCGGCTGTGCACCACTACATAGCCACCAGACTCCTTGGACAAAATCTGATGGATAGAGCCTTTGCTGCCAGTCCAGCTGGAGCTGAGCCCGGTTAATGTGCCTCGCTTAGTCAAAGTTGCGTTGTTAGCGTCCAGGCTGAAAACATTTAATTCATCATCGATGTTGGCTGTACTTTCATGACCGGTCAGCACTAATCCGCGTGGTATATCGAGTAATAAAGTAGAAAGGCGCGCAGGAACGACAAAACTCCCCTGACGGGCAAAGCTACGGCCGGTCCGGTCAAGCACCAGCAGCTCAAACTCATTGGGGTTGGCAGTTTTCTGCAACAAGCCGGCAAAGCCTTCCGATACAAAAATCTGATCTTGCGACAGGTTCATACCAGCAAAAAAAGTCAGGGCTCCGCTGCTCTCAATCTGGAATACTTTAATGGCTGTAGCGGATTTAAGCCAAATCTGCTGCCGGGCTGCATCTGTCCAGATATAATCGAACGAGGTCATGGCTAAATCACTTGCGCTATATTGCGCAACTACACTATCAACAGCTTTTATCACTGTCAGGCTATCCGCGCTGAATGCAAAACTCCAATCCCCGACTGCAGCAATATTTTGCGCTGTGACCAGCTTCTGTTCCTGTTCAGTCGTTTTGTACTGCAGTTTGATGCCAGAGTTGGTTTGGAGATCTGTAGATGATTCAGCAGCCCAAAGTTGCCCGCAATGCAGCCCAACAGCAAGGACAAGCGGCATTTTGCAAAAGGATTTAATAATTTCCATAAGTATCCATTCCAGTTAAAAAGTTTTTAACAGCAGAAAGTAGCGTTTCACTTCATTCTATAACAGGCTTTTTGCCAGTAGCGATACTGGCGCCAGACAAAGTTTTGCAGTGTCTTCCGGACCGGGTCAGATTGTCGGGCCTGCAATTTTATACGGTGTCAAAGGTAACACATTGTCTGGTAACGCCTCGGAAACCGGCTTTTCCGCCCGCGCATATGTTTCAGCAGTGCTCAGTAAATCACAAATTTCACTGCTATGTTGAAAATCAACAGGTGCTTTTAACAGGCATTGTATGACGCCTCTGATATTAAGCGTTTCAATATTCCCGATCAAATCTGACAGCAAAGGAGCAAAGTGCTCCCAATCAAGATAAAGTTCTTCAGCGGCCATGATGCGAGGATGGTCTGTTTTGCGAACATTTTCGCCAATCAACAGTTCTTCATAGAGTTTTTCTCCGGGGCGCAAACCAGAGAAACGGATCTCAATATCCCCGTCAGGGTGCAACGCGTCACGGACTTCCAATCCCATCAGATGGACCATCCTGCGGGCCAGATCGACAATTCGCACCGGTTCACCCATATCCAGCACAAACACATCACCACCTTTTCCCATAGCTCCGGCCTGAATCACCAGCTGGGCTGCTTCCGGTATGGTCATGAAATAACGGATAATTTCCGGATGAGTCACAGTTATGGGGCCGCCACTGCGGATTTGTTCGCGAAATAGTGGCACAACAGACCCTGAAGATCCCAACACATTACCAAACCTGACCATACAAAACCGGGTTTGATGCTGACGTAAGGCCAATGCCTGAAGCGCCAGCTCCGCCATACGCTTGGAAGCACCCATCACATTGGTTGGTCGTACGGCTTTATCTGTAGAAATCAACACAAAGGTGTCGACCTGTGCGGCGACTGCGGCTTCTGCTGCATGCCAGGTGCCTAAAACATTATTCGAGACCCCTTCAATCACATTATATTCGACTAGCGGGACATGCTTATAAGCTGCGGCATGGTACACAGTGTTTACTTTAAAATGCTGCATCACTGCTTGTGCGCGCTGGCGGTTCTGTACAGAACCAAGTACTGGCTTTAATTCAACGTTAAAACCGTTATTTTTACACAGTGTCTGAAGTTCCTGCTCAATGCTGTAAAGCGAAAATTCAGACAATTCAAAAAGGATTAAACAGGCTGGCCGGTATTTGACGATTTGCCGACACAATTCAGAACCGATAGAGCCACCCGCTCCGGTAACCATGACGACCAAACCACGAATGTTTGAATGCATCAACGACAGATTGGGTTCGACTGGATCACGGCCCAGTAAGTCTTCAATTTTCACGTCTTGCAGCTCGTCAATCATCATGGACCCGCTGACAATATCACTCATCCCAGGGACCGTCTGCACAGGGATCGGCTGATCATCGAGCGACTCCAGAACTTCACGGCGCCGGGCTCGGCTCGCCGACGGCATCGCCAGCAAAATCCGTTGAATATTTTTGGCTTTCACTATTGCGGCGATCTGGGCCGGACTACCGACACGGATCCCGAGAATAGTAGAGTGTTGCAGTGTGATGTCATCATCAACAAATGCGACCGGGTGATACTGTTCACCGTTAAATAAGGCAAACGCCAGCTGACGGCCACTTGAACCTGCACCATAAATTAATACGCGTTGCTTATGGGAATTGTCGGTCTGGTTCAGAAACATGCGGACTAAAAAACGCACGCCACCACTGGTCAGCAGAGATATTAATGCGTAAACAAAAATCAGATTGCCTTTATCGCCAATATTGACGATCGAAAAACACATCTGTAACAGAATGGCATTACTGACAATGCCGGCAACCATGGCACCAAGTGCGTGTTGGCCGATATACCGGATCACGGCACGGTACAACCCTAATTTGGTAAAAACGATGATGGTCGGTATCAGCGTTAACATGAAAATCGGCACAATCCGAGCCATCTGCTCGAAAGGGTTCGTTTGGGTAACCAGAATAGAAATAATCATTGCAAGTGACAGCAGAAACAAATCCGCCAGCACTGACACGAGCCGCTTTGCGCTCCGTGGTAAAGACAAAATCCAGTTGAGCATCCAATGCACTCCTGCCGTACAGTGAGAAAACCACCGACCATTATATCGAACTATCATGCTCCCCACCATCTAAGCTGACAATTAGCTTGTTACATCTCGCCAGCAAAGACTGAGCTGATCTGCTGCCACATCAGGCGATTTTGTTCAGTCAATTGTTGTATCCGTTGTTGATACTCTGCTGTGGTCACCACCCGAAATGCGTAGTCGATCACGGCTTGCAGCATTTCTTCGTCCGAACCCGGTTTTAACAGTGCATCCGGCGCCGCGAAATCATCAAACAATGCCTGATATTTGTGTGACCAGCTGGTCCCAATACATGGCACGCCCGAGGCAAGAGCGCTGACGCAACCATGAAATCTTGAACTGACAACCAGACTGCTGGCCTTGATATAACCTTTAAGCAGACGTGGGTCTTCAATTTGCAGGATCTGTGGTGCCGGGTTGAGGCGCGCCGCAAGTCGCTGGCAAATAGCCATATCCGCCAGCCCTTCGTGATTGATCAACACTACCATCTGACCAGAGCGCTGTAATACCTGGGCAATGCGCTCCAGTGTCGATTCATAATCGGCCTGCCAGGCCGAACCGGCCCGCAGCATTTGGTAGTTAGGGATAATAACCGCTGGCTTTTGCAACACATACTGCGCATCATCACAATCGGTTCCTTGCAGGCTGATGGTAAAATCCGGGTACTGCCGGATATTCTTTGCGCCTGCGCCGATCTCGGTCAAAAAGCGCTCACTGGCCTGATCACGGGCGCAAATTAAATCAACTTTACCAAAGTGTCGCCTGATCAGCTGCCGGTCCTGCGCCCGACCGAAGGGCCCAAAGGCCTGTGGCAACAAAACTACCTTGCGGCCATGAGCTTTCAGGCGATGAATTTGACCACAGAGTCGTTGCAGATCCGCCACCGGCCATTGGTCGCCGTAAGCAAAGCCAGAGGCATCCAGCAACAAATCGATATCAGCCTCGAACACAATACCTAAATAAAATCTCAACTTAGCCCGCAGCTTTTCCGGTAACAGATAACTGAGCCAATTGAGGTCGAGCTGTCTGAACCGCAACGGCATGTGTTGCAACAAACCCAACTGAGCACGCTTTAAAAAAGGCGAGTTTGGATTCAGCTCTACGGCAATTTCAGCATCGGGCCACTGCTGTCGGGTTTGTTCCAGTACGGCATACAACATCAATAATGCGCCCTTATTGATGAATTGCACCCCTTTGATCAGGATTAACATCGTCAGATTTCCACCAGTAATTGTGCAACACTTTTCTTTTGTGAATAGGCAATGCCGCCGGCAGGATCAGCATAACCCGTTGCAATCAACATCACTGGCCTCTCCCAGGCTTCCAACTTTAACAAGGTCTCCATTTTTGTTTCGTTTTGCTCAATATCAGGCCAATTAATCGGACAGCTGGCTAAGCCAAGCCGATCCAGCGCCAGCATCAGCTGCATTGACGCCAGGGCGGCATCAATATAAATCAGGTGTCGGTCACGATTCTCGGCGAACTGGCTTAAATCGCCGACCACAACCATTAACGCCGGTAATTGTCCGGCAAAGCCAGCAGTGCCAACGGCCAGCGCGGCGACTTCTGCCGCCTTTGTTGGGTCCAGTGTGTAGAGAAAGCGAAAAGGCTGCCGGTTACAGGCAGAGGGAGCCTGGGCAGCTGCGGCGACAGCTTGCTCAAGCAAATCTTTTGGCACAGGGTTAGGCAAATACCAGCGAACAGAGCGACGGCGTTGGCACAATAGCAGGAAATCATCATAATGCATCTGCAATGACGGCAGTCCATCATAACGATAAGGCACTTTTTGCCCACCGGGCTGCTGCCAGCCGGCTTCGAACTGTAATGCCAGCTGGGCAACCTGCTTTGACGCAGCAGCACAAACCGCAAAATATTGTTGCAGGATATCGGCGGCCCAGCGAATTTCATCGCTGGCAGGCTCATTTGCGCGCTGCTGACGTAAGAAACACGCAACAGTCTCAGCAATATACTCCAGCGCAAACGGGACTTTGCGGGGCCGCATCAGCAGCCCCTTTTCCAGACGATGGATGTTTCTGCGTAATAATGGATCTGACTCAGGCGGGGTTTGTTGCTGAGCACGCAGTAAAAACCGGGCGCGGCCTGCGATAACAGCGTGTTGCTCACGCATGAAGCCCCGCCCCAACAAACTATTGACAACACTCAGCCAGCGGCTGCTTCCAAGGCAGGTTAACCGCCAGCGGTTTATTCTGGCAGCAATATTTTTTAATTGAGATTTAACTGAACCTGGCAACCAACTTGCCAAAAATGCTCTCATCGACGATTACTCACTGGGACCGATCTGGCCGGATTGATAACGATTGATTGCCTGAGTTATCTGCTTTACCAGCATCTCGCTACCGGCCAAAGACAGATGATCATCATCAAAATACCAGAGTCGCGCTTGTTCACCGGCCGAACAGTGACCAGTCGCAGCTGAACAAAACAGCTGCTGCGGATAAACTCTGATGATATGTGTACCTTTTAACTGGTCTAACATCTGATAGCTTTGTGCTGTCCTTTGTCTGAATACCGCTTCAGCTAATTGCAAAGCTAATTCATTGTTACCAAAACGCTGCTGCTGATAATAAGCATCCGGGACATGAAAACCAAACTCAGGGACCGGATAGACCCAAACAACTAAGTGACCAGCCTTGCCAAGCAGATCGGTCAGCTGTTGCAAATCTGCCTGCAGCGCCGCAGGTTGTGCCTTGGCGCTCACGCCATCAGGATACCGCACAAAACGGACCGGCGGAACCTGCTCAGTGACCTGTTGATTACTTGCTCCGGTTTCTGTCAGGTTCAGCGGTAATCGCCCAAGTAAAACAACAATTCCTGCGGGCATTTGTTGTAATAATTGCAGCCGGTGTTGCTGGTACTGCACAGTACAGGGGCCTTGCTGGCGGTGAAAATTCAGTGCAGGCTGGCAGCCTTCCATCGTCAGATCAATCAGTGACCAACTGCTATTCTGGCTTAATGGTTTTGCTAAAGTCGCAGCATGGGAATCACCAACCAAATACAGTGGGTCTTTGCCGGGTTTCAGCCATTGACAAGGCGTTTCAGTGCGGGAAAAACAGCTGCGTCCTTCCTGTTGCAGCTGACCCACATGTGATTCAGGCAACTGCAAATCATTCCAGTCAAATTGCCCGCGCTGGTGCAGGATGCCCAGAACCAGCGCAATATTCAGTAAGGCAAGGCCGCCGGTCCAGCAGAGTACCTGGCGTACCGGGCTGTGATAGCGAAAATACTCCTCGATAAGACGATAACTGAATGCAGCTAAACCACAGGTCAGCACCAGGCCAGCCAGGGTTTCGGGCCAGGCAGGAGGTTGTTGTGACCAGTGCCGGAAAAAGGCAAATACCGGGAAGTGCCACAAATAGAGCCCAAAAGAGCGCTGACCAAGCCAACACAGTAGCGGACTTTGCAAAGCTGAATACGGCGTAAAGCTTGCCAACAGCAGGCAAGTACAAATCACCGGCAATAATGTCAGCAGTCCTGGCGCTGGCTGTGACTTGTCGTAAAAAATCACCAGCATCATCAACAGGCTAAGACACAACAGCTGCCCCCACAGCGGTATACGCCGTTCTGGCCGATTCTGTAAGTACCAGGCAACACAAACTCCGGACAACAGCTCCCAGGCCCGGTACTGCAACAGGTAAAAGGTTGATTTATCGCCTTGTTTCACCATTAATAAGGCAAAGCTGACTACTGTGACTGCCACAAGCAGCGCTAAGCCGCCTTTGCCCAGTCGACGCGCCAACAATAACAGCAGCGGCAGCAGCAGGTAAAACTGCTCCTCAATCGCCAGCGACCAGGTATGTAACAGCGGCTTTAAACCAGCTTGGGCAGAGAAATAGTCGGCTTCGCGATAAAATAAAATGTTGGACAGAAACAGCATCGAAGCTAAGGCACTTTGAGCCAAATCATTCAGATAACGGGGTGATAGTATCGCGAGGCCCACTGCCAGAGTCAGTGCGGTGACCAAGAGTTGCAATGGCAGAATGCGTTTAAAGCGGCGCCACCAGAACTGCGGCAATGCGGAAATACCAGAATCAATGCTTTGTAACAGCACACTACCAATCAGAAAACCCGAAATCACAAAAAAAACATCAACACCAAAGAAACCACCGGCAAAGCCCGGGATATTGGCGTGATAAAACACCACCAGCACAACAGCGATAGCCCTCAGTCCATCAATGTCACCACGATACTCAAGTTTTGCCACAACTAACCCTGCTGCTCAATCCGCTGAATGCCACTGAAAACTTTCCACACGCTTTTACGATGGATCCTGACTCTTCCTGTCCTTTCATGATCGAGTAGGAGGCGGGATCACTCCCGCCGTCCTCTCACACCACCGTACGTGCGGTTCCGCATACGGCGGTTCATGTTAACACTGGAACTGTCGATGACATTCCAGCAGTGATACAAGTCCCAAACTGTCGAACCAGCTCTTCTTTAAAGCCTGATTCATATGACTGGCACCAGAGTTCCACCAAGCACCGCGCTGGTTACAGGCTGACGTCCATGCCCTGACTTCATCAAGTCCTGCTTTCATCAGCTGTTTGGCTCGGGTAAACGGTCGCTTCCATTGTCGCCAATACAGGCAGCGCAGTTTGCGTCTTATCCAGCCATCCATCTCTTCCAGCACTCCTTTCACTTCAGTCAGTCGGAAGTAACTCATCCACCCGCGCAGGACCGGTGTTAGTTCACTGATTGCCTTAGCGACTGATTTTGAACCATTTCCTGTGGTCAGGCTTCTGATTTTATCCTTCAGCCTCGCCACACTGCTCGGGGCTATTTTCAGTCGGGCTACTTTATGCCATGTGAAGCTGTAACCAAGGAACTTTCGCGCCCAAGGCCTTGCTACTGCACTTTTCTGCGCATTCACCTGCAGTTTCAATGTTTTCGCTAAGAACTCACTGAGATCTTTCAGTAAATGCTCGCCCGCCTTTTGGCTGCTGACATAAATGTTGCAGTCATCAGCATAGCGGCAGAAGCTATGGCCTCGTCGTTCCAGCTCTTTATCCAGTTCATCCAGCAAGATATTCGATAGCAGCGGCGACAACGGTCCACCTTGCGGCATGCCTTTGTCACGTTTAATCACACCTTTTCCATCCACCATCTCTGCTTCCAGATAGCGCCGGATAAGTTTCAGTAACCGCTCATCTTTGATAATTCTGGTTAACCTCGACATCAGAATGTCGTGGTCTACCCGGTCAAAGAATTTCTCTAAGTCCATGTCAACGACCCAGCGCTTGCCGCTCTGAATGTATTGCTGTGCTTGTCGCACCGCTTGCCACACATTACGGTTTGGCCGAAAGCCGTAACTCGAATTTGAGAACGTCGGTTCCACATAAGGCGTTAATGCCTGCGCTGTCGCTTGCTGAAATCGAGGTCCAGAGTCCTAATCACGGTTAACTATGTTCAGCCCTTCATGCTGTTGGTGTTCAGCACTACTACGGCCTCGGCTGATATCTCCATGGATGGAGTGTATGCCGGAAAATGCCGGGAGCATTTTCGTTCTTCTGAAGCACCCATCCCAACACCTTCCGATATTAGTAGCACTGTGGCAGATGCTCAGACCTCCCGGGGTAATTCGCGCGACCTTCCTGCTTATACCTGTCGACTCTACGTTGTAGCATTCCGTGCAAGTATTGGGCTTTAGTGATAATGGCCACCTCACCCTGCTACACCGCCTCAATCGCTTCCTGTTCGTCAGGCCAGCATTTTGCCTTCGGCTTCCTTCAGATCTCACCTCGCGGTGAACACCCTTGCCGTTCAGCTAACACTTCCCCTTGCCGGGTGTGTAGAGGACTTACACCTCCAAGTCATCCCATCACCACCACGGTGACCGGATAGCGCCTGTCACGGCGCTGCGCGCCATGCCCGGCGCACCCACAAAAAAGGAGCGCGAATGCGCTCCTTTTCTCGTCGGGAAGACAACCATCACACCTTGAAACGGCGGACCCGACCGGCC
>SSFI01000070.1 GCA_008015325.1 Rheinheimera sp.
AAAATGAACACCTAGGTTAAAAGAGAACTGAGCCCAATGCGGGAAATGCCGGGTGTTCATATTGACCAGAATCGGTGTTCACATAAATCAGAATGCGCAGCCAGTTCGCTCATGCCATGTAAACGGGCGAAATAAGCCACATTCTCAAATGCGGTTAAGCGACCATATAAGCCTGTACTGCTGGATAAAAAGCCGATTTTGCGCCGGGCCAGCACCGGGTCTTTTAATACATCTTCATTGCCCAACAAAATAGAACCGGCGTCGGGTTTTAATGCGGTGGACAACATCCGCAGCGTGGTGGTTTTACCGGCCCCGTTAGGGCCCAGCAAACCCAGCACTTCGCCGTTGGCACAGCTGAAGCTGACATCGCGGACTGAACAAAAACTGCGTCCGGTGTAACGGACATCCTGTAATTCGGCTTCGCTGAGCTTTTGGCCTTTTTCGAGCGCAAAAGCCTTCGCCAGCTGGCGGATCTCAATCATCGGTTGAACTTCCTTGGACTTACATGAAATCAGGGCTGCGGCGTGACTCGTTTTGGCCGGAAGTAATTCTGGTCCTGGTAAAACTGTTCCGTCTGTTCCTGATGAGACCAGCCCGGGATGCCGAGCAGCGGTAACGGGCTCATCTGGTCGCGAAATTCAGTTAACGAGAAATCTGCAATTTGTTTACTTAACGCAGTATCAACGAAATCAACTTGTTGATGCAATGGCCAATTTTCAAAATGTGCCGGCACCTGCAGTGGCCAGAGTTTTGCTGTGAGACCAATAAAGGGCCGCGTCAGCATTTCAAAATTGGCATGACCAAACACCCAGGGCCACAGCCCCTGTCCCCAATGGAAACGTTGATTCAGAAAAACTTCAGTCCACTGATGCTGACGCAGCAGCGCCGGCACCTGAACCATATCCGCACTGTGTAATAGCAACAGGCCGCATTCATCGAACAACGTCAGCTGATGGCGTAGCGGTGAGCGGTTTTTACTGCCATGTTGCTGAATTTCCGCCAGATGTCGCCGATTAAGCGCCGCTTTACTTTGTGGAAACAAGATCCAAATCAGCGCACCAAATAAGTCATGCCAATTCTGCCTGCGCGTCGGCACCGCCGACGTTTCAGCGATATAGACCTCATAATAACGCGGGTCGCTGTCCAGCACCGCCGCATCAACAAAACTGACCGCATGCACGGGCTGCAGTTGACGACTCCATGCCGTCAGAGTTTCAACCGCCGGAAACTCAGTTTGCTCTGCCAAAGGCAATAAGGAGCAAAGCATCTGATAAGCCGGGTGATTGCACAGAATTTGCGCATCCCAGTGCGCTGGCGGCACAAAACGTTGATTTTTAGCAGTTATCATCGATTTGACCGCACCACTGAAAGGCTCCGGCCGCGGTTACTTTGCAAATTTGGCCAAAAAGCGCTTGCAATTTCTGCCCAGAATGGCAGAGTCAATGAGGTACGTCTAAACGTACATACTGCCAAATGAAATGATTTTTTTCGGATTAACCAATACGGAGTTTTTACCATGTGTTCGATATTTGGGGTGCTTGACATCAAAACTGATGTTAAAGCGTTGCGTCAGCAGGCGCTACAGTTATCTAAGTTATTACGCCACCGCGGTCCTGACTGGTCTGGGGTCTGGAATGATAATAATGCCATTCTCGTCCATGAACGTCTGGCAATTGTAGATACTGAAAACGGTGCGCAGCCGCTGATTAACCCGAATCGAAATCACATTCTGGCAGTGAATGGTGAGATTTATAATCACAAGAATTTAGAGAAAAATTTAACGGTCGACTATCAGTTCCAAACCAAATCAGACTGCGAAGTCATTCTGCCGTTGTATCTTGAACACGGCGCTGAATTTGTCGACCAGCTGCAAGGCATGTTTGCGTTTATTCTGTATGACGCTGAGCAGCAGCGTTATCTGATTGCGCGGGACCATATCGGCATTATCCCGCTGTATTACGGCTATGACGAACATGGCCAGCTTTATGTCGCGTCAGAATTAAAAGCCTTGGTGCCGGTCTGTAAACAAATGCAGGAATTCCCGCCGGGACATTATTTCGACTCTAAAGTCGGCAAACTGGTGAAATATTATCAGCGCAGCTGGATGAGTTATGACGCAGTCAAAGACAATCCGGCTGATTTGGGCGAACTAAAAGCCGCGCTGGAGCAGTCGGTGAAAAGCCATCTGATGTCGGACGTGCCTTATGGCGTGCTGTTATCCGGTGGTCTGGATTCAAGCCTGATTTCAGCTATTACCCAACAATTTGCCCGCAACCGGGTAGAAGATGACGGCGCTTCTGAAGCCTGGTGGCCGCGCCTGCACTCTTTTGCTGTGGGTTTGCAGGGTTCACCGGATTTAAAAGCAGCCCGTACTGTGGCAGATGCCATCGGAACTGTGCACCACGAAGTTCATTTTACCGTGCAAGAAGGTATCGATGCGCTGCGTGACGTGGTGTATTTCCTGGAGACTTATGACGTCACCACTATCCGTGCTTCTACACCTATGTATCTGATGGCGCGTAAAATCAAGGCCATGGGCATCAAAATGGTGTTGTCGGGCGAAGGCTCAGACGAAATTTTTGGTGGTTACCTGTATTTCCATAAAGCGCCAAATGCCCAAGAGTTCCATGAAGAAACGCTGCGTAAACTGGACCGTTTACACATGTTTGACTGTAACCGAGCGAACAAAGCGATGTCGGCCTGGGGTATTGAAGCGCGCGTGCCATTCCTTGACAAGCATTTCATGGACGTGGCGATGCGGCTAAACCCACAAGCCAAGATGTGTGGCGGCGGCAAAATGGAGAAACACATTCTGCGTGAAGCCTTTGATGGCCTGTTACCGCATGAAATCCTCTGGCGGCAAAAGGAGCAGTTCTCCGATGGTGTTGGTTACAGCTGGATTGACAGCTTAAAAGCCTTCGCCGAAAAAGAAGTGTCGGATCAACAAATGGCCACCGCCAGCTTCCGCTTTCCGGTCAATACGCCGGACACCAAAGAAGGTTATTTATACCGCACCATCTTTGAAGAACACTTCCCGCACCCGGCCGCTATTGCCTGTGTGCCGGGTGGTAAATCTGTCGCCTGCTCGACACCGGAAGCGCTGGCCTGGGATGCTAAAATGGCCCAGCTGACTGACCCATCTGGTCGCGCGGTCAGAGACGTGCACGAACAAGGCTATTAATTGCGATCTGCATTGCAGCTTCGTTTACCAAACCCCGGCCTCGCGCCGGGGTTTGTTTTTTCAACGGATAGGTTATTTCCTGCAACTTTCGTCGCAGCTGCCAGGATCTTCAGCCGCTGCTGTATGCCGTCAGCCGATTTTCTGCTAGATTAGCCGCTTTGTTGTCAGAGCCGTCTGCGGTTTTTCATACCGTCGCACTGTTGAGAGCACCATGAATTTTCTACGTAAATCCCTGAGTTGTATTGGGTTCATTTTGATTGCTGCCAGCCCGGTGCTGGCTAGCCAGGCATTAACAGGCCAGTGGCTGACTGATTTGCAGGGGGATACCCTGACCGATCCGCAAACCTCTGGTCTCACCTGGCGTCATGACGAGCTGCTGAGCCTTGGCGATCAGAGTGCGGCGCCTGAGCTTCGGATGAAAATTTTCCGCATCAATCCGCAGACCGGCCGCTTTGTCACCGCACCTATTCCAATTACATTGTCAGATGAAGTCCGTAAAAGCTGTTTTGGTGACTACCTGGCCAATTCGCCGGATTTAGAAGCCCTGACCTGGGACCGGCTGGATGCACAAACCTTAATTACAGTGACGGAAGATGCCAGCCGGGCACAACTGAGCCCGGTGTGCGCTCGCAAGTTTGCGCAAACCAATTCAACCGCCTATCCAACTTTATTGCTGAAGATCAGCACTGACGCGGCGTTAACCCGCGCCGAAATTACCGCGGTACGGCCAGTGCAGTTTCCGGCCGAAGCCAACGTCGGCAATTTGCCGAATGATGGCATTGAAGGCCTGGCGATTGATGACCATCAGAACTTGTATCTGGGGCTAGAAAAGAACATGGCCGGCCTGCCAGCCATTTTTAAAACCCGGCTGACGGCTGATTTCTGGACCCGCGATAACTTTGTCAAAGTAATAGATGCCAATCTGACCTTGCCAGAGCTGGACGGGCGTGGTCATCCGATTAATGACCTCGACTTTATGCCAAGCCCGATACCGGGCCATCCGGGATATCTGATTGCCGCCGCCCGTAATGATGATGAACTTTGGGTATTTGATTTAACCAACCGCGTGAAGCCTTTTGTGCAGCCGCTGCAATTTTATGTCAGCACTGACAACTCCGGCTTATGCCCGGTGTATGAACGTGTGGTACAAACTGCACTCGAAGGTGTGGCAGTGCATGGCCAGACACTGTATCTGGTGAACGATCCATGGAAGCAACATTATCCGGACAATGTGCAATGTGAAGTGAATGCCCGGCATTTTCTGAAGATGGCGCCGCTGTTGTTTCAGCAACCGCTGGACCCACGCTGGTTCACTTTAAGCCGGGCCCAGCCCCAGCCGGCATTGCCCGGCATCAGCGGCATGGCGCAAATGGATAACGACCGTTATCTGACAGTGCAGGATAAAAAGATTGCCAATCCGGGCGAACGTTTAGGTGTTTTACAAATTTATGCCGACAAGGCGCCCCGCTTCCAGCCGCTGACGGTCAGCAACTGGCCAGAGGCGCAAATGTCGAATGATTTGGAAAGTGTCTGTGCACTGCCTGGCCGGCCAAATGAATTTTTAATTGCCGAATCCGGCAGCTGGCAAGGTGAATTCGGCCGCCTGTTTCATATCCAGTTACTGCAAACCAGCTACGCGCGGGTGCTGGCCAGCTATCCGTTGCCGGTGACTGCCGATAATGGTCCGCAACAATCCGGTGACCAGTTTGAAGGCCTCGCCTGTGCGCAAAAAGCCGCAAACCGCTATCTGCTAGTGCTGGGGGAGCGTGGCGGCGAACAAAAACGCGGCAGCCTGGTGCACGGCGATTTTGATATCGCCGCCGGGCAAATTCAATGGTCAGCCACCCGCTTACCAGTCCTGGCACCACAGCCCGACCATGCTGATCCCTATCAACGCGATATCGCAGAGCTTTATCTCGAATCGAATGTGTTGTGGGCCAGCGCAGTACGCGAAGCAGGCCCGGCTGGTCCGTTCAGTTCTTTTATTTATCAGGTTGCCTTAGTCGACCCGCAGGCCGCTGAGCCGTTGCAACTGATCAGAGAAAGCCGGATTTACTGGCAAATCGACGGTTTCAAAATTGAAGGTTTGGCATCGCCAAGCCCCTTATTACCAGGCTCTAGTCTGGCCATTGGCAGTGAAGATGAAAAACTGGGTGGTGTCTGGCGCTCGTTATTTGCGCCAGTCGGACAACGTCCACAAATTCCAGTTCAGCTGCCCGCTGAAACTACTCAATCTGAAGTCGCAGCGCCGGCGAAAGGACAATAATGCAACCCGCACAACCGAAAAATCCGTTACATGGCTTTACCCTGCAACAAATCCTCGAACTGCTGCTGGCCCACAATGGCGGCTTTAGCGGTCTGGCAAAGCTGGTGAAACTGAATTGCTTCAGCAAAGACCCCAGCGTCAGTTCTAGCCTGAAGTTTTTACGCAAAACGCCCTGGGCCCGCACTGAGATTGAACAGCTGTTTATCCGCCAGCAGCTTTACCTGAAAACAGACTAAACCGTTTGTTCGGCGCGCGCCCGCCGCCGTTTTGGCTGTACCAGCTGCCAGGACTGCTCTATCTGCCGCTGCACTTCGGCATCAGGCACCGAACCATCCAGCAACAATGTATTCCAGTGTTTTTTATTCATGTGATAACCGGGTGTCACGGCGCTGAACAGTTGCCGCAACATCAGAGCTTCCGTCGGTTCTGCTTTGAGATTGACCCGCGCCACGCCGTCTTTTTCCGTTAAAATCGCAAAAATTTTGCCATGTGTTTTGTAGACATAAATGTCAGGCCCAAACGGAAAGTCCTCACAACTGACCGCTTGTGCCAGACAATGTTGCCGTACCGCAGCAAAACTGTTCATCTTCATACTTTAAATTGTCCAACCGTCCGGCCCAATTCGTTGGCAAGGCCAAGCAAGCTTTGCGTATTATGCGCAAGTGGTGCCTTTCGCCGTGCCGCGCGCCATTGTTACGCACCACAACAACAAAGCCCGCAACATGCGGGCTTTGACTGCCAGATCTCCTGACTATTTCGCCGTATGTTGTTTCATCCAGCTGAAAATCTCGTTGTACCAGCGCTCAGCATTGGCCGGCTTCAGGATCCAATGGTTTTCATCCGGGAACATCACCAGTCGGGATGGAATACCTTTACGTTGTAAGGTGGTAAAGGCACCTAAACCTTGCGCATAAGGCACCCGGTAGTCTTTCAGGCCGTGGATGACCAGCATTGGCGTTTTCCAGTTATCGACAAAAGCCGCCGGATTAAACTTTTGATAATCCGCAGATTTATCCCAGACCGGGCCGCCCATATCGTGCTCAGGGAACCATAGCTCTTCGGTGCTGCCGTAGAAGCTTGGCATATCGAATAAGCCCGCGTGATTCACCAGACACTTAAAGCCGTCGTTCCAGTTACCGGCTATCCAGTTCATCATAAAACCACCGTAAGAGGCACCTAAAGCACAGGCATTATCCTTGTCCAGCCAAGGCTGCTGTTCAGTAACAAAAGCCAGACCTTTTTTCAGATCTTCCAGCGGCTTACCGCCCCAGTCGCGGGCAATTGAATCGGTAAAGGCCTGACCATAACCGGTCGAGCCGTGGAAATCGATCATCACCACGCCATAGCCCTGCGCCGCCCACAACTGCGCATTCCAGCGGGTATTAAACATATTGCCGAAGCTGCCTTGCGGGCCGCCGTGCACGATAAAGGCGATCGGATATTTTTTACCGGCTGCAAAGTTCCACGGTTTCATCCAGTAGCCATAGACAGTTTCGTCATTAGCACCGGGGAAGCTGAATTGTTCAAATTCAGCAAGTTGAATGTCTTTGAGCGTTAATGCATTGACCTGCGTCAGCGGGTACGCTTCGCCGCCAGCATTTTTCAGCTGATAGATATCCGCCGGAGCATTGAGCTGATGATTGGTAAAAAATACATTGCTGCCACGCACTGCGACGTCGCCGGCGCTGCCGTTACTATAAATTTTGCTGACTTCGCCAAAGGCGTGGTCGATAGCAAAAATGCCTTTTTGGCCGAGATCCTGTGCCGTCACATAAACAGTGCGGTTATCCGGCGCAAACACGAAGTCGTCAATCGAGCGGTCCCACTGTGGCGCCAGCTCTTTGCGCTCGCCGGTGACCAAATCCAGTAAAATCAGGCCAAAACGGTCGGCTTCGTAGACTGGTTTTTTCATCGCCAGATATGCCATATAACGGCCATCGCCGGAGAATTTAGGCTTAGCATCCCAGGCTGGATTGTCTTTGGTCAGATTGATTTTCTGGCCGCCATTGAGCGATACTTGGAAAATATCAAAATTGGTGTGCCAGCTTTGATCTGCCGCCGGGATTTTGGCACTGAACACCAGATTTTTGCCATCCGGCGTAAAAGCAGCTTCACCGGTGCCGGCGACATCTGTATCCCACTCAGGCATTAAATCTTTGGCATCTTTGACGACTGTTTCACCAAGGTCAGCCACAAAGAAGTGATTCTTCAGGCCATCTTCCCAGGTATCCCAATGCCGCACCATCAACGAATCGTAGGCAGTGGCGCTGTCTTTTTTCTCTGCCGTGGCTTTGTTGTGAGCCACAGTACAGGCTAAGTCTTTACAACCAGGTTTAACATCGAGCGTCAGCACGACTTTTTTGTCGTCGGCAGACACCATATATCCCTGTACGTCCAGAGGTAAATCAGTGACTTGCCGCGCTTCGCCCCCGCCTAATGGCAAACGCCACAACTGGCTGGAACCTGAGCGGTCCGCCAGGAAATACAACGCTGAACCGTCGGCACTAAAACGCACATCGTGTTCGCGGCCAACGCTTTCAGTCAGCCGGCGTACTTTATTGCCATCCTGCACATCGAGCAGATACAAATCAGCCGTCGTATCCGCCGGTGCCAGGCCACCGTTTTTTTGGCCATACACCACAAAGCGGCCATCCGGCGACACCTGCACATCGTAAATTTTGTTCAGTTTATTTAAGTGTTCAATGGTTAAATTGGTTTTTGCCTGCGCCCCTGCTGCCACCAGCAGTGCACTGACCAGAATTCCCCAAGCTTTCATCTGGATACTCCGTTGTCGCAAATTTTGGTTGTTTATATTGTTCTTATAGTAAAAACGCGCCTGAGGTTTCCCTGCAGACGCGTTTCATTTTTGGCTTATCAGACTTTTGCTGCCCCAGCGATTTTAACTTTCCAAATCGCCGGGCCCTGGTCGTGCACGTTATTACCCTGACTATCAACTGCAACAGTCACAGGCATATCTTCAACATCAAATTCGTAAATCGCTTCCATGCCTAAATCGGCAAAAGCCACCACGCGGGATTTTTTGATGGCTTTAGACACCAGATAGGCCGCGCCGCCGACTGCCATCAGATACACCGCTTTGTGTTCTTTAATGCTGGCGACGGTTTTGTCACCGCGTTCGGATTTACCAATCATGCCTAACAAGCCAGTCTGGCCCAGCATCATGTCGGTGAATTTATCCATCCGCGTCGCTGTAGTTGGGCCTGCCGGGCCGACCACTTCATCACCGACCGCATCGACCGGGCCGACGTAGTAAATAAAGCGGTTTTTGAAATCGACACCATCTGGCAGCGCTTCGCCTTTTGCCAGCATGTCGGCAATGCGTTTATGCGCGGCATCGCGACCAGTTAACATCTTGCCGGACAGCAACACAGTTTCACCGGCTTTCCATTCCAGTACGTCAGTAGGTGTCACAGTGTCGAGATTAACCCGGCGCACGTTTTGCCCCAGTTCCCAGGTCACTTGTGGCCAGTCTTCCAGTTTTGGTACCGGTAAATGTGCCGGGCCTGAACCATCTAAGTGGAAATGCACGTGACGGGTGGCAGCACAGTTCGGGATCATCACGACCGGCTTGGATGCCGCGTGGGTCGGCGCTGATTTGATTTTGACGTCCACCACTGTGGTTAAACCGCCAAGACCCTGGGCGCCAATCCCGAGCTTGTTCACTTTTTCGTACAGCTCAAGACGCAGTTTCTCTTCACCGGTCTCGGCACCTTTTTCCAGCAGATCCTGGATGTCGACGGGTTCCATCAGGGCCTCTTTGGCCAGCACTGCAGCTTTTTCTGCCGTGCCGCCAATACCAATGCCGAGCATGCCTGGCGGACACCAGCCAGCGCCCATTTTTGGTAAAGTTTCCAGCACCCAGTCAACGACGGAGTCGGATGGGTTTAACATCACCATTTTGGTCTTGTTTTCGCTGCCACCGCCTTTGGCGGCAATGGCCACTTCAACATGATGGCCAGCAACCATATTGATATGCACTACGGCCGGCGTGTTGTCTTTGGTATTTTTGCGTGAACCGGCCGGGTCCATCACGATAGAGGCGCGCAGCGGGTTCATCGGGTTCATGTAAGCACGACGGGTACCTTCGTCGACCATTTCCTGCACTGTCATATCGGTTTTGTCCCACTTGACGTCCATACCGATATTAACGAAGCAAGTCACAATGCCAGTGTCCTGACAAATCGGCCGGTGGCCTTGCGCCGACATCCGCGAGTTAATCAGAATTTGCGCGATGGCGTCTTTGGCTGCCGGGTTTTGTTCTTTGTCATAGGCCTTTTCTAAGGCCTGAATAAAATCCAGCGGATGATAATAAGAGATGTACTGCAACGCATCTTCGATGCTGTCGATAAAGTCTTGCTGGCGAATAACCGTCATAGGGTGCCCTTCTGCGTGGTTACAGGCAGTCAGTGTGCTGGCTGCCAGGGTATTTATACAGCGCCTGACCCTTGCCCGGTCCGGCACTGCTTCTCATTTTAAGCAGGGCTGCTATCATAACGCGCATCCTGTCGAGGCGGCTAGTCAGTTGATACTGAATTCATCGGTTCTGTGCCCAAAGCCGCCGCTTATTGTTTGAGTTTTTTGTCATGTCTGTACAAAGTCTTGTCGCGTCAAAGGTTACCGATTTAACCGGTTATTTTCAGGCAGTTGCCGCAGAGCCTTTTGCCATGTTGCTCGATTCCGCCGCGCCTGAGCATCCCAACAGCCGTTATGACATCCTGGTCTGCCGGCCGCTGGCGACGCTGACTGCAGTTGGCCGGCAATGCACAGTGCGGCAAATGACCACAGACGGCAGTTGGGCTGAACAACAGCAGGACGCCGATGCTTTTTTGTTACTTAAAGCGTTACAGCAACAGCTGCTACCAGCACTGCCAGCCGCTGCCAGCGAGTTGCCTTTTACCGGCGGTGTTGTCGGTTATTTTGGTTATGACCTGGGGCGGGTCATTGAAACCCTGCCACAGCAAGCCAGTGCTGACATTAAGCTGCCGGATTTAGCCGTTGGCCTGTACAGTCAGGCACTGGTGCTGGATAAACAGCTGCAGCAGCTCTGGTTTGTTGATTGCAACGGTGCTGCGGAAACAACAACTGCCGGCTATTTGACTCAGTTCAAAGAGCAGCCGACGGCAGCTCAGTCCAACGCTGAATTCACGCTCACCAGCGACTGGCAGGCCAATATGAGCCGCAGTCAATACCTGCAAAAATTTGAAAAAATTCAGGCCTATCTGCAAAGCGGTGATTGCTATCAGATTAATCTGGCGCAGCGTTTCAGTGCCGGCTTTAGCGGTGATGCTTTTGCTGCTTATCTGCAACTGCGGCACAGTAATCAGGCACCGTTTTCGGCCTTTATCCGGTTGCCGGATGCTGCGGTGTTGTCCATTTCGCCGGAACGTTTTATCGAAGTAAAAAACGCACAGGTTGAAACTAAACCGATTAAAGGCACGCGGCCACGCTTTGCTGACCCGGCGCAGGATGCGCAAAGTGCGGCGCTGTTGCAGCAATCGCCAAAAGATCGCGCAGAAAACGTAATGATTGTCGATTTACTGCGCAATGACCTCGGCAAAGTCTGCCGGCCCGGCACGGTGCGGGTGCCGGCGTTATTTGCCATCGAATCTTTCCCGGCCGTGCATCATCTGGTCAGCACAGTCAGCGGTGAGCTGGACGCGCAATATCAGCCAATCGACGCCCTGCGCGCCGCATTTCCGGGCGGTTCTATCACCGGCGCACCGAAAGTGCGTGCCATGCAAATCATCGAGGAGTTAGAACCGCACCGGCGCAGCGTCTATTGCGGCGCTATTGGCTACATCAGCCAGCACGGCCATATGGATACCAATATTGCCATCCGCACCCTGGTGGTGGCCAACCAGCAGATTTATTGCTGGGCCGGCGGTGGTATTGTCGCCGACTCACAAGGCGCGGCCGAGTATCAGGAAACATACGACAAAGTCGGTAAAATCCTGCCAGTGCTGCAACAACAAGGCGAGCGATGAGCACATTTCAGGCGAGCGCATTTGAGGACAGCCACTGGCTCTGCCGCTATCTGCTGCAAGCACCGCCACCCGATAAAGCCGCTGGCACGGCCAATGCGGCAGTATTGCTGCCATTATTTCGCCACGATGGCGAATGGACCCTGTTGATGACACGCCGCGCCTTACACCTGCGCCACCATCCGGGTCAGCTCAGTTTTCCGGGCGGCCGTATTGAATCAGGCGAAAGCAGCGCAGCAGCGGCGCTGCGCGAAGCCTATGAAGAAACCGGCATCGACCCCACGACTGTCCAATTGCTTGGCCAGCTGCCGGCGATTAATACCTCAACCGGTTTTATCGTCGAACCCTGGCTCGGTTTACTCGACGGGCTGCCAACACTGCAGCTGCAACAGGACGAAGTCGATTCAGTGTTGTTACTGCCGCTGCAGGAAGCGCTGTCGGCCCGGCGCCGGCAAACCGAAATCTGGCCACTGCGTGGCAAGCAACAACGTCTGCATTTTATCCCCTGGCAACAGCACTTAATCTGGGGCGCCAGCGCCGAAATTCTGTATCTGCTGGCCCAACAAGTGGCTGCGCCTCCACGCTGAGCATTTCGGCTGTGGACCAGACAAAACGCTCTTGCACTCCCATTTTGTAAGCAGCACTGACCAGTGACAGCATCAGTTACACAATGCCGGCACATCCTGTACAATCCCGCTCATTCTAATAAGGCAAAAAGACTACCCTATGATTATCAGCGCTTTTGACATGTTCAGTATTGGCATCGGCCCATCCAGTTCCCACACTGTAGGCCCAATGCGTGCCGCCAAGTTATTTACCGAAAATCTTGCTGCCAGCGGCCGGCTTGCCGACGTCGCCAGTATTAAAACCGAACTCTATGGCTCTTTAGGCCAGACCGGCATAGGCCACGGCACCGGTAAAGCGGTGATCCTCGGTCTTTGTGGTTATTTACCGGAAAACTGCGACCCGGATCTGGTGCCCGGCATCCTGAAACAAGTGGATGAACAGCAACAGATTACCTTAGCGTCCAGCCATGTCGTCAGCTTCCCGCGCGAAGGCGCCATTGTGTTTCACCGGCGCAAGACCTTAAAAGAACACAGCAATGGCATGGAACTGATTGCCTTTGATGCCAATAAAGAAATTGTGTTCAGCGAAATCTATTTCTCCATTGGTGGCGGTTTTATCGTCAAAGCCGAAGATTTTGCCAGCGAGAAAAAAGCCGCCAGCCAGTTTGCCGCCGACAATCCACCGCCATTTCCGTTTAACACCGGCGCTGAATTATTGAAGCTGTGTAAAGAAAACGGCCTGTCCATCGCTGCACTGATGATGGAAAACGAAAAAGTACTGCGCACTGAGAGCCAAATTGAAACCGAACTGGGGCTGATTTGGCAAACTATGTACAACTGCGTGCAGCGCGGTATGAAAACCGAAGGTATTTTACCCGGTGGCCTCAAAGTAAAACGCCGCGCACCAGCTTTGTATCGTCGCCTCTGCGCTGAAAAAAGCTCAGATCCGTTGCAGGTGATGGACTGGGTCAATTTGTTTGCACTGGCCGTTAACGAAGAAAATGCCGCCGGCGGCCGCGTGGTGACAGCACCGACCAATGGCGCTGCCGGGATTATTCCGGCGGTGCTGATGTATTACGACAAATTTATCCAGCCAGTGACGCCTGACATCTATACCCGCTATTTGTTGACGGCTGCGGCTATCGGCATTTTGTACAAGAAAAACGCCTCGATCTCCGGCGCAGAAGTCGGCTGTCAGGGCGAAGTCGGTGTCGCCTGCTCGATGGCGGCCGGCGCTTTAACCGAAATTCTTGGCGGCTCGGTCGACAACGTCGAAAACGCCGCCGAAATCGGTATGGAGCATAATTTAGGCCTTACCTGTGACCCGGTCGGTGGCCTGGTGCAGGTACCGTGTATCGAGCGCAATGCCATGGGCGCTGTAAAGGCTATCAACGCCTCGCGGCTGGCGCTGCGTGGTACTGGCGAGCACAAAGTGTCGCTGGATAAAGTCATTAAGACCATGTGGGATACTGGCCGCGATATGCAGAGTAAATACAAAGAGACTTCGCGTGGTGGTCTGGCGGTCAATATCATCGAATGTTAATTCGCCCCCGACTCTGCGTGATAAATACGGGTGCTCAGTGAGCGCCCGTTTTTTTATCCGGTAGCTGATGGCAGACAAATCTAAAAATTTCAGCCGCATTCAGCGAATACCGGCAATCTTGGCTGTTTCGCGCTTAGCCCCAGCTCAACAAGGCGATCAGGCGGTCCGGTGCCTCTCCTTCACCGCAGCCGCATACGTTTTCAGTCCCAATACCAATGCCATGTCATGTTGTTGTCAAACAGACTATGCTAGTTTTGCTGCAGCGCTTAACGCCCGCGGTTCTTGCGGTGCTCGTGGATTTCTTAGCATAACGGAGTGACATCATGGCAATCAGCAAACAATACCTGAAGACCAAACCGGCCTGTAAAGTAACTTTTGTCGTCCCGGCCGAGCAGGCCGCCAGTGCAGAATCAGTAGTGCTGGTCGGTGAATTCAATGACTGGCAGGACAATGCCATGAAAAAGCAAAAGAATGGCGATTTCAGCCTGACCCTGACTTTACCCAAAGACAGCAGCTATCAGTTCCGTTACCGCTTAGGTCACAACGACTGGCGTAATGACGAACAGGCCGACGACTATGTGCCTTCGCCCGTGTCTTATGAGCAGAATTCGCTGTTGCGGCTGTAATAACTCAGAGGCTTGCATCGCAAACCGGCAAAAAAAACGGCAATCCACGCAAGAATTGCCGTTTTTTCTTAATGACGACGTCGCTTAACGCGCGCGCTTCAGCATCAGGCAGCCAATTGAATAACCGGCACCAAAAGAGCACAACACTGCGTGGTCATTGAGCGCCAGGCCTTGTTTGTTCTGATGGAATGCAATAATAGAACCGGCCGACGCCGTATTAGCATAAGTATCCAACACTAATGGCGCTTCACCTGGCTCAGGCTCGCGCCCGAGAATTTTGCGCACAGCAAAGATATTCATATTGATATTGGCCTGATGCAGCCACAGCCGTTTCAGATCAGCCGCAGTAAGGCCACAGGCCGCCATTTCGCCTTCAATCACTTCAGCCACCAGCGGCAGCAACTCTTTAAACACTTTGCGGCCCTGCTGGCGGAAAAACGGCACTAAAGGTTCAGCGTCCGGGTAACAGTGTTCGACATAACTGACGTCACAGCGAATATTGTTGGAAAATTCGGTTTTTAACCGCATGCCGACAATTTCAAAACTGTTATCTGCCGTCGCAGTGTCGGCCGCTTCAATAATGGTCGCGCTACAGACATCGCCGAAAATAAAATGGCTGTCGCGGCTGGTGTAATTGACCTGTGGCGAAGCAAATTCCGGGTTCACCACCAGCACCACAGAGGCGGTGCCGCCGCGGATGGCATTGACCGCATTGCTGATGGCAAAAGTGGCACTGGAACAGGCCACATTCATATCAAAGGCATAACCTTTGGCACCCAATTGTTGTTGCAGCTCAATCGACAACGCCGGGTAAGGCCGCTGTAAGTTCGATGCAGCACAGATGATTAAATCAATCTGGTCCGGCGTTTTACCAGCCTGAGCAATGGCTTCTTTGGCAGCCGCTAAAGCCATTTCCACCATTTCCGGCAGTTCATCCTCGCCCCGGCGGCGAAAGACCGGCTGCATCACCTGCGTGTCCAGAATGCCCTCTTTGTAAAGTACATGGCGCGATTTAATGCCTGAGGCTTTTTCGATAAACTCGCAACTGGAATATTCCAGGGCTGTCATTTCACCAGCGGCAATAGCTTCGGCATTTTCAGCATTAAATAAGTCAACATACTGATTAAAGCTGGCAACCAGTTCTTCGTTACTGACGGTTGCTTCTGGCGTAAAAACACCGGACCCGGTGATCAGAATTGATTTCATGAGGAGCTCCACTACGCCGGATCAGTCGGATTGGATCTGGTCGGATGGGTTAAAAAAATTGCAGTATAACTCAGCTGCCAACACAAAGGCAGTAGCCAGTAGCGACGGCCGGTTTTTATGGTGGCCTAATGTGTCAGCGGCCGTTTTTCCCTGCCAAGCCGGATCACCACAGTCGATGCAACTTTATCCTGAATCGCCTGGCGGTTGGGATCCCATAATATCTGCAGAAAACCTAACAAACCTGTGGCGAGACCCGCGCCATAACCGCCCTGGCGACTAAAGGCAGCAGACAAGTTCAGCTCTTTGCCGTCCAGCTGGATCACTTTGATCCGCATCAGTTTTTTACCGATAGTCTGGCCGTGGCACCAAGCGATAGTCGCCGTGAAATAAAACACCGCCCAGCCCATGCCAATACCCAGATCGGCAAAGATGCCTTTAACCCAGGCCACCACACTATGGGTATTTTCATCCGGAATATACCAGGGTAAGGCTGGGGCTGCCGGCTGCGGCGGTTTCGCTTCTACCGGTTTTTGCGGGGGCACTGCAGGAAAATCAGCAAGCAGCGCGTCACGATACAGCGGCCACTGCTCGGCCGGAAAATCAGAGCCCTCGACTAAACTGTCCATCATCTCAACGGCGGCAACTTTGCTCACCCCGGCTTTTCGCAGCATTTTTGTCGTTTTTTCCAGCTCTTTTTTCATGCAACCAAGCTCGCAGCTCTGTGCCTGAATTTTCAGTGCCGTGGCGGCCAGCACCATGGCCTGATCCGCGCTTAACGACTTATTTGCCACGTTCAGATCTAAGTCCTGCTCAACAATCAGCTCCGGCATCCAGGTAGCCGAGGCCGCCAAAAAAGCCGTGGCCAGCAATAACACGATGACATGATTAAACTTTTTCGCCTGTAGCCGGAACCAGATCAGATACGTCATCACCGGCAAAATCAGCAGCAAACTGGCCTTGGCGAGGCCTGAAATGATGATGCCATCAATCCCCATCGCGATTGCCCGGCGTAGTGGATGCGCAGTGGGTACACCGAGCAGATTCGGGCACACTTCAAAGGCATAAGGCGTGACAATTTCGCGACTTTCCTGCCGTGTCAGTGGCGCACCGGTTTCACCTTGCGGCGGCGGCGTAGCCGGCAGTTCGTATTTATTACTAGGCATGACTCAGGCTCAATGGACAGGGAGTTTACCTGATACTAACAATCGATTGCAGATGCAGCAACGGTTTCAGTATTTGCGCTTTAACTGATTGATAGCACTGGCTAAACCGTCCAGCGTCAGACCAAACATCCGACCAGAACAGACCTTGTTGATCTGTCCGATCGACGCATAATGCGACCACCAGTCCTCTGGCTGTGGATTCAGCCAGACCGCCTGCGGAAACTGTGCCAGCAAACGTTGTAGCCAGACCTCACCAGCCTCGGCATTAAAGTGCTCGACGCTGCCCCCCGGATAACTGATTTCATAAGGCCCCATTGTCGCATCGCCGACAAAAATCAGCTTGTAATCATGGCCATAGGTATGCAGAAGCTGAGTGGTGGACACTGCATCCTGTGGCCGGCGTTTTTCATCGCGCCACAGCGTTTCATAAACACAATTATGGAAATAAAAAAATTCCAGATGCTTAAATTCAGCGCGCACCGCATTAAAAAGCTGCCTGCATTCATGAATGTAATCATCCATCGAACCACCAATATCAAACAACAATAATAATTTCACGGCATTGTGCCGCTCACGCTGGTAACGTAGATCAAGCAACCCGGCTTGTTTTGACGTGGCGCTGATAGTGTCATTTAAATCCAGTTCACTGGCTGCCCCGCTACGGGCAAAACGGCGCAATTGTCGCAGCGCCAGCTGCAGACTGCGGTTATTCAGAACTTCATCACTGGACAGGCTCTGAAATTGCCGCTGGTCCCAGACTTTGACCGCCCGCCGTGCGCCACTGCCCTGCTGACCGACGCGGATCCCTTCCGGGTGAAAGCCATAAGCACCAAAAGGCGAGCTGCCACCGGTCCCTATCCATTTATTGCCGCCGGCATGACGGCCTTGTTGTTCGGCCAGTCGTTCGCGAAAAGCCTTGAGTAAGGCTTCCAGGCCGCCGAGACTTTTAAGCGCCGCTTTGTCTTCTTCTGAGAGCTGCCGCAATAAACCAGGCGTCAGCCAGTCGTCGGGAATCGCGCTGATCAAATCCAACTGTTCAACGCCGTCGAAGTACTCGCTGCAGGCACGGTCGAACTTGTCATAGTCAGTTTCGTTTTTCACCCAACACAGTCGCGCCAGTTGATAAAACTGTTCCAGATCAGCAAACACCAGCTGTTGCTGCAGTGCCCGCAGTAAATCCAGATACTCGGTGATACTGACTTTGACACCATGCCGGCGTACCGTCAGAAAAAAGCCACTGAACATCAGCGCACCCTTTTGGCCATAAACAGCAGTTTCTCCACCAAAGCCACGTCTTGCTCGTTTTTCAGCAAGGCGCCAAACAGCGGCATTAAACCGCCAGTCTCCCGGCTTTGTTTCAGCTGCTCCGGTGTCACTTGTTCCGCCAGCAATAAACGCAGCCAGTCAATCAGCTCAGAGGTCGATGGTTTTTTCTTCAGTGCCGGCAGTTCGCGCAGGCCAAAAAAGCTTTGCAGCGCTTCGCTCAGCAGCTGTTTCGATAAACCGGGTAAATGCACCTCGACAATCCGCTCGAGTGCGTCGGCATCAGGAAAGCGGATGTAATGGAAAAAACAGCGGCGCAAAAATGCATCCGGCAATTTTCGTTATTGGACGTAATAATCACCACCGGACGCTGGACTGCGCGCACCGTCTGACCGGTCTCGTAGACATCAAAGGCCATCTGGTCCAGTTCGTGTAACAGGTCATTCGGGAATTCAATATCGGCCTTGTCGATTTCATCAATCAGCAACACCGGACGCTTAGGGGCGGTAAAGGCCTGCCATAACTTGCCGGGTTTGATGTAATTGGCGATGTCATGCACGCGTGCATCGCCGAGCTGACTGTCGCGTAAGCGCGATACGGCGTCGTACTCATACAAGCCCTGCTGCGCCTTGGTGGTTGATTTGATGTGCCATTGCAGTAATTCGGTATCAAGTGCTGCGGCCAGCGCTTTGGCCAGCTCAGTTTTACCTGTGCCTGGCTCGCCTTTGATTAATAAAGGTTTTTGTAAAGTGACTGCGGCGTTAACCGCGAGCGCCAATTCGGCGGTGACTATATAAGAGTCATTACTTTGAAAACGCATGGAGGCCTCAAATTCACGTCAAACGCTTATAACATTAAGTCATATAACTTATATCAAAACGCTACTTTCGTTTTTTATGCCAGCGGTTATGCTGGGCCAAATTCTTTGTCTGTCTGGAGCTCTGTATGGCAAACATTTATGAAGACAACTCATTGTCAATCGGCCGCACACCGCTGGTCAAATTAAAACGCGTCACCAGTGGCAACGTCTACGCCAAAATCGAATCCCGTAACCCAAGTTTCAGCGTCAAATGCCGCTTAGGTGCCGCGCTGATTTGGGATGCCGAGAAAAAAGGTTTGTTAGGCCCTGGCAAAGAACTGATAGAACCCACATCCGGCAACACCGGTATTGCGCTGGCGTTTGTCGCGGCAAGCCGGGGTTATCCGTTGACGCTGACGATGCCGGCAACCATGAGCTTAGAACGGCGTAAGCTGCTCAAAGCCTTAGGTGCCAACCTGGTACTGACCGAAGGCGCTAAAGGCATGAAAGGCGCGATCGAAAAAGCTAAGGAAATTCAGGCGTCTAATCCTGACAAGTATCTGTTATTACAACAGTTTGAAAACCCGGCTAACCCGCAAATTCACTTTGATACCACTGGCCCGGAGATTTGGAATGACACCGACGGCAAGGTCGACGTATTTGTTGCCGGCGTCGGCACCGGCGGGACTATTACCGGGGTCAGTCGTTACATCAAACTGGAGAAAAAACACCCGCTGATTAGCGTCGCCGTAGAACCGGTGGATTCACCGGTGATTAGCCAGAAACTGGCCGGTCAGGAGATTAAACCTGGCCCACACAAAATCCAGGGTATTGGTGCTGGTTTTATCCCGGGCAACCTCGATTTAGAGTTGATTGACCGGGTTGAGACAGTCAGCAATGACGATGCCATCGCGATGGCGCACCGTCTGATGAAAGAAGAAGGTATTCTGGCCGGGATTTCTTCTGGTGCTGCTGTAGTTGCTGCCAAGCGACTGGCGGAGTCGCCAGAATTTGCTGGCAAAAACATCGTGGTGATCCTGCCCTCTTCCGCTGAACGTTATCTGTCCAGCGCACTGTTCGCGGATGTTTTTACAGAGGCTGAGCTGCAAGCCTGAACTTAATGCTTTCAGATTAAAAAGGCTGCCAAGTGTAGCCTTTTTTACTTTACAGCCAAAGCACCGCGCCGCACACTGCGGGTACTTGCAGCAAAAGACTGCCGGTTCCGGCAGCAAAAGGTAGTAGCGAAGTGAACATTAAAAATTGGCGTTTTATCGGCAGCATGGCTGCGGTATTTTGTCTCAGTGGCTGTGGTGACTCCACCCCTGCTGCCAGTACCGAGCCCACAGTGCAGGCAGCAGCAGGTTCTGCGGCGACTGCGACAGATTCGCCTGAGCTGACCGCCGTTGATTTTTTCGAAGCAATTCTGGTGGATAACGACATCAAAGAAGCCAAACGCCATGCGGTGCCGACCCTGCGCCGGGTGCTCGATGGTTATTCATCCGGAAAAGCGGTCGGTAGAACTTTGTTAAATATGAGCTTTGATAAAGTAGAAATTACTATCGAAGACACCAACAAAAACGTCCGCGAATTTTACACCGACAAGGCTGATGTGATGCTGATTTTTACCGGTACAAAAGATGACGCCAAAGTCGTGCATATGCGGATGGTCAAAATGGAAAAACACAATGGTAAGTGGCAGGTCGCCGTGATTAAAGACGACCCTTTCGCCAGAACCGGCATTTAAACCGCATATCTTAGCGCTGGAAAAACCGTTTCAGCGCTGTTTTACATTCTTCACTGTGCAACAACTGTTCAAATTCGGCCAGTTCCTGATGGAGCACGTGCTGAACCTGTTGTTGCAATGGTTGTTTCAGCAGGCGCTTAGACTGTTGCACGGCACCGGCCGGCAAAGCCGCCAGCTGCAAAGCTTTTTGCCTGGCCACGGCTAATAAATCTGCCGCCGCCACCACTTCATTGACCAGCCCCATCTGATGCGCTTGCTCACCATCAAAGGCTTCACCGAGCAATAAATACTGCGCTGCGCGCTGGTAACCGACCAATTTTGGCAACAGCAGGCTGGACGCGGCCTCCGGACATAGCCCTAAGCTGGTAAACGGCATTTGAAAGCGGGCTGACGCAGTGGCATAGACCAAATCACAATGCAACAACGCCGTGGTGCCGATGCCGATGGCAAGGCCGGCAACGGCGGCAATCAACGGTTTATCAAACTGCGACAACACATGTAAAAACTGCACCGTCGGATGTTCGTGATTCAGACTGCCACCGGCGAGAAAATCCGCCAAATCGTTGCCGGCACAAAAACAATCCGGGCCACCGGTCAGCAGCACCACTCTGCATTCAGGATCGGCCGAGGCCTGGACAAGCGCCTGGCTAAGTTGCTGATACATCTGCGCCGACAACGCATTCTTCTTATCCAAACGGGATAACGTCAGCGTCATCAAGCCATCCGCCTGAGCAATCATCACAGTCATCAGTTCATACCTATCATCAAAACCACGCAAGCATCATTGACCTTTGGCCAAACCTTCACGGCGCGGATCAGCTCCGGCCTGCCATTGTGTGCCTACCCGTTTAATCAGGTGCAGGCCACTATTCAGTTCGCCCGTACGTACCTGGTAACCCATTTCCTGCAGCTGGCCGGTCAGATGCACCAGCGGTGTACCTTCTTCAATCGCCAACACGTCATTACGATGAGTGAATTTTGCCAGATCCGCGGCCTGCTGTGGCCCCATCTGCCAGTCAATCATCGCAATCAGCGACTGCGCGACATAATTGATGATGCGGCTGCCGCCCGGCGAACCGGCGATCATTTGCAGCTGTCCTTGTTGATTAAACACCAGCATTGGAGCCATCGAAGAACGTGGCCTTTTGCCGGCTTCAACCCGGTTGGCGACCCACAAGCCGTTGTCACGCGCCTGTAACGAGAAATCCGTCAGCTGGTTATTCAGCAGGTAGCCATTGACCATCAAACCAGAACCAAAGGCATTTTCGATACTGGTGGTCATACTGACTGCATTTCCCTCTTTATCAACCACTGACAAATGGCTGGTATTGGCATATTCCAGCGCTTTGGCTTCGCCCAGCGGCACCGCGCCTTCCGGCACACCCGCAGTGATTTGGCTGTTATCCGTTTTCAAATCAATTTGCGCTGCGCGCTGCTTTAAGTAATCCGGCGCCAGCAGACCTTTTACCGGTACCGGGCTGAAGGCCGGATCAGCGGCGTAACGTTCGCGATCGGCAAAAGCCAGCCGGCTGGCCTGACTGATTAAATGTACTGCGGCGACCGATTCTGACTTGATTTTGCTCAAATCAAACTGATTCAGAATACCGAGGATTTGCAACACCGCAATGCTGCCGGAACTGGGTGGCGCCATGCCACACACTTTATAACTGCGATATGGTGCACAAACCGGGTCGCGCCAGACCGGCTGATAACCGCTGATATCGGCCAGGGTCATCTGGCCTGGATTGATACTGGCCTGATTGACCGCCTGCAAAATCGCTTTGGCATTCTCGCCCTGATAAAAAGCCTCAGGGCCTTTTGCCGCTATTGCTGTTAATAAGCTGGCATAAGCCGGATTTTTCCTTACAAAACCCACCGGCAGTGGTTTTCCGTCCGGGAAAAAATACTCGCGGCTGCCGCTGAACTGTTTTAATCCCGGATGTTGACTGCCTGCCAGCAACATATGCAGCCGTGGCGATACTTTAAAACCCTGTTCAGCCAGCGCGATCGCCGGCTTAAACAACTCGGCCCAGGCTAATTTGCCAAATTTTTGATGCGATTGCGCCAGTGCAGCAATCGCGCCGGGCGTGCCAACCGCCTTGCCGCCGACAAAGGCCTGTGGCCAGTCAAGCAGCTTACCGTTTTGTACAAACCAGTCCGGTGTCGCTGCGGCCGGGGCCGTTTCTCGGCCATCCAGCGTATGCAGTGTCTTGGTTTTATCCTGCCAGGCCAACATAAAAAGCCCGCCACCAATACCTGAACTTTGTGGCTCAACCAGACCCAACACCAGCTGCACCGCAATAGCGGCATCCACCGCGCTGCCGCCTTGCTTTAACATCTGATAACCGGCCTCTGTCGCATAAGGATTGGCCGATACCACCATAAACTCTTTGGCGCTGACTTGCTGTTTGCGAATGATGCCGGTAGCGGCTTCCGGGTCCTGCTGACCGGCGGCCAGCGACGACGTGGTCCAGCAAAGCAAAACACTGACCACAGCACTGTAAAACGTCAAAGTGCGGGCGCGTAGAAATTGAGACATAAGCGGATACAACTCAGAAACAAAAGAAGTAACATAACTTACTCTGAGCGGCTTTCGCAATGCCAGCCGCCAGTTTGCCCTTGTCATTGACCGCAGACTGGCGCATTGTGCGTAAATCGGTTAAAACCAATGCCACAATTGCGTTACACTGCTGGTTGTTTTTGCTGTGGGGATCGATTTTGAAGTTTTCTGCTGTGCTTTCTGCCTGTTATGCGCCTTTTGCCCTCGCACTCTTAATGTGCGTCTTTGCTGGCTTTAACGATCAAGTCACGCCTTGGTTACAGTTTGACCGCCAGGCTATTCTGGCTGGTGAATGGTGGCGACTGTGGAGTGGGCACCTGTTACACACCAACAGCTGGCACTTGCTGATGAATCTGGCAGGCCTCGTAGTGATTATCATGCTGCATGGCAACTATTACCGCTCCTGTGTTTTTGCCTTTTTGCTGTTTGCCGGTGTTACCCTGATTAGCCTTGCTTTGTTGTTCTGGAGCCCTGCGATCAGCCTTTATGTCGGTTTGTCCGGCTGGTTACACGCTCTGCTGGTCTATGGCGCCTGTGAGGATGTGCGCCGGCAATGGTCCAGTGGCTGGCTGATTCTGGCCGGCGTCGCGGCGAAAGTTGGCTGGGAACAATGGCAAGGCGCCAGCAGTGATTTAGTGATGCTGATTGAAGCGGATGTCGCCGTCGACGCGCATTTATATGGCGCAATCACCGGCCTGACATTATTTGTGCTGCTGCTGAGTTTCCAGCAGTTTTATCCGCGCAAAGCAGCTTAAAAAGGCGCCGCAAATTCGTACTGACACCACTCGCCGCTGGCCGGATGCTGAAAGCGGATTTGACAGGCATGCAGACACAAACGCGCTGTCGCCTGACACACCGGTTCCGGTGCGTAAAACACATCACCCAGAATCGGATGGCCCAGACTTGCCAGATGCAGCCGCAGCTGATGCGAGCGGCCAGTCACGGGCTCCAGCAACACCCGACTGACGTTGTGCTCTGCGTCATATTCCAGGCGCTGAAATAAGGTCCGTGATGGCTTGCCGCTGTGCTGACAGATTTTATACAAAGGCCGGCGATCAGCATCTGCTGCAATCGGCAGGTCAATCTCACCTTGTAACGGCATCTCGCCTGTTACCAGCGCCTGATAATACTTGTGGATAGTGCGGGCCTGAAACTGTTTGCTCAGATGCGACAAAGCTCTTTTATTCAGCGGTAGCAACAAAATACCCGAAGTGTCGTAATCGAGCCGATGCACCACTTGTGCAGTTGGAAACTCAAGCTGCACGCGGCTTATCAGACAATCGCGATTTTGCGGATGCCGGCCTGGTACAGTTAATAACTGCGCCGGTTTATACACCACCAGCAGATCTTCATCCTGCGCCAGCAATTGCCAGGGTTCACTGGTCGCCGGCAGTATCGCCAAGTCAGTTAAATCAGTCATGCAAAATTCCACAGCACAGCAAAACGCGGCATTATAAAGGCCAGCGCTTTTAATGCGCCAGAAAATCGCTAAAATCCGTTTCTTTTTCGCAAGGGGAACTTGCCTTTGAGCACTGCAATCTCGTATCAGCCACCGGGTGCGCCATGGCCAAAAATTCTCTATCAGGACAAAGATGTGCTGGTGGTGGAAAAACCTTCCGGGCTGCTAAGTAACCCGGGCCGTGCTCCGGCGCTGCAGGACTCAGTAGAGACCCGCCTGGCGGCGCAGTTTCCCCAGCTTTACCTTATTCACCGGCTGGATATGGCGACTTCAGGCCTGATGGTGTTTGCGCTACGCCGAAAAGCCGAAGCGGCACTAAAACAACAGTTCGCCGGCCGCAGTATCGACAAAACCTATCTGGCGCGCGTCACCGGCGTACCTATGCCAGCAGCCGGCTGTATTGATGTGCCACTTGGGCCTGTGCCAGACCTACCCACTGGCAGCGTACCGCGCCATCAGGTTTGTTTAACTGGCGGCAAAGCCGCGATCACTTATTACCATACTTTATGGCACAACAATGACTCAGCGCTGCTGCAACTCAAACCAATCACAGGCCGCTCGCATCAGTTGCGGGTGCATTTGTTACACCTTGGTCACCCTATTCTGGGTGATGCGATTTATGCAGATGCAGCGCAGCAGCAGGCTGCGCCGAGATTATTATTGCACGCAACCAAACTGGCATTTTTCCAGCCGTATAGCGGTGAACGTTTAGAGTTTTTTTGTCCGCCGGATCTGGCCGATTTTGGCCTCGAAACGCTGCTGGCACTTTTGAGTGATGAGCAAATAGTAAAACTCTGACAGTCGATGTTTCAGGCAGAAAAAAGCCCTGCAATGCAGGGCCTGGTTTTTTCGATGCTTTACAGCGTCCGGTCAAACAGCTTTTCAATCCGGCGATATTCATCCAGCCAGCTGCTTGGCTGACGGAAACCATGCGGCTCGACCGGGAAAATCGCCGTTTCAAAACTATTGATTTCATGCTCAATCAGGCGCTGGACTACGCGGACTGAATCCTGGAAGAACACATTATCATCGACCATCGGCGAGTTAATCAGTAACTGCCCTTTTAAACCCTGAGTGAAATAAATCGGCGAGCTACGCTCGTAGGCGATTGGGTCCACATCAGGCGTGTTCAGAATGTTCGACGTGTACGGATGATTGTAATAGGCCCAGTCGCCAACCGGACGCAGCGCCGAGCCTGCTTTAAACAGCTCAGGTTGCTTAAACATCGCCATAAAAGTCATAAAACCGCCGTAAGATCCGCCATAAGTGCCGATCCGGTTGCGGTCGACGTTGGCATTTTCCACCAGCCAGTTCACACCGTCTGCTAAATCTTCAATTTCCGGCGTCCCCATCTGGCGGTAAATCGCGGTACGCCAGTCACGGCCATAACCTTTCGATGCCCGGTAATCCATATCGAGCACGACATAACCTTTTTGCGTCAGCAGATTATGGAAGAAAAACTCGCGGAAATAACTGGACCAGCCCAAATCGCTGTTTTGCAGATAACCGGCACCGTGGTTAAAAATCACCGCGCGGCGTTTTTCACCCTGTTTATAGTCTTTTGGCAGATACAACTTGGCATAGACCGGCGCTTTGCCGTGGCTCGACGGCACGGCAACGACTTGCGGTGCCTGCAACGCCATTTGCTTAAGCTCATTCGACACTGTGTAGGTCAGGCGTTTTAATGGCGCGTTCGGCTGATTATCCATCACGTACAGCTCTTCAGGCTGCAGTGAGGTGGAATAACGCACCAGTAGTTTGCTTTCATCTGGTGAGAGTTTAAAACTCAGATTACCGGTCAGCTGTGTCAGCGGCTGTGACTTCCCGCTGTCGAGTGCCAGTTTAAACACATTGTAAATGCCCGGATGCTGCGCATTGGCGCGGTAATACACAGTGCGGCCATCTTGGCTCAGCACCGGCTGACTGACTTCAAAACTGCCGCTGGTCAGCTTTTTCGCCTCGCCTTTTAATGGCTTCAGATATAAATGCGAATAGCCGCTTTGTTCAGACAGGAAATACAGCTGGTTATCATAAGCCCAGCCGAAGTTGTTGAAGTCGTAGTTAATCCAGGCATCGTCGTGCAGGCGGTGCTGTTCGACAAAACTGGCTTTATTCAGGTCAACCGTGGTCAGCCAGCGGTCTTTGTTGTCCCAAGCTTTGAGCATCACCGCGACCTGGCTGCCGTCTGCGTTCCAGCGAATGGCTGACTGGTCCCAGCTCCAGTCATTGATGAGCGTAATGGCGCGGGCTTTTTTCTCTGACTTGTAAGTTTTGCCGTCACGTTTGGCGTTTTCGGCTTTCACCGCAGCTAGCACGTCTTCGTCAAATCCAGATAACACATCTTGCTTAAGCTCTGTCGCCTCGGCTTTGGCCAGATCAATCAGAAAAAACTGCTCCGGTTCCGGTTTTTGGTCGTGCACGCGGCGGCGCACCGGCTGGGCGGCGATATCACCATTGTCAGTGATGTAATTGGGCATAATGTCGCGCTCATCATTCCAGCGCGTTTTGGCGGCAACGGCAGCAATCAGCCGGCGACCGTCCGGGGATAAAGCCGCACTGGAGATCTGTTTGTCTTTACCGAGATAAACCGGCTGCGCTGCAACAGTGCTGTTGCTTTTACGGATAGCTTCCTGCTGCTGATGTAAATCCAGCGCGTTTTTGTGTTCCAGTGCAACAAACTGGATCAGTTTATGTTGTTCCTGCGCCAGATACCCTGCCGGCACCGCCGGTGCTTTGGGGGCGTCATCCAGTTTCAGACTGGCAACCTGGCTGATGAGGCCAGTCTGTAAATCCACCGCATAAAAATCCCAGCCCTGACGCCAGGCCACCCGGCCGTCAGTTAAAAACTGCAGCGCCTGGCGGTTATCATTCGAGCGCGTCAGCTGGCTGATTTTGCCGCTGGCCATGGCTTTGATAAACACATTGCCTTCGAAAATCCAGCCGGCAAACTGCCGGTCCTTAGAGAAAGACTGTTCACCGGCGCCGATATCGTCCAGATCATTGAGCGCAACCGCGGCGCTTTGCCCACCACTGACCGGCACCTGATGCCAGTCACGCAGTTCGTTGCCGGCTTGTTTGCGCTGATAAATCACCGATTGACTGTCGGCAGACCAATAAGCCAGTTCTGGCTGACGGCCTAACCAGTCCGGATTCGCCATGGCTTGTTCCATCGTCATCAGCGTTGAGCCAGTCTGGCCCTGAATTTGTTGGGTTTGCAGATTAAAACGCGGGGTTTCACGCTCAGCCAGCACCGGGGCTGACAGCAGGACAGCGCTGAGAGCCAGCGCGACAGCGGTATATCGGATTGTTTTCATTGTTGGTCGCCGCATAAAACTGAAGGGTTAACTGAAGCTGTTGTTATACAAAGCAGTCAGCCTAATTTCAATCTTCTGCGGCGCAATCGCCAAAGACTGGGACCAACGACGCGGTACTGGTTCTGCGCCCGCTGCAATGAAGTACTGCAGCGGGCATCTGATGTCGGCTTAAGCTGCTAAATCTGCAGTTAAACTCTGAATTTGCGCAGCAGCTGCACTAAGCGCCTGAGCGGCGCTGTCCGGCCCCATATTCAGGCCTTCAGCATAAACAAAATGCACATTTTTCAGGCCGATAAAATTCAGGAAACTTTTCAGGAATGGCGTCTGCGAATCGGCTGGTAAGTCTTTATAGATGCCGCCGCGAGTGGCAAACACGATCACAGGTTTATCTGCCAGTAAACCAACCGAGCCCTGCTCAGTATATTTAAACGTGATGCCAGCGCGCGCCAGCCGGTCAAACCAGGCTTTGAGCTGGCTTGGCACACCAAAATTGTACATCGGCACGCCGAGCAAAATCACATCCGCAGCGCTAACTTGCGCAATAGCATCATCAGACATTGCCGCCAGCGCGGCCTGCTCTTCATTCCGACTGTCCGCCGGCGTCATCCAGGCAGCGATTTCGGTCATCGCCAGGTGCGGGTAGTTTTTGCTGACTAAATCGACGTCGGTGCGGTTAAAACCGGCAGGCAGTGCAGCAATAAACTGTTCGATTAACTGGTTTGACTGGCCTTTTTCACCGCTGACTGAGCTTTGTACTACTAAAACATTTTTCATCGCGAAATTCCTCTGCAAGATGGGATTGAGTTTGGAGCAATGCATACAGCTTAAATAACAAATATCAGAACGTATATCGCATTAAAACGCTTCAAACGTTCTAATTTTTAGCAAAATATTTTTTCAGTCTGATTGAACCGGCGGCGAAATGTCAGCGTATAACGTTACATATTCTGTTTTTAGGATGCATGAACGATGGATTTAGTGATGACAGCACGGCATCATGGGCCTGAACCTTCCACACAGGGAATGCATGATTTGACAGGCACTGACACTTTGACAGGCACTGAGGTTATAACCCGAGACCTGGGCCAGTGGGAACAGGCGCTGGCCTTAGTTGCCCTGAGTCGCGACAAACAGGCGTATCAGGAGCTGTTTGGTTATTTCGCGCCGCGGCTACGCGCTTTTGGTATCAAAATGTTCGGCAACGAACAGCAGGCGCTGGAAATGGTGCAGGATACTTTGCTGAATGTCTGGCAAAAAGCGGCTTTGTTTGACCCGAACCGCGGCTGCGCCTCAACCTGGATTTTCACCATAGCGCGTAATGTGCGCTTTGACATGCTGCGGAAGAAACAAAGCCGCAAGGATGATATTTCTGCTGATGATTTATGGGCTGACGGCGACTATCCGGAAGCTGAAGATCATCAGACGCAAAAATGGGAGTTGTGGCTCATCACTGAAAAGCTGGCGCCACATTTTGCCGCATTGCCCCCCGCTCAGCGGCTGGTGATGGAAAAAGTATATCTGGAAGAGATGTCCCATCAGGAAGTCGCTGAATTACTTGGCATTCCGCTCGGTACTGTCAAATCCCGGATCCGTTTGGCTTTAGACCGTTTAAGAGAGGCGCTGGATGACTCAGAGCGTTAATCATCACCCGAGCATCAGCTTGCTGGAACTTTATTGCGATGGCAGCCTGAATGCAGAAGTGGCTTTACTCATTGCCACGCACCTGGACTACTGCCCGCATTGCCAGCAGCTGCGCCATGATATCGAAGCCGACTTAGGTGCTGAACTTGCCACGACCACTCCGGCAAGTAATGCAACCGAAGTGCACAGTACCGACTGGCTGGAAATGATGAATCAGATCATGGCCACGCCGCAACTGCCGCAGTCAAAACCTGCAGCGCTGCCAGACAGTCAGCTGAGCATTGGCGGTTATCAGTTTGAGCTGCCACGCAGCCTGCGCCGTGTCGCCGGCAAACGCAGTAAGTGGCTCAGTATGGGTGGCATCGCAACAGCGCGTCTGCCGTCCGGCGAGCCACATCATGCCTCTTTGCTGTTTATCGACAAGCAGACGGACGTGCCACTGCATACCCATCAGGGGTTGGAAATGACCTTGGTACTGTCTGGTGAAATGGTCGACGAGCATGGCCGTTATGTGCCTGGCGATTTGATTATTAACTCACCGGATGATACCCACAAACCCCGTAATATCAGCGATGAACCTTGCTTATGCTTGTCGGTATTAAGCGCGCCGCTGCAGTTTAAAGAAGGTCTGACGCGCTGGCTGAATCCATTACAACGCTTTTTTTATTAAGGCCACAGTATCAACAAAATACGAACCCCGCAGCTGCGGGGTTCATTTTTACGGCAAGGGTAAACTAGCTGAGCAGCGCAACGCCGCCTTTGAGGTTATACACCTGGTCAAAGCCCAACCAGTTTAAGATCTTCGCCGCCAACAGACTGCGATTGCCAGAACGGCAGACCAGCAATAATTGCTGTGACTGTTCTAGGGCACCACTAACCAGTGCCCAGGCCAGCTGAGACAGCGGCCAATGTTGTACTTTCGCATCTTGCGGCAACAGCGGTTCAATTTCACCAGCGATTTGTTCATGCGGTTCGCGCACATCGACTATCTGCAGTTGCGGATATTGCTTCAGTAACGCCGCGATGTCAGCCGGACCAATCAGCGCTTTAGCATCGGAATAACTGACTTCGACAATACCACACTGATACTGCTGCTGTTGTTGCAGCTGCTGGCTTTGCTGCGCCAGTTTGTCTTGCCAGCTTGCCGATAAACTGCCAGCCTGCAGCACTTCGGCAATTTCCGGGTTTTCCTGCATCACTAAACGCCAGCTGGTAAAAAACCGTTGCGCGTAGTCGTGACTGCTGAGGATCAGCGTGTCGGCTTGTAATACCTGCTGTAACTGTTGCAGGCTGTGCACAAAAGCTTTGGTGTCAGAACCGGTTAGATCCAGCCGGCCAAAACCGCCCGGCAAGAGTAAATCCCCGACAAAAGCCGCCAGCAGTTGCTGGTCACGATATAACAGGAAAGTACGACTGTCAGCACTATGGCCCGGTGTTGCCAGTACTTGGAGCACAAAAGCACCGAACTTGAGTTCAGTCACTGCCGGCCAGCCATTGCCATCCACAGCACACTGCTGATGCATACCCAAGGCATTGAGGAAATCTGCGCGCACAGACGGATGGTCCTGGTGTTGATGCGTTTCCAGCACCGCCTTCAGTTGCAGCCCCTGCCCCTGCACCAGATTCACCAGCCGGTTCATCAGCGGCTCGACCGGGTCAATCACCACCGCTTCACGGCTTTGTGGGCAGACCAGCAGATAACTGCACAAATCTTCGTATTTCAGTTGGGTCAGGCCAGCCAGCGGCGGCGCTACTGAGTCTTGCGCGTCATTCAGCACCAGGCAGCAATTACGCACCACCGGTACCAGCCGGCGAATCGCTTTGCAGGCTGCATCGATTTCGGCCGCTGACATTGCCGGGCCAAACGACATCCGCACCGCGCCCTGGCTGCGCCATTCCTCCAGCCCCATCGCATCGAGCACAAAGCTGCCGCTGGCTTTGGAACTACAGGCAGAACCGGCACTTACCCGGATATTACCGGCATCAAACAAATCGAGAATATCTTTGCTAAGAAAGCCTGGAACCGAAAAATTAATCGTGGTCGGCACTATATGTGGCGCATCACTGTTCAGCACCAGCTGTGGGAACAATTCCGTCAGTGCGGCAAGTAAACGGCTGCGGTAGGACCATAACGTGTCGACACTATGAAACACTGAACCGGCCGGTTTGAGTAATTCAGTAAAAATCGCATGCAGCGCTGCAATGCCGGGCAAGTTTTCTGTGCCTGAGCGCAGACCACTTTCCTGGCCACCACCGGCGATAAATGGCTGATAAGGCGCACCTTCGCGCACATACAAAAAGCCAATGCCTTTGGGGGCATACAGTTTATGGCCGCTAAAAGGTGCGTAATCGATGCTGCTGTTGGAGATATCCAGTGACATTTTGCCAAGCGCCTGCACACAATCAACCATCCAGCGCACTTGCGGATTGACCTTGCGAATGAGCGTTTCCAGCCGCGCCAAATCCTGTTTTACGCCGGTTTCGTTATTGGCGGCCATCGTACAAATCAGTGCAGCTTGTGGCAGCAGTTCGGCCAGCGCCTGCTCGTTCAGGATACCGTGCTCGTCTACCGGGATCGCCTTGACTGTGGCACCGAGCTGCAACACCTGATTCCAATGTTTCAGACTCTCAGGAACCGCTTTATGCTCGGTTGCGCCGTATAACAACAAAGTTTGCGGTCCGGTTTTGCCGCGACTGCGCGCGTCAAGCAAAGCCGAAACAATTGATGTCTGGATGCCTTCAGTCGCGCCGGAGGTAAACACGATTTGCCCCCGACTGGCACCAATGACCTGCCGCGCCAGTTGACGGGTTAATTCTAATTCCACTTTGGCTTTAATGCCGGTGCTGTGGCTGCTGCTGGGGTTGCCAAAACAGGTTTGCATATGATGCAACACCGCTGCAGCGGCACAAGGCAATACAGCTGTGGTGGCATTGTTATCCAGATACACTTCTGCCGGACAACGGTCATTGCGGGATTGAAACATGATGCAGCCTATTTATAACCAAATGGAATAACATATATTCTATAATGATATGAAGTTCAGTCTGCTCTGACAAGTCATTATTGGCCGACACCGAGCAATACGCGAATCGCTGTCAGACTGCAGCTTTAGATGAAAAAAGCAAAAAAAACGCCGCAAGTAAGCGGCGTCTAAAGTTTATTCAACCAGATCTTTTGGAATATCCGGCCGTAATTCTGACCACACTTTACCAGACTCTTTACCATATTTGCGTACCGCCATCACTACTTCGTCATGTTTGCCGGCTTCAGCATAGAGTTTTAACTGATGGTAATAACGGCGTGCCAGCTCACGGGATTCCGGCTGCGAAAAATAAAAAGTGGCGATTTTACGGTACAAACCACGGAAACCATTGAGGATCAGCACATAAATCCGGTTGGCGGAATGCAACGCCAGTTCATGGTTTAAGTTGTAGTCAAAATCGGCGAATGCTTCTGGTGTGTCTGCCAGCAGCTCAGCGCCGGCGAATGCCGCAACCGCTTCAGCCTGATGATTTTTAATAGCACCGCGGATATAAATTGCGCTGATGTTAGTGCGGGCAGATAACAGCTCATCCACCAACTCAGGCATCCGCTCTTCATCTAAACGAGCCAGAGTTTCGAGGATATTTAAACCTGACGTTTCCCAGAAATTATTCACGCGGGTCGGTTTGCCATGCTGAATGGTCAGCCAGCCATCGCGGGCCAGGCGCTGCAACACTTCGCGCAAGGTAGTCCGGGTAACCCCAATCAGCTCAGACAGCTCACGCTCAGCAGGTAAAATAGACCCCGGCGCAAATTTGCCGTTCCAAATCGATTCAACGATATATTCTTCAGCGAAGCCTGCAGGGCTCTGAGCTTTGATCAGGTTTGTCATCCGGATTTGTCCGTTGTAGTTGTAATGAATGGTAAATTTGCCACTGATTGTACCAGACGCCATTCAGTTAACAAGCCATGTGCGGAAAATTGCGGCGTGGCGGCAACGTGCAGGAGTTGTGTAAAAAAGTAATTTGGCTTAGATTGTGCACTGGAAATAAGTCCTTCTTGATAAAGGAAATCAGATGTTTGCCGCTGTTTCACGCTTGCCGTTTAAAGCCTGGCCCTGGCTACTGATGTCAGCACTGGCTGGCGCTTTACTGATCGCTGCCCTGTATTTTCAATACATCATGGGACTGGCGCCTTGCATGATGTGTGTGTACCAGCGCTTTGCAGTTTGCGGTATTTTACTTAGTGGTCTGGTTGGTGCATTTGGCTGTCAGCAAGCATTGCTGCGTTGGCTGGCTTATATGGGCTGGTTGGTCAGCAGTGGCTGGGGCTTAAAAATTGCCCATGACCAGGTGTTAGAAGAACAATTAGTTCAGAGCGGTGGCTTTTCCAGCTGCGGCATTTTCCCGGATTTCCCGGCCTGGTTACCGTTACACGAGTGGATCCCGGCGGTGTTTAAACCGACCGGCATGTGTGGCGAAGTGTTGTGGACTTTCCTCGGTTTCTCGATGCCATTCTGGATGCGGATCACTTTTGCACTGTTCTTCATCGCAGGTTTAGTGGTGATTGCCAGCCAGCTGAAAAAACATAAATATAATCCTTATGACTAGCTGAGCACTGAACATAAAAAAACCGCCATCCGGCGGTTTTTTTATGACGAAGTGTCCAAGCAAATCTTACAGGATATCCAACAGTTCCACGTCGAAAATCAGCGCACTGTAAGGCTTGATAGCACCACCGGCGCCCCGCTCGCCATAGGCCAGATTGTGCGGGATATACAGACGGTATTTCGCACCTACCGGCATCAGTTGCAGTGCTTCAGTCCAGCCAGCGATCACGCCTGATACCGGGAACTCGGCTGGCTGACCGCGATTGTAAGAGCTGTCAAACACTGTGCCGTCAATCAGCGTGCCATGGTAATGCGTGCGGACTTTATCCGAGCGGCTTGGTTTTGCACCTGAGCCGGTGTTTAAAACTTCATATTGCAGACCAGAAGCAGTTACTGTGATACCTGCTTTCTTCGCATTTTCAGCAAGGAACGCTTCACCGGCGGCGGCGGCTAGCTGCGCTTTGGCAGCTTCCGCTTCCTGCATCCGGCCACTGATCACCTGAAAGGCTGCACGGATTTGGTCTTCACTGACTTCCGGCTCGTCACCGTAAAAAGCCGCCGCCAGACCTGCCGCTACGGCAGCGATATCCAGACCATCAAACGGGTTGTCGGCCAGTTGTTGACCCATTTGCAGGCCGATGCCATAACTGGCGTGTTGTTCTAACGTAGTCAGATTCGACATAAAGTTCACTTTTAGTTGAGGCGCACAGGCAGTGCAAAGACGCTGTACGCAGGGTTCGGGCAGCACGCTGCCAAAAATGGTTATGCTAGCTTAAACCGCCGGGCTTGTCTTGCCTGCCAGAGCAAGCGCGGACCAGATTTGCCGTACCAAAGCGGCATCGGTGTCATTCAGTTCGCCGTTCTCGATAGCTTGTGTCAGACTCTGATCGACCGCCTCAATCAGCTGCTGCTCAGTGAAGGGTTGCTCTTCGACTAAAAACCGACCGGCGGCGAGGTCGAGATGCCCTCTTAAATAGCCTTGGGCAAATAATTCGTCATCGCTGGCAGTAGCAACTGCGGTATCAAAAAAGTCCGCGCAGTGGCGGATAAAATCCTGTGCTTGTTGCATTAGTCTTCGGCCCCCAGCCGGTACATCACATAATCGTTATAACCACACAAAATACGCAGCATGCCGCTGAGTTCCCGGTCCAGCTGCGGGTCACCACTGTCACTGATGAGCGGCCGCCCTTCTAAGGCCTGAATTTTACTTTTGGTAGCAAGCAAATGAATATTCTGACGGCCGATAGCGCGGATCACTGCTGGCGACAGCTGCTGATTGCCCCGACCAAAGATATGGCCCTGACCGCCAATTAACGTGATCACCAGCCGCGAAGGGTGCTGCTGCACCAATTCAAGCAGCTGGGCGGCCGTGACATCAGCGGCAATGACCTGACCATTTTCAACGACATCGACGCCCAACAAGGTATTCGGCAGCCCCAATTCCTGCATCACCGCAGCCACTGTAGTGCCAGAACCCATCACATAACGCACATCGTCTTCCATCTGGCTGACAAAATACGCGGCGAGGTCGTCCAGCACCAGAGCCTCAGATTCTTTCCCGGCAGATTTAACGCTCTGCACATAGCGCAACGCGGTTGGAATTTGCATCTCGCCGTAGCGTTTGGCCCGCACTGTGCCCTGGCGAAACGCGACTTCGTCAATATCCATCACCAGCGCTTCCTGCACAGAGATGAGCTCGCCACGCACCATCTGCGCGACCACTTTGCCGGCCGCAGCCGGGGTGATGGCATATACGCCGGAATGAATTTTACAGCCGGCCGGAATACCCAGCACGGTCACGCGCTCACCGACAGCACTGCAAATATTGCGCGCGGTGCCATCGCCGCCGGCGAATAACAACAAATCGATACCGGCTGCAGCCAATTGCTGGGCTGCATGTTCACTGTCTGCTGCGGTGGAAGGCTGCTGTGCCGCCTGACAGATCACTTCAGTGCTAAAACCTAAACTGCGGGCAATGTCTTCGCCCATAGCGCCGGCAACTGTGCGGATTAAAATCTGCGCCTGCCAGGGCAGCAGTTCCAGTAAAGCCTGCTCCGCGCGCTGCTGTGCCATCGGCACAGCACCAAGCGCCAGCGCCTGCTCCGCCACGCCGTCGCTGCCTTTGAGACCAACTGCGCCGCCAAGGCCGGCATAAGGATTGATGATAAGTCCAAGACGAAACATAGCAGAGGTACTCATGATTCACTCCAAGCGGCAAGCGCGATACGGGCCGGAAAAAACGCGGCATTGTAACTGGCTAGTCCCGGCTTGCCCAGCATCTGATTGAACTTGTCGGCGCGCTCCAGTAGATTAGACTTTTATACCTGTTGGCCGGACCAGTCCCTATGTCCCTTGAAACCCAGTTTGCTCAGTTACGTAAAGATTATTTGTGCGATCCGTACCCCAGCCTGTCCCAGCGTAAAGCTGCGCTTAAAGCCCTGCGACATCAGCTGTTGGCGATGCAAGCGAGCCTATATCAGGCGGCGGCAACAGATTTCGGCCAGCGTTCAGCTTCCGAAACCCGGCTGCTCGAAGTGTTGCCCAGTATCAACAGCATTGATTACAGCCTGCGCCGGTTAAAAGGCTGGATGAAACCACAAAAGCGCCATGTCAGTCCGCTGTTCTGGCCGGCCAGTAATCACGTGGAATATCAGCCGCTTGGCGTGGTTGGCATTATAGTGCCGTGGAACTATCCGATCTTTCTCGCGCTTGGCCCTTTAGTTGCCGCTATCAGCGCCGGCAACAAAGTGATGCTCAAATTGTCAGAATCCACCCCGGCTATTAATCAGGTGTTAAAGCAGCTGATTGAAAAAGCCGTGCCGGACAGCGCTTTGGTAATTGAAGGCGAAGCTGATGTCGCGGCCACGTTCAGCCAACTACCCTTTGACCATCTGCTGTTTACCGGCTCTACGGCAGTCGGCCGCCACGTCATGCTGGCCGCGGCGCAAAACCTGACGCCGGTTACGCTGGAGCTTGGCGGTAAATCACCAGTATTGTTAGGCCCGGACTTAAGCCTGAATGACTATGCCGACCGCATCATCTTCGGCAAATGTGCCAATGGTGGGCAGACCTGTGTCGCACCGGATTATTTATTAGTACCGACCGGCAGAGAACAACGCGCAGCAGAAAAACTGAAAGCACATTATCAACAGATGTTTCCACAAGGCCGGCTGAGCAGCGACTGGACTTCAGTGATAAACCACAGACAGTGGCAACGCCTGCAGCAAGCCATGCAACAGGCTGAAGCAGCCGGCGCGCAAATCATCTCCTGTGGCGAGCCGGTAAAGCCCGACGACCCGCTTCGCCGGATGGACTTGCAGCTGGTGCTGAACGCCCCGCTTGACTGTCAGCTCTGGCAACAGGAAATTTTTGGCCCGATACTGCCGATTTACGGTTACCGCAGTACCAAGGAAGCTATCGAATTTATTCAGGCGCGGCCACGGCCACTGGCGTTTTATCTGTTCAGCCACGACAAAGAACTGCAACAACGCTGCCGTGAGCAAATCCACGCCGGCGGCGTCTGCATCAACGACACCTTAGTCCATGTCGGGCAGGATGATTTACCTTTTGGCGGCGTAGGCCCATCCGGTATGGGTCACTATCATGGTAAAGAAGGCTTTTTAACCTTCAGTCACGCCAAAGCGGTACACCGCAAAGGCCGCTTTTCCAGCGGTATCTTTGCTTATCCAAAGTTCAGGGCTCGGCTGCTCGATAAGGTGTTAGATCTGTGGTTTGGTTACCGTATCGCTAACGCCGACCGGCCGGATGACACGCGGCAGGCCCTGCACCAGCGCGAAGGCAAATAGGCAGGCCATGGCAGCCCAGCTGAAACTGAGCTGACTGCCGGCCCCGTCCTGCCAGGTCCAGCCGGCGATGTAAGCGCCCAAAGCACCACCACCGCCGTAAATCAGGCCGGCATACAGCGCCTGGCCACGACCACGCTGCGCCGGCGGGAAAAACTGCTGAATAAACTGCATAGCGCAACTGTGCGCTACGGCAAAACTAAAGGCATGCAATAACATCGATACTGCGAGCACTAATGGCTCATCCCCAAACCAACCCACCACAGCCCAGCGCAAAGCTGTCAGCAGATAACACAGCCCCAGCAGCATGCTATAACTGCGCTGGCCTAAAATCTTGCCGGCATAATAAAAAGCCACAATTTCAGCCGCCACCGCCAATGCAATCAGCAAACCTGACGCAGTACCGCTATAGCCAAGATCCCGGCAATACAAGGTAAAAAAGCCATAAAAAGGTGCAAAGCTCAGCTGCAGTAAAAACGCCGCCAGCATAAAAAGTACAAAAGGCCGGTGCAGCCACAAAGTGCGAAATTTGATGGCAATTTCCGCTGGTGCCGCTTGCAGCGAAAAAGCCGGCAATTGCAATAATGCTAAGAGCATCAGCAGTAAAAACAACAAAGCGCCGCCAGGTAAAAAACCGGGGCCTAGTTGTTCCAGCGCCATACCACTGCCAACCACCAACAAAATGTAACCGACACTGCCAGCTGAACGCACTTTGCTGTAACGGCCGGTATCATTATTCAGATAATAAAATGCCGCCGACTCAAGCTGTGGCAAAATCGCCGTCCAGCACAGACTGTACAGCACAAGCCCAAGCAACAGCAGGCTATAACCTGCATCGATAAAAGTACTGCACCAACCGACTGCCGCCAGCACAGCCCCTAAGCGCATCACGCCGACCGGGTCGCCACGTCTTGCCGCCAGCAGGCTCCATAAATTAGGCCCGACAATCCGCATCGCCGTTACTATCGCCAGTAAAGTGCCGATTTGCTGGGAGTTAAGGCCCCGGTGGTCCAAAAAGATACCAATATAAGGCACGAACACACCTAACACGGCGAAATAAGCCAGATAAGCCAGGCTCAGACTTTGGGTGGTTTGCATAGAGATCCCAGGGCAAAGGTAAAAAGCACCGCGACAACAGCGCAAAAAACACAACGGCTGAATCTTCAGCCGTTGTCATCAAACATGTTCAGCGCATCAACACATCAGATGTCTTGCTGACGGCTAATCGCAGCAATATCCGGCGTGCTGACCTGCACCTGATGATTCTGCGCATGGTGACGCAAGAAATGGTCCATCAGCACTATCGCCAGCATCGCTTCAGCAATGGGTACAGCGCGAATACCAACACAGGGGTCGTGCCGGCCTTTGGTCACCAATTCCACCGGCTCACCGCTGGTATTAATACTCTGGCCCGGAATGCTGATACTCGACGTTGGCTTTAACGCCATGCTGACCCGAATGTCCTGACCCGATGAAATACCGCCGAGGATACCGCCGGCATGGTTCGCCGTGAATCCCTGCGGCGTAAGCGCATCACGGTGGGTTGAACCTTGCTGTTCCACCACGGCAAAACCATCGCCAATTTCCACCGCTTTGACCGCATTAATGCTCATCATGGCATGGGCGATATCGGCGTCGAGCCGGTCAAACACCGGTTCGCCCCAGCCTACCGGCACATTGCTGGCCACCACATTCACGCGGGCGCCCACTGAATCGCCGGATTTTTTCAGATCGCGCATAAAGCTATCCAGCGCTTCGATTTTGTCAGCGTCCGGACAGAAAAAGTCGTTTTGCTCCACCTGTGACCAATCGAGTTTTTCTGCTTTGACCGGGCCAAGCTGGGCTAAATAACCACGCACTTCAATACCAAACCGTTGTTTCAGATACTGTTTGGCAATAGCTCCGGCAGCCACCCGCACTGCAGTTTCCCGTGCTGATGAACGGCCACCGCCACGGTAATCGCGGATACCGTATTTGTGGTGATAAGTGTAATCGGCATGACCCGGGCGGAATAAGTCTTTGATATTGGAATAATCCTGCGAGCGCTGATCGGTATTTTCAATCAGCAGGCCAATTGAAGCCCCTGTGGTCACGCCTTCAAACACACCGGATAAAAACTTCACCACATCGTCTTCCCGTCGCTGCGTGGTGTATCGCGATGTGCCGGGTTTGCGCCGGTCCAGGTCGTGTTGAATAGCGTCCAAATCCAGTTTCAGACCTGGTGGGCAACCATCAACAATACCGCCGATCGCCGGACCATGGCTTTCACCAAAAGTAGTTAAACGGAACAATTCACCAATGCTATTGCCGGCCATGGTTTACTCCTGAAAAAAGGCCTGAAACTGCTTTAACTGGGCTTTGGTCAGGGCAAATACGCCGTGGCCGCCGTGTTCAAATTCAATCCAGTCAAAAGGAACCTGCGGGAAACGCTCACAAAGCGCAACCATACTGTTACCCACCTCGCAAATCAGCACGCCGTCATCATTCAGATGCGCTGCGGCGCCGGCCAGAATACGCATAGTCAGCTCCAGCCCATCTTCGCCGGACGCTAAACCAAGCTCAGGCTCATGGCGGAATTCATCGGGCAAATCGGCCATATCTTCGGCGTCGACATAAGGCGGATTAGTGACAATCAAATCGTAGGTATGGCCCGGGATAGCATCGTAGCCGTCCGACAAAATTGGGAACACCCGATGATACAAGCCATGCTGATCGATATTCATATCTGCCACTGTTAAGGCATCTTCGCTGATATCAATGGCATCCACTTCCGCGTCCGGCAAATAGTGCGCACAGGCAATCGCGATGCAGCCTGAGCCGGTGCATAAATCCAGAATGCGCAACGGAGGATTTTGCGGGAACCAGCGGGAAAACTGCTGTTTGATCAGTTCGCCAATCGGTGAACGCGGCACCAATACCCGCTCATCGACATAAAAAGGTAAATCGGCAAAATAAGCGTGATGCGTCAGATAAGCGGCCGGAATGCGCTGTTCAATGCGTTGCTGCAACAGAGCAGCAAACTGGCGTTTTTCGCTGCGGGTCAGCCGGGTGGTCAGCAACACCGGGTCCGCGATATGGGTCATGTGCAGCGTGAAGGCCATCAACAGGCCGGCTTCATCCCAGGGATTGTCGGTACCATGACCGAAATACAGGTCAGCGGCGTTGAATTGGCTGACCGCAAAACGCAGCCAGTCGTGAATACTGTGTAAATCGGCTAAGGCTTCGTCGATTAATTCCGCGGTTAGCGGAGAAGTTTGTGCTTCAGTCATTTCTTTCAGTGTGCTCATTGGATAGACTTGCGCCATGCGAAAGACACCACCAATAACCGATCAGGATATTCAGCTGTTCCGTGATGCGATCTCGGGTGCCCGCCCTATGGCGCAGGACAAGATAACGCTGACCCCGCCACGCAGCAAGAAGAAATCTGCCATCAAGACGTCTGAAAGTCAGCCGGCTGCCAGTTTATTCTATTTTTCTGATCAATACGAAGGTTATCAGTTCGATGGCGGCACTGTCAGTTATGTCCAGCCCGGCGAAGACTTGCATTTGGCCAAAAATTTAAAACGCGGCGAATTTCAGCCCTGCGTGGTGCTGGACTTACATGGACTCAGTCAACAGGACGCCAAACATGAACTGGCGGGACTGTTGGATTATTGCCAGCGCGAGCATTTCAATTGCGCTTGTGTGGTGCATGGCAAAGGCAGTGGGCTGTTAGCGCGTAAAGTGCCGAACTGGCTCATTCAGCACCCGAATGTACGCGCCTTTCATACCGCCCCAACCCACTGGGGCCGCGACGGCGCATTATTAGTTTTACTGAAAACGCCGGATAAATAATCAGGAGCTGATGAGCTGCAAATCAGCCGGGGCGATTTTCTCCAGCAAAACGCCCTGACCACCCGGCGTGTATTCAATACAGGCCAGTGCGGCTGTATCAAAAATCGGTGTGTTACCACTTCGGGTAAAAGTTTCCACTAAAAAGCTGACCAACGGCATGTGGGAGACTATCAGAATGCGCGCTGCCGGCATTTCTGCCAATAAGGCATCCACATAGAGCTGCACCTGCTGACTGTCACCGTCCGGTACCAGTTCCGGCAAAGTCTGTAATTGCGTCGTCCCGCCCTGTTGTGCCAACATCAAGGCAGCCGTTTGCTGGGTGCGGACATAGGGACTTGCCAGAATATAATCGAAATGGGCGTAAACTTTTGTCAGCCACGTTGCCATCTGACTGACTTCGGCATCCCCGCGGGCATTCAGTTGCCGTTGACTATCCTGACTGCTTTGCGCCACCGCTTCGCCGTGCCGCATGATAACCAGATTGACCATTATGTACACCATCAACAACTTCGCGCCCAACGCGAAAAGAGTGCGCTATGATAATGAAAGATCTTTGTCACAGTAACTGATAATAAAGCATAGATTTTATTCTTTATATTCCTTAATCGTATGATGAGCTGCAGTAAAACTCGTCGCATTTAGCCTGACCATGAGGCCTGATTTGAAAAAAACGCAACTCGTACAAAGCCCTGCCGACCATCGCCGTTATCAGACATTTACGCTGAATAATGGTCTGCGGGTGCTGTTAGTCGAACAAGCGGACGCAGAAAAAAGCGCGGCTGCAATGTCGGTCAATGTCGGGCATTTTGATGACCCGGCCGATCGTGAAGGTCTGGCCCATTTTCTCGAACATTTAGTGTTTCTCGGCTCAGAAAAATTTCCCGAAGCTGGCGACTATGCGCAATTCATCAGCAGCCACGGCGGCAGTCACAATGCCTGGACCGGCACCGAACACAGCTGCTTTTATTTCGATATTGAAGACAACGCCTTTGCTGACGGCCTTGAGCGTTTTGCCGACATGCTCGGCGCCCCGCTTTTTGCAGAAGAGTCAGTGCAAAAAGAACGGCAGGCGATAGAAGCTGAATTTTCGATGAAACTCAAAGACGATGGCCGGCGCATTTATCAGGCACACAAAGAAACCATCAATCCGGCGCATCCCTTTGCCAAATTTTCCGTCGGCAATCTACAAACGCTGGACGACCGGCCACACCAAAGTGCGCGTGAAGCAGTCCGGCAATTTTATCAGCAACAATACGCCACCAGCCGGATGTGTCTGGTGTTGGTCTCCGCGTTACCGCTGGCGCGCCAACAGCAGCTGGCCGAGCAATATTTTATGCAGATGCCGGCACACCTGTCGGCTAAAACTGCGCTGACTGCACCGCTGTATCAGGCCGAACATCTTGGCATCCAGTTGAACATTCAGCCGCACAAACCAACCCAACGTCTGGTGCTGAGCTTTGCTCTTCCCGACATTCAGCCCTGGTATCCATATAAAGTGGTCAGTTTTCTCGCTCATCTGATTGGCGATGAAGGGCCCGGTTCGTTATTAAGCGGACTGAAACAACAAGGGCTGGTGAACGCGCTCAGTGCCGGCGGCGGCATTGACGGCAGTAACTATAAGGATTTCACGCTGGCATTTGAGCTGACTCACGCCGGCATGACGCAGCGCGATTTAATCCTGCAAAGTTGTTTTGCTTATTTTGCCCTGCTGCGTCAGGAGGCGTTCCCGCTCTATCTGTTCCAGGAGCGTCAACGGCTGATCCAGTGGAGTTTCACCTACCCGGAACCCCGTGCCAGTTTGCAACTGGCCAGTGATTTGGCGATTAATCTGCAACATTACCCGGAACATGACTACATCTTTGGTGACTACCGGATGGAAACGCCGTCCGAATCGCTGTACCGCCAGCTGCTGAGTTATTTCCGCGCAGACAACTTAAGGGTGATGCTGATTGCGCCCGAAGTCAGTGCCAGCCGACAGGCACGCTGGTATCACACACCTTACAGTGTGGAACCGCTGGCGGCAGAACTGCTGGCAAGTCTGGCTCAGCAGCAGCCGATGCCAGGCTATCATCTGCCGGATCCGAACCCTTATCTGGTTGGGCAGTTACAGCTCATTCCGCTGAGCGCGCATCAACAGCAACCGGTACATTTGGTCAACACCGAACATTTGTCACTGTGGTTTAAAGCCGATACCGATTTCCATTCGCCCAAAGGCCATATTTTTGTCCAGCTGACCTTACCCAATACGGTGCAAAATCTGACGCAACTGGCCCTGACCAAGCTGTGGCTGGAATTATTTCTCGACCGCATCAACGAACAGTTTTACCCGGCCACCACCGCCGGTCTCAGTTACAACCTCTATGTGCAGCAACATGGTCTGACGCTGCACAGCAGTGGCTTGTCGGCCAACCAAATCGCTTTGCTGCAGGATTTACTCAGTGAGCTGACCGATCGGCAATTCAGCGAACAGCGCTTTGCCGAACTGCAGTTCCAACTGGTGAGGCACTGGCGCAGTCAAATCAGTGGCAAACCTATCAGTCAGCTCTTCAGCCAGCTGTCGTCGTTGCTGCAACCGTTAAATCCGGATACCCAACAGCTGGCACAGCTGTTGGAACAAACCGACTTCCCTACTTTTAACCAGTTTATCGCTACCACGCTGCAAAACGTTCATATTGATGCGCTGATGCTGGGCAACTGGGACAAAACCGATGCTCATTTGCTTGAGCGTATGCTGACTCAGTGGCAACAGCAGCTGGAGTCTGCGGGGCAGCGTCTGCCACGGCAAAGTTTTTCCGTGCAAGGCAGCGGCCCGGTCTGGCTGCAACAGCAGCTGACGCATGACGACCAGGCACTGGTAATTTATCTGCCTGCCAAAGATCGCAGCGCTGCGGCTATGGCTAAATTTATGCTGGCCAATCATTTGATTTCACCGGAGTATTTTCATGCGCTACGCACCGAACAGCAGCTGGGTTATCTGGTCGGTACCGGTTATGTGCCGATGAATTTAAAACCGGGCATGGCGTTTTATGTGCAGTCACCAAAAACTGCCGCTGCGGATTTGTACTACGCGACGGTGATTTTTTATCGCAAATTCCTCGAAGAACTGCCGGAAATTCCGCAGGACGATTTTGCGCAAATCAAATCCAGTCTGACCGCACAAATCCGCGAGCGCGATACCAGCCTCGCCAGCCGGGCGAAACGGCTGTGGCTGGCGATTGGTCAGGGCGATTACCAGTGCTCGTTGTCGCAGCGCATACAGGACGAGCTAGAAGCCTTGTCGCTGCAGGATTTCTGCAATTTCTGTTATGAATTACTGGCACCAGATTATGATGCGATCTTTATGGCAACCGGACCGGCACCCGAGCATAGCCTGATGCGCACTATGACCACGGCGGAACTGGCGTCACAGCTGGACTTGCAGACAGATTGGCTTTGACAGCTCCGGAGATTTTCTATAAGTTATCCGAAAGCCCCACAAGCTGTGTAGATGTGTGAAAAATAACAATAATTACAGAATTTTCCGGTATTTGCTGTTGCCGGCTTTGCTGAGCACGCCGGCCTACGCGGTTAATTTCGACCATGCGATGCCGTATGTACTGTCTTCAATCTTATTGTTTTCGTTTGGCGCTTTGTTGCTGGCGCACTTGTCGATCTTAAAAATGCGTCGTTATCAAAGCCGGCTCGAGCAAAGCGAAGAACGCTTGCGCCTGTCGTTATGGGGCAGCGGTGACGAACTTTGGGACTGGAACATCGCTTCCGGCAGTTTATACCGTTCCAGCTCATGGCAGCATCCGGTTGAACTGAAACCAGAAACCAACCAGTTCCCTCCCAACCGTGACCAAATTCATCCGCGCGACATCGAACGGGTTACCGAGCAGTTGTATCAGCATCTGGCCGGCGAGACACCTTATTTCGAGGCAGCTTATCGTCTGCGCGCTTCTGATGGCGGCTGGGTCTGGGTACTGGACCGTGGCAAAGTCGTCTCGATGGATGCCGAAGGGGTCGCCACCCGGATGACCGGCACGCTGAAAAACATCCAATTACTGAAACAAACTGAAGAGCGCCTGGAGTTGTTTGCCCGTTGCCTGGAGAATATCTCAGACGCTGTGGTGATTTGTGATACCAACTTTATTGTTCTGGAAGTTAACCATTCGTTCAGCACCATCACTGGTAAAAGCCGGGAACAGGTGATCAAAAAGCCATTCGATTTATCGATGTACCCCAGCCGATTTTTGCAGGAAATCGGGCACGTACTGCAGACCTGTGGCACCTGGCAAGGCGAAATTCAGGATCAACGCATCAGCGGTGAGGTGTACCAGGCCGAGCTTAATTTTGACATAGTACGTGATGACCACGGCGCACTGACGCAGTATGTGGCGGTGTTTTCCGATATTTCTGAACGGAAAAAGCGCGAAGCGGAACTGAGCCGGCTGGCTAATTCTGACACACTCACCGGCCTCCCCAACCGCGCGGTGTTTTCTGCGGAACTAGGCCGTTTGGTTGACCGCGAAGTCAAACATGCACTGCTGGTGTTCGATTTAGATAACTTCAAGAAAATTAACGATTCACTTGGCCATCAACTCGGTGATTCTTTACTGATTAAGCTGGCAGAACGTTTAAGTCAGCTGACCCGACAAAAAGAACGTTTATATCGGCTCGGCGGCGACGAGTTTGCCATCCTGCTGGAAAACACCAACGACATCCATACCATCACCACAATGGCCAAAGAGCTGATTAAACAAATCAACCTGCCATTTTTTATCAATCAGCATGAACTCGCCGTGACCAGCAGTATCGGCATCGTGCTGTATCCGGAAGATGGCCGGGACCCGGAAGCCCTGCTGCGTAATGCCGATACCGCGATGTACCACGCCAAAAATGACGGCGCTAACCGCTACCTGTTTTTTAATGACAGCATGAATAAGCTGGCGGTTAAGCGACTGCAGCTGGAAAACCTGATCCGCCACGGCCTGAAAGAAGATTTCTTTACCGTCTACTACCAGCCGAAAATGGACATCCTCAGCGGTCAGCTGGTGGGGATGGAAGCGCTGGTGCGTTTTATCACACCTAAACGCGGCCTGATAAGCCCGGCGTCTTTTATCCCGGTATCTGAAGAGACAGGTCAGATTGTCGAAATTGGCGAGGTGGTGCTGCGTAAAGCTTGCCTTGATGTCAAACGCTGGATTGATCAGGGCCTGTTCCATGGCCGGGTTGCCGTGAACTTGTCGGTTAAACAGTTTATGTTGCCATATCTGTGTGAGCAGATTGACGATGTACTGCAACAAACTGAACTGCCCTCTTACCATCTGGAGCTGGAGATCACCGAAGGCACTGTCATGCAATCGCCGAAAATGGCGATTGATACGATGAAAAAACTGCGCGCCCGCGGCATCCATCTGGCGATGGACGACTTCGGTACCGGCTATTCTTCGCTGGCTTACTTAAAGCAGTTTCCGCTCAATACCCTGAAAATCGACAAAGCTTTTATCGACGATATGAATACCGCTCGCGGTCGTAATATGGTGGATACAATTGTCACTATCGCACACAACCTCAGTCTGACCGTGGTAGCCGAAGGCGTGGAACAGGCGGAACAATTGCAGCAGCTGAAACAACTGCGCTGCGAGATAATTCAGGGGTATTACTACAGCAAGCCGTTATCTGCTGCTGACTTCACTCAATTCCTGCTCGACCAGAAACAAAATAAACCGCGGCTGGCCGCTGTACCTGCTTCGGTATAAGGCAAAAGGTCGTGTGCTGAGCATGGCCAATGTGCTGCCCTTTAGTGTCGACAATGTGCGCTGCCAAAATACACTGCGGGCTTTTATTGTTCGATAAAACAGATGCGATTGCCAAATCTATTGTCGCTGCCTGCACGCAGCAATTGCAGTTGCAGCTTCGTATCAGGCAGCGGCGCACAAAAAAAGCGCCTGAAGGCGCTTTTTGCGATTAAAGAACTCAGAAACAGTCACTACAGCGCATTAATGGCGGCGTGCATCAGGGTCTATACCCTGACGAATTTTCTCCATGCGTTCCTGATGGTTTAACCACATTTTCAAGCCACCAATGGCGATGCCTGCTAACGGGATTAAAAACACCAAAACCGCCGGGTTCAATAAACTCTGTAAAAATCCATCCACAGCCAATTCCCTCTGTCGTGACCGGTGAACCCGGTTCTGTTAATCGTTATCAGTTTCAACGTAAGAAAAATCATCGCTGCCATCAGCAATGCGCTTCTTACCAAATACTGTATGAAACTTACGCTTTTCCTGCACCCGCTGTTTGTATTTCAGCCAGGCTTTTTCATATACGGTTTCCGCTTCAGCTTCACCGCGCATAACTTGTAAAAAGCGTTGCTCTTCTTCGTTCACCGGCTGGCGCTGGCCTTCTTCCAGTTCCTGCATCGATGCACCGTGCTTCTCCAGCAGATTGCCCTCCGCTAAGGTGAAGCGTCCTGACCGGGTAAACCCTTTCGGGAAATTGCGGTCATCAAAAAAGCGACGTTTAGCCACAAAACTTTGCTGCATCACTTTTTTCCCCTGATCTCGTTGAATCTAAAGCTATCCCAATTAAACTGTGCGGAGTATGGTAAACAAAATTCCGCACGTAAAACAAATATTTTTTATCATTACAATCAAAAATACTAAGGTCAATCTTTGGACACTGAACTACTGAAAACCTTTCTGGAAGTGCAGAAAACCCGCCATTTTGGCAAAGCTGCTGAACATCTGTATCTGACACAGTCAGCGGTCAGTTTCCGCATTCGCCAATTAGAACAGAGCCTCGGCGTTGCGCTGTTCAGCCGCCACCGTAATAACATTCAGCTGACCGAAGCAGGTGAACTGCTGCTGCCCCACGCCCAGGCTGTGATCAGCGCACTGCAGGCTGCTAAGACGCAATTACAGCAGCAAAGTAGCCTAGCGCAGCGTCTGACCGTGGCGGTCGAACCGGGACTGCAGTTTCTGGCCGCTGAGTTACTGGAAATGCTGGTGGTGAATGTGGAGACTGCCGTGCATTTACAGGTCAGTGATGCACAGGTGGCGCTGAACCGACATGCCGATGTGATTCTAACCAGCAGTGCCGACAAACCGGCAGAAGCTGGCTACCAGCAACAGCTGTGGCGCACTTTAACGCTGGCTGCGGTTGGGCCGGTCGGCAACACCGCACAAGCGGAAGGACGGCTGGACTGGGCAGGCAAATTGCCACAACTGTCCAAAGCGCCGCTGGCATTTTGCTGCAGTGACCCGAGATTGTTACGGCAATGGCTGCTGCGTAGCAATGGCACTGCTTTTTTGCCAACAGTCTTTAGCCAGGAATTGTGTCAGTCCGGTTTGTATAAACTGCTGGCTTTACCGGAGCAACAAGTGCCGGTACAGCTGTGGATTGCTGACAATGCACCGGTGCAGTGGCAGCCGCCGGAAACAACCAGATAGCTGGCAGCGGGCTCCTGGCACGTCTTCACAACTCAGGGCCGGAACCGCACAGAGTCGAGCCCGCCAAGCTTGCGATACACCATCCGACGGTGATTTAAAAACAGCGGCACAGACACAGGACCGGTCAGTAACGCCAGCACAACCCAGGGCCAACCACGTAATCCGGCTTGTTTGGCCTGAAGAAAACACCACACACTGACCAGTGGATGAAGGAGTAACCACAACACAACTCTGCTCCGTCATGTAAAAGACGCCGGATTATATCGAAAAAATGACCAGGCGTGTTGTTCAACAACGCGAAGTGTTGGTCTAAAGGGCAAGCAGCATGGCTGAAGTACGCATAAAAAAACCGCAGCGAGCTGCGGTTTTTCTCACAATAACCTTAACAAAAGCCTCAGTAAAAGGTTTTGTCTTGCTCTGCCATCGACAACAACAGCTGCGCCGGCGCAAAGCGGGCACCAAACTGTGCTTCAAAGCGGCGTAAATCAGCCACCAGATTACCCGCACCTAAACTGTCGATATAACGGAACGGACCACCAAGGAACGGCGGGAAGCCGATGCCAAAAATAGCGCCGATATCGCCGTCACGCGCCGAGGCAATAATGCCCTCTTCGAGGCAACGCACCGCTTCGTTCAGCATCTGCACCATACAGCGTTTGCTGATTTGGTCGCTGCTCAGGCGGCCATTCGGTTGCACGCCCAGCAGACTGTATACGCTGCTGTCGACGTCTTTGCGGCCTTTTTTGGCATTTTTGCCATAGAGGTAAAAGCCTTTTTCAACTTTTTTGCCTTTGCGCCCGTCGGCAATTAACTTGTCAAAAGCGGCTGGCGCCTGGAAGCGCTCCCCCAGTTCTTTTTGCAGAATTGGCGAAATTTTGGCGCCAACGTCAATACCCACTTCATCCAACAATGTAATTGGCCCGACCGGAAAACCAAAGCGAGTCAGTGCTTTATCCAGCTTCTCCACCGACTCACCTTCAAGCAGCAGATTCGCCGCTTCGTTCATATACAGCGCTAAAATCCGGTTGACATAAAAACCGGCACCGTCTTTGACCACAATCGGCGTTTTACCTTGTTTGCGGGCGAAGGCCACTGTGGTGGCGATAGTCTCGGCTGAGGTTTTTTCATGCGCTATGACTTCAACCAGCGGCATCTTGTCGACCGGCGAGAAATAATGCAGGCCGATGACATTTTCCGGCCGGGCCGCTTTGGCTGCGATCTGCCCAATCGGCAATGAGCTGGTATTAGAGGCAAATACCGTATGTTCGCTGCAATGCTGCTCGATATCAGCAACCATTTGCTGTTTCAGTGCCAGATCTTCAAACACCGCTTCAACCACCAGATCCACATCATGGAAGCCGGAATAGTCAGTGGTACCGGTCAGCAGCGACATTTGTTTTTGCAGCTCAGTTTTACTGATAAAGCGTTTTTTGTACTTTTTATTCAGCAGGCTGAAGCTGTATTTCAGCGCGTTGCTGATACCGGTTTGGTTAATATCTTTGATGCGCACCGGCACGCCTGCTTTGCCCGCCGTAACATTAGCGATACCGCCGCCCATCAGGCCGCCACCGAGCACTGCCGCTTTTTTCACTTTGCGGGGTTTGGCATCGCCGGCACCACTTTCTTTTTTCATCTGGGTGGTGGCGAAAAACAGATTGCGCAGGTTTGCTGACACCGGCGTCATGCAGAGTTCGCCAAAATGCTTCGCTTCGACTTCCAGGCCTTTTTGCATGCCGGAAAACACACCGGTTTTGATCGCATCGATAATCTTCAGTGGCGCCGGATAATGGCCCTGGGTTTTTGCCAGTGTTTGTTTTTGCGCCTGACTAAACAAAATGCCACGACCAATTGAAGTAAACTCCAATAACTGCCCCACTAACGGCAGTTTCACCGGTTTCGAACGGTCTGGTTTGCCGGCTAACGCCATTTTTACTGCAGCTTCTAGTAAGATACTACGCGGCACCACGACATCGACTAACCCGGTTTTTTTCGCCTGTACGGCGCGCAGTTGTTTGCCGGTCAGCATCATATCCAAAGCTTTTTGCAGACCAACCAGCTTAGGCAAACGCTGCGTACCACCACTGCCTGGTAACAGTCCAAGCTGAACTTCCGGCAGCCCCAATACGGTTTTGGCATCGTCAGTGGCGACACGGCCATGACAGGCCATCGCCAGCTCCAACCCGCCACCTAAACATGGGCCATGGATCGCAGCGATCAAAGGGATATGCAGCTTTTCCAGCTCGTTAAACATTTGCTGGCCCATGCTGGCGATGGCCGTGGCTTCGGCAGCAGTTTTGCATTTATCCAGCATGCTGATGTCGGCACCGGCGATAAAAGAATCCGGCTTGCCACTGATGATCACCACACCTTTGATACTCTTGTTACTGCGGACTTGTTCCAGCACCGCAGAGATTTCATCGGCAAATTCGGCTTTGAGCACATTCATGCTTTCGCCGGCGATGTCCATCGTAATAACCGCAACGCCATCATCGCGCTGGCTTAAGGTAAAAGTCGGCTGCATTATTCAGTCTCCACGATCATTGCGGCACCAAGGCCACCAGCCGCACAGGCTGTGGTCAGGCCGACACCGCCGCCGCGGCGTTTTAATTCATGTAACGTTTGAGTAATTAAGCGGGTACCAGTGGCCGCAAACGGGTGGCCGTACGCAAGGGAGCCACCGTTGACGTTAAACTTCGCCATATCAATGTCGCCAATGGCTTCAGTGCGGCCCAGTTTTTCTTCGGCGAATTTTTTCGAGCCAAACATTTTCATGTTGGCCAGTGCCTGTGCGGCAAAAGCTTCGTGCATTTCGATTAAGGTCAGATCAGAGAGCTTCATGCCGGCGCGGTCCAGCGCCAGTGGCGTCGCATACGACGGCCCCATCAGCATGTCTTCCCACACATCAATTGCAGCGAAGGCATAACTGCGCACATAGCCAAGAATTTCATAACCAAGCGCCTTAGCGCGGCTTTCGGTCATCATCAGCACGGCAGAAGCACCGTCGGTCAGCGGCGTAGAAGTGGCCGCAGTGACAGTGCCGTAGTTCCGGTCAAATACTGGTTTTAACTTGCTGTAAGATTCGAGTTTAGAATCGAGGCGAATGTTATTGTCGATATCGAGGAATTTGTTGTACGGCTCGACATGCGCGGCCATGACTTCCTCTTTCATCAGGCCATTTTGCCAGGCCTGCGCGGCCAATGAGTGTGAGCGATGCGCCATGGCGTCCTGATCGGCGCGGCTGATGCCGTGGGTTTTCGCCATTTGCTCTGCAGTGTCGCCCATCGACAGGCCGGTGGTGTACTCAGCAACAGCCGGTGGCACCGGTAATAAATCTTTCAGGCCTAAGCGGCGGAAGATCGCCAGTTTCTGGCCAAAAGTCTTTGCCTTATTCACATCAACCAGCGCGCGGGCTAAGGCTTTGCTGACGCCAATCGGTAACACTGAACTGGAATCGGCGCCGCCGGCGATGGCTATTTCTGTGATGCCGGCCATCATACTTTCAGTGACGCTGACCACAGACTGGAAGCTGGTGGCACAGGCGCGGGTGACGCTGAAGGCGTCGGTGTGCACATTCATGCCGGTGCCTAAGACGATTTCGCGGGCGATGTTTGGTGCTTCCGGCATCTGCACAACTTGACCATAAACAACCTGATCAATTAACTTGGGGTCCAGTTCACTGCGGATCAGCAGTTCGTTCACGACCAGTTTGCCTAGCTCCAGCGCCGAAACCCCGTGGAATTCGGTGGCCTGCTTGGCGAATGGCGTACGTAAGCCGCGGACGATAGCGATACGATCGCCCTGCCGGGTCCTGAGTTGAATTGGGTTGGCCATATAAGTCCTCTGTTGCTGCTCGTTACAGGTCTGACCTGTGTTTTTCCCGATTGTAGCGAGAGTCTGACGAAATTAAAACAGTTGTTTTAATCTGCGCCGCCCATATATCTGCGAAGCTGGTCTTAGCCTAGCCGCATTTCATCGGATACGCCTGTGAAATCCCCCGTGATTTCATATAAATAACGCTGTTTAACCAGAGCCAGAGAGTATTGTTTGTGAACGCATTTAACCGGTTAAAATCCTATCTCGACAGTCAGGTCGTCGGCCAACCCGCCCTGACCGAAGGCATTCTGCTGGCGCTGTTGGCCAATGGCCATCTGTTAGTAGAAGGCCCGCCGGGCCTGGCGAAAACCCGGGCTGTGAACGCACTGGCCCATGGTGTCGAAGGCAGTTTTCATCGCATTCAATTTACGCCGGATTTATTACCAGCCGACCTGACCGGTACCGACATCTACCGGCCGGAAACCGGCAAGTTTGAATTCCAGAGCGGCCCACTGTTTCACCACATTATTCTGGCCGACGAAATCAACCGCGCGCCGGCCAAAGTGCAGTCGGCCCTGCTCGAAGCCATGGCAGAAAAGCAAATTACTGTAGGCCGCCACAGCTATAAACTGCCTGAACTGTTTTTAGTGATGGCGACGCAAAACCCGCTGGAACAGGAAGGCACTTACCCGCTGCCGGAAGCACAGCTCGACCGTTTTTTATTGCACTTAAAAGTCGATTATCCGGATGCGGCGACAGAGCTGCAGATTTTGCGCTTAACCCGCGGTGAAGCCTTATCGCAACACAGCGAAACCCCACCCCGTATGACGCAGGCCGATATTTTTGCCGCGCGTCAGACTATTCTGCAGCTGCATATCGCTGAAAGTCTGGAGCAATATATAGTGCAACTGGTGATGGCGACGCGCCATGCCGGCAACTATGGCGCCGAGCTTGGCCGCTATATCGCTTACGGCGCCAGCCCACGTGCCACTATTGCACTTGAACGCTGCGCGCGCGCCAAAGCCTGGCTCAGTGGCCGCGATTTTGTCACGCCAGACGATGTACAGGCGGTGTTCCATAATGTGCTGCGTCACCGCTTGATTTTAAGTTATGAAGCGGAAGCCGAAGGCGTCAGCACCGACCAGGTGCTGACTGAGCTGCTCAAACGCGTACCGGTTGCCTGATGTCCACCATGCAAAATATGCAAACCGTCGCGGCCCAGCTTAAAGCGCTGGGTACCGATGGTGTCCATCTGGATTTGCCGCAATTGTTGCAATATCAGCATCACACCTATTTGCTGGATTTGGCGCCAAAACAAGTGATCCAGAGCAAACTGGCAGGCAGTTATCTGGCGCGCAGCAAAGGCCGCGGCATGGAGTTTGACGAAGTGCGCCATTATCAGCCGGGCGACGATGTGCGCACCATCGACTGGCGCGTGACAGCCCGCACCGGCAAAGTGCACACTAAGTTATTTCGCGAAGAAAAAGAACGGCCAGTGTTTGTGCTGACGGATTTAAGCCCGGGTATGCATTTTGGCTCTGTGCTGCTGACCAAAGCGGTGCAGTCGGCGCATCTGGCCGCATTGGTCGGCTGGCATGCGAAAAACCGTGGTGACAAGTTTGGTGGGATTTTGCTAAATGGCAGCCAGATCCGCGAGTTAAAACCGGCCAGTCGCAGCGTGGCTGTACTGCGTTATCTGCAGCAACTGCTCGAGCTTGGTGCGCCTGCAACAGCAACGGCAGAGTCGTCGTTCAGTCTCGCCGACGCGGTAGGACAGCTGCGCCGGCTGGTGCGCCCCGGCAGTCTGATTTATATCATTTCCGATTTTTTTGCCCTGGACGCCAATGTACTGCGCCACCTGCAGTCGATGCGTCAGCACAATGAGATCCGGCTCTGCCAAATCCTCGACCCGCTGGAACAACAACTGCCGATGCAGGTGCAAGGGCAGCTCGCGGTCCAAAGCGCGCATGAGATATTACAGCTGGATTTAACGCCACAAGCCATAAAGCAGCAGTATCAACTGCAACAGCAGCAACTGCTGAAGCAACAACAGGCTTTTTGGCGCGGTCTGGGCTTACGCCATGTGCAAATCAGCACAGCGCTGCCGCTGCGCCAGCAATTAAGCAGCAGAGATACGCTGTCAGACGCCGTGATGCAGGGAGCCGGACATGGCTGAGACGCCGTCAATGACTGACAATTTAAAAGCGGCGCTGGCCGATATTCAGCAGCCGCCGCTGCCGGATGAATTTTATCTGGCGCCTGGGTACCTGCTGCTTGCCGTGCTGATACTGGCGTTGGTGGGCTGGTTTATCTGGCGCCTGCTCCGACAGCGCCGCCGCAACAGCGCCCGCCGTCTGGCGTTGCAACTGCTGGAACAAATTAATCTGCAGCAAAAAGATGCTGCCAATCAGATTTTGCTGTTGTTAAAACAATATCTGCAGACTAAAAAACCGGGTCATTCGGCGCTGGCGATGCAAAGTGCGCAATTTGTCGCGTTTTTACAGCGCAGTGCGGCGCTGGACACGCCCCCGCCTGAGCTCGACGTTTTGCTTTACAGCCCCTCCAGCGATCCGGCACTTATCATCGCCTGGCAGCAATACGCCAGACAATGGCTGATCAAACATAAGGAACTCTCGCTGTATGTTTGAATTTGCCCTGCCCTGGATCTTTGTACTGGCGCCACTCCCATGGTTGCTGCGCCGTCGCCAACAACAAAGCGGCAATCCACTGTATTTTCCGCCGCTGGCGCGATTGGCTGCGCAGCAAGCCCAAAGCCAGCCGCGGGCACAATGGCGGCGACCGGCCTTGTTGCCGTTATTATTCTGGCTTTGCCTGCTGGCCGCAGCCGCAGAGCCGCGCTGGCTCGGTGAGCCCGTGACCTTGCCACAGCAAGGGCGCGACATGATGCTGGCAGTGGATTTGTCCGGCTCAATGAACATCAACGACATGGTGATTGAAGGCCAGTCGTACAACCGGCTGGATGCGGTTAAACATGTACTGGGACAATTTATTGCCAAACGTCAGGGTGACCGGCTCGGTCTGATATTATTTGCCGACGCGGCGTATCAGCAAACGCCGCTGACCTTTGACCGCACCACAGTGCAAAAAATGCTGGATGATGCGGTGTTGGGCCTGGTCGGTCAGCGCACGGCCATCGGCGAAGCCATTGGCCTAACCGTGAAGCGTTTTAACACTTACCAAAGTTCAAACAAAGTGCTGATCCTGCTCAGTGACGGCGCCAATACCGCCGGCAATATCCAGCCACGTGAAGCGCTGGCGCTTGCCAAAGCCGCCGGCGTAAAAATTTATGCGGTAGGGGTTGGTGCCGAGCAGATGGTACAACAAGGTATTTTTGGTCCGCAGCTGGTCAATCCGTCGGCAGATCTGGACGAAAAATTGCTGACTGAGCTTGCCAGTGAAACCGGTGGTCGTTATTTCCGTGCCCGTAATCTGCAGGAGCTCAGCGAAATTTATCAGCTGCTGGACCAGCTTGAGCCGATTGAACGCGATCAGCTGAACTACCGGCCGCAGCAAAGTCTTTTGCACTGGCCTTTAGCCGGCGCGCTGTTGCTGCTTGGTTTCGCGTTGTGGCGCCGGAGTCGTTATGCCGTTTGATATCCACTTTCTGAGGCCTTATGTGCTGTTACTGTTGCCATTGGTGCTGCTGTGCTGGCTGCTGATGCGCCGGTTGCCGCTGACTGATGCCTGGCAACAAATGCTGGCGCCGCACTTGTATCAACACATGCTAAGCGCACAAACAGTCAAGCGCCGCCAACACTGGTTATGGCCGCTGCTGTTGTTGCTGGGCATTCTGGCAGCTGCAGGCCCCAGCTGGCAGAAACTGCCGCAACCGGCGTTTCAGCTCAAGCGTGCGACCGTGCTGGTGCTCGATATGTCGATGTCGATGCGTGCGACCGACATCAAACCCAACCGGGTGACACAGGCACGTTTTAAAGCGCTGGACTATGCCAAAGCGCAGCTCGAAGGTGAAATGGCATTACTGGCTTTTGCCGGCGACGCCTATGTGATTTCGCCACTGACACCGGATCACAACAATATCAGCCTGTTACTGCCGGACTTAAAACCGGAGATTATGCCGGTGCAGGGTTCTGATTTTGCCGGCGCACTGAAACTGGCAGACCAGCTGCTGCAACAGGCCGGGTACGTCAAAGGCGATATTATCTTTTTCACCGATGGTTTTGACAGTCAGCAATTTACCCAAATCCGTGACCAGCTCAATGGTTTTCGCCATCGGGTGTCTGTGCTGGCTTTTGGCCACACCGACGGTGCCCCTATTCAGCTGGAAAATGGCGAACTGCTTAAAGACTCCCGTGGCAGTATTGTGCTGCCGAAAGTGCCGCTGAGCCAGTTGCGCGAACTGAGTGCGTTGACCGGCGGCGCCTTTGCGCAAAGTAGTTTTGACGACAGTGACATTAGCAAGCTACTGGCTTTGCCTGCTTTAACTCTGAATGAAGAAGCTGCGCCTTCAGCCATGCAGGGCGACCAATGGCAGGACGCCGGGGTTTACCTATGTTATCTGTTGCTCATTCTGGCAGTGCTGGCGTTACGTCAACAGCAACTGCTGGTGCTGCCGTTGCTACTGATGCTGTGGCCGCAACCAGTGCCGGCGGCTGATGCGCAATACGCCGCAGATCAGGCAAATGTTACACCGGCAGCAGAAACCGTATCAGCCCAAGGCTGGCAGTGGCAGGACTTATGGCAAAGCCGGAATGAACAGGCCCGCGAGGCTTATGCCGCCGGTGATTATGCTGCTGCACAGGCTAAATTCAAAGACCCGTTATGGCAAGGCAACGCTGCCTATCGCGCCGGCGACTACGCTGGCGCAGCCAGCCTGTTTGCACAGGATAAATCTGCCGCCGGATTGTTTAATCTCGGCAACAGTCTGGCGCTGCAACAACAATATCAGCAGGCACTGACCGCTTATCAACAGGCTGCACAGCAACAGGCTGATTTACCGGGTGTGCAGGACAATATCAAACTGATGCAAAAACTGCTGGAACAGCAACAGGACCAGCAGGAACAACAATCCAAAGACCAGCAGCAGTCGCAGGATCAGCAGCAGGACGGTGAACAAAAAGACGGCGAGCAAAAAGACGGTCAGGAGCAACAAGACCAACAAAGTCAGCAGCAATCACAGGATCAGCAGCAAAGCGAGCAAGACAGCACTGAAGGCAAAGAGTCCGATCCGTCGCAGCAGCAACAGACTGAGCAGCAAAAGCAACAACAATTGCAGCAGGCGGAAGCCGAACAACAAAGCGAAAAACCGGACCAGCAACAGCAGGCCATTGAACAAGCCTGGCCGAATGCCAGCCCGGAACAAAGTCAACAACTGGAAAATTTACTGCGAAAAGTTCAGGATGAGCCCAGTTTATTATTAAAAAACAAGATGTTGCTGGAATATCAAAAACGCCAGCAACAAGCGATCCCGCGTGGAGTTCAACAAGAATGGTAAAATTGTGTTTTCGTCTGCTACTGGTTGGCTTTGCTCTGCTGTGGCAGGCTCAGGCCGCCACGCAACTGAAGGCCAGCGTTGATAAAAACCCGGCGATGTATGGTGAAGCCATCGTGCTGCAACTGGTACTTGATGAAAAAGTCGATGCCGGCGTGCTGGATTTTGCCGTGCTGGAAAACGATTTTCGCGTGTCCGGCCCTTCTGTCAGCCAAAGCATGCAAATCATCAACGGCCAATCGAGCCAAAGCACCGCCTGGCAGCTGAGTTTATTTCCACGCCGTACCGGCAGTTTGACGATCCCGGCTTTTACTGTTGGCAATATCAGCAGTGACCCGATCAGCATTGAAGTCCAGCCAGCCAGCCAAAGCAGCGGCAAAGGCGCGGAACTCTTCCTGGAAAACAGCTTCAGCCATGACACAGTGCATGTGCAACAAATGTTGTATTACGAAATTAAAATCTACTTTAAAGGCGAATTGCAACGCGGCAACTTAAGCCAGCCGGAGCTTGCCGGGGCTGAGGTCGAGCAAGTCGGGAAAGACGTCGAAAACAGCGAAATCGTCAATGGTGAGCGTTACCAGACTATCACCCGCCGTTACAGTGTGGTGCCGCAAAAAAGTGGTAGTTTAACGCTGAGCGCGCCGTTTTTTAATGGTGAAATGATTGACCGGGATAACTCGCGTTATGACTATTTCGCCCGCACCAAAGCGGTGTCTGCAGAAGGCAAAGCGCTGACATTAACAGTCAATGCCATTCCTGACGGCCAGCAGCATCATTGGCTGCCCTCAGAACTGGTGGCATTGACGGAAGAATGGTCGCCATCGGCGCAGCAACTGGTACAAGGTGAACCTGTTACCCGCACTATCACCCTGACGGCGCTGGATTTGGCTGACCATCAGCTGCCGGATCTACAGTTAGGTACAGTGAGTGGCGCCAAGATCTATCCGGAACAACCACAAAGCCATAAAGCCGAGCGCAGAGGCCGTATCGTGGCGCAAAAAGTGTTCAGCTACGCCATTATCGCCGATAAAAGCGGCACCCTGACCATGCCTGAAGTTCGGGTTCACTGGTGGAATACCAAAACCAACCAACCCGATGTTGCGGTCTTGCCTGAAGTGACGTTGCAGGTCAGCCCCAACCCGCAACAAGCTGACACCAGCGTGATTGCGGCGCCGGAACAAGCAGTCGCCACAGTGGCGGCTGAGCCGGTGTCCGACTGGTATTTCAGTTACAGTAGCTGGCTTTTCCTGGTGTTGTGGTTAGCCACGGTCGCGATGTGGTTGTTGCAGCAGTGGTACCAGCGTCCGCCAACAGTGGCTTTGCCGGTTACAGATTCTGCGGTGCGCTTTAATGCACGCAAACTGAAACAAGCCTGCCAGCAACATGACGCGACACAGGCCCGTGAACAGCTGCTGCGCTGGGCCCAGCAGTTGATAGACCCGCAAATCGCCACGCTGTCCGACATCCTGCCGCATTTGCCGGACGGCGCGTTAAAATCACAAATCCAGCAATTGAGTTATCAGGGCTACCAGGCAGCCGGTAAAACCTGGCAAGGTCATGGCCTGTTGGAAGCCTGGGCGCATTTCCAGCATCAACCAGCCCGCCAGACAGCCGGGCTGGCCCCGCTTTATCCCAGCCGCTGATATATTTGCGCTGGCCTGCACAAAAACGGCAGGCCAGCCGGTCTTTGTGGTGATGTCAGATTTTGCGGAGTGCAAATGAGCCACGCCCAACAACGTTATGAGGCTTTGGTCCGTGCTTATACGCCGGACTTGTATCGCTATGCCTATTGGTTATGTCACTCTAAAAGCATTGCCGAAGATTTAGTGCAGGATACCCTGCTGCGGGCCTGGAAAAACCTTTCGCAACTGCAGGAAGCCAAGGCTGCCAAAGCCTGGCTGTTAACCATATTGCGCCATGAAAACGCCCGACGCTTTGAACGTAAGCAGTTTGAGTACAGTGATGTCGAACAGGATAGCCTGGAAGATCCACATCAATCCCCCGAACACGGTGTCGCTACCGACCGGCTGCACCGGCTTATTCTTGAACTTCCCCAAGACTATCGGGAACCCTTAGTCATGCAGTTGTTGCTGGGAATGACCGGCGACGAAATCGCAACTGTACTGCAACTCAATCTCAATACTGTGAATACCCGACTTTTTCGCGGCCGCGCTCAGTTACGTGCCAGACTGCAACCAGAAGCCGCAGGAGAACCAGCCCATGGATAAGCTTTCGTTACGCCGGGCTTTATATGAAGACCCACGCAGTGTCAGCGCTGAAGCGTTACAGGACGAGCCGCAGCTGCAACAGCTGCAGCAGGAACTACAGGCACTTGATGACAGCTTGCGCCAGCAATTAGCCATTGAAGTGCCACCACAACTGGTTGAGCGGGCCCTGTTAAATCAGCGCATGTTGCCAATGCAAAAGCGCTGGTATCAACGGCCTTTACCTTATGCAACCGCGGCTGCACTGCTCGTCACTGTGTTGTACTGGCAACAGCCGCTGCAAAACAGGCCGGCCGACCTCGGTCAACATGCGCTGTCCCATGTCTATCACGAGATGGCGGCGCTGCGTGCAGAAGCGTTGTTAAGCCCGGCCGATATTAGCCCGATGTTCAGTCAGCTCGGCATCCACGCCGATTTCCCGGTGCCGGTCCGATATGCCCGCTTCTGTGACTTTGACGGTGTCCGCTCATTGCATCTGGTGTTGGACGTCGATGGCGAGGCTGTGACTTTATTTGTCGTGCCAGATACAGGTCAGCCCGGCCTCATCGAACCAGGACAGCTTAAACCTGCGCAGTTCGCCGATGCGCGTTTTTTTGGTCAGTCGGTAACGAAGTTGCAACACCGCCTGGTGCTGGTCGCGGAGCAACCACAACTGCTGGCCACGACCAGTGCCATGCTGGAAAAGTCACTTCATTTTAACATTTAACTGTCACTGGTAGCAGCCAACCAGCAGTTCACAGAAAACTGCTGGTTCTGTTCATGGACTATTGTTAGCATGGCGGCGCCAACAGCTGCGACGCTGCCCCGCTTCGCACACACCGTAACGGCACCATAACAATAAACAACAGGTCGAGGAATTTCAGTGGAAACAGGTACCATCCTTGCACTTGCGATCTATTTCATCGCAATGCTCGCTATCGGACTTTATGCCTACCGGCAGTCCAGCAGTAACTTGTCCGAATATATGCTTGGCGGACGTAAATTGGGCCCTGGGATCACAGCGTTATCCGCCGGTGCTTCCGATATGAGTGGCTGGCTGTTAATGGGCTTGCCCGGCGCGCTTTACGCCGCTGGGATCTCACAAATCTGGCTGGCAGTGGGTCTGATTTTAGGCGCATGGGCGAACTATTTGTTCTTAGCCCCCCGCTTTCGCCTTTATACCGAAATCGCGAATGACTCTATTACACTGCCGGATTATTTCGAACACAGATTTGCCGATAAAACCCGCCTGCTGCGGCTGATTTCTGCACTGGTTATCGTGGTGTTTTTTACGCTCTATACCGCGTCCGGTGTCGTGGCTGGTGGCAAACTGTTTGAAAGTGTGTTCCAGCTGGATTATTTCTACGGTCTGGCACTGACCGTCTCAGTGGTGATCGCCTATACCCTGCTCGGTGGTTTTCTGGCGGTCAGCATGACCGACTTTGTGCAGGGCATTATTATGTTTCTGGCGCTGGTGATAGTGCCTTTGGTCGCTTTAAATGTGGTTGGTGATTTTGGTACCACTTTAGCTATCGTGGAATCGCTTAATCCAAACCATTTGGACCTGTTTACCGGTACCAGCGCCTTGGGCATTGTTTCGCTGCTCGCCTGGGGTTTCGGTTATTTTGGTCAGCCCCATATCATCGTGCGCTTTATGGCGATCCGCTCAGTGAAAGATTTTCCGGTGGCGCGCCGGGTGGGTATGTCGTGGATGATCATCTCGTTAATGGGCGCAGTGGCCACTGGTTTTGTCGGCATTGCCTATGTACATCAGACTCAGCAGCCGTTAAAAGACCCTGAAACCATCTTCATCATGCTGTCGCAGGTGCTGTTTCATCCCGTTATCACCGGATTTTTACTGGCCGCGTTATTAGCAGCGGTGATGAGTACGATTTCCAGTCAGTTGCTGGTGACGTCAAGCGCCTTGACGCAGGATTTCTATAAAACCTTCTTAAATCAGCAAGCTTCTGACAAAACTCAGGTGCTAGTCGGCCGTTTGTCGGTGTTACTGGTGGCAGTAGTGGCGATTTCCATTGCGCTTGACCGCAGCAGCTCGATTCTGGATTTGGTCGGCAACGCCTGGGCCGGATTTGGTGCGGCCTTTGGCCCGGTGATCCTGATCAGTCTCTATTGGCGTCGGATGACCACGGCGGGAGCTTTGGCTGGTATGGTCGTCGGTGCCGGCACCGTCTTGTTCTGGGTGTTCAGCCCGCTGCAAATTCAGGGGCAACAGCTCAATGAATATCTGTACGCCATGGTGCCTGGGGTGTTCTTCGCCGCCCTGGCAGTCGTCGTGGTCAGCCTGCTGACCAGAATGCCTGATCCTGTTGTCAACCAACATTTTGCCGCGCTGGAACAACAACTCGCCGAATAACACCGCAAGTGCTCAGCCGCCGTGGCTGAGCACCTTCCCCCCCGACAAAAAGCCACAAATTTTATTAGCCAGCCCTTGTGGTTCTTTGCTACATTGCTCAGGGAGCAAATGCCGAGGACACAAGCAGTTATGTACTTTTATGCCGCCCGCCAACCTATCCTTGATCGGGAAAAAAACCTGTACGCCTACGAGTTATTATTTCGTGACGGCCTGGCCAATGTCTTTCCGGATATTGATGGTGACGAAGCAACGTCGAAGATGATCGCAGGCAGTCAATTCAATTTCGGTCTGGACGATTTCTTGGGTGACAAGCTAGGTTTTATTAATTTCACCCTGGAAACCCTGCTGAAAAAATTCCCAAGCCTGCTACCGCGGGAACAGGTGGTGGTGGAAATTCTTGAAACTGTACAGCCCGGCAAAAGGCTGTTGGCCGAAGTACAGCAGCTAAAAGAACAAGGTTATGTGATCGCGTTAGATGACTATATCCACCAGCCGGTCTGGCGCCATTTTTACCCTTTTATCGACATCATCAAAATCGACTTTCGCAGCACAGACGCTGACACTATTCAGCAAATTTTACAGGCCGTAACGCCGTTCCCACACATCAAGTTACTGGCAGAGAAAGTCGAAACTAACGCCGAGTTTCAGCATGCACTGGATTTAGGATTCAGTTATTTTCAGGGCTATTTTTTCTCCAAACCCGAGATGCTGCAGAGTAAAGCGCTCTCTCCTGCCCAGATGACTTTGGCAGAATTGTTATATGAAACGTCGAAATCAGAGATGGATTTAGCCCAAATCACCAGTATCTTTGAACGCGACGTTCATCTGTCGTATAAACTGCTGCGTTACTCCAACAGTGCAGTGTTTAAACGGCGTTCTGAAATCGAAACCATCAAACAGGCATTAGTGGTGCTAGGTCAGTTGGAATTGAAAAAGTTCCTGTCGGTGCTGTTCACTGCGCAGGTCTCCAGTGAAAAACCAGCAGAATTGATGCGGCTGGCGATGACCAGAGCCAAGTTTGCTGAGGGCATTGCCACCTTGCACCGTCAGACCGATACAGCCAAGGCCTTTTTGACCGGCATGATGTCGTTGATGGATGCGATTCTGGATGAGCCGATGTCTTCTGTCCTGACTAAATTGCCTTTATCAAAAGATATCAAAGATGCGTTAGTCGGCGAACCGGGTTTATTGACCGAATACTTAGATCTGGTCAGATGTTATGAACGGGCAGAATGGCAACAAGCCAACGACGCTATAGCCAAATTAAAACTCGACCCTAAAGTTCTGCCGGACAAATACCATGAAGCCGTACAGTGGGCAAACGAACAAATGCGCGTCTTGGGTGATGAATAACAACTGACCGCCGTGTTGCAGGTCCACGGCGGTCAATAGTCACAGACCAGGAAATTGATGGCCCCCCGACAATCAGTTCCGCCGGACCGTGATTGAGCTAACTGAAACTGACATAAGTGGCAATGCGATCTGCCATCTTTTCACCAATTCCTTTGACTTCCATTAGCTGTTTTTTGTCTTTAATAGGCCCGTTCTGCTTAATATATTCCAAAATGGCCTGCGCTTTTTTCGCGCCAATCCCCGGAATAGCCTCGAGCTGTTGCAGATCGGCTTTATTCAACGCCAACTTCGCTGCAACAACAGCATTAACAGTTTTTTGGTCGGAATTGATCGGGTTATTCAGTGCTGCACTCGCTTGCTGAGTGCCGATACAGGCGAGCGTTGCACAAAGTGCAAACCATAATGATTTCATGTTCATCATGACTTTCCTTGCTGTTCAGAGCATGTTAAAAGGAGCCGGCAAATTGGTCTTCCGGCGCTATGGGCCAAACGACACAAGTTGTAACGTTTGGTTTATTGAACTTAGCGTCAATTTACTTATTTGCAACTTTTTATTTAATTTTAATTCAAATTGTAATTCAGCTAAAGTTAAGCTGGTGGCTATTAAGGTCAGGCCATTATCCTGTCGGAGAATTTCATATGCGTTATCTGCTGTTGTTATTACCTTTAATCACCGCCTGCTCTGGCCATTACGGCAAAAAGCAATATGTGATGGCAACTGTCACAAAATCAGAACCCGTATATAAAACCATTGAAATTCATAAACCTAAACGCGTCTGTGAAGAACGGCAGGTTGTCCAGCGCGAATCGGACTCCGCCACTCCGACTATTGTCGGCGCTATCATCGGCGGTGCACTCGGCAATGCTATTGGTCACAACAGTTCGAATAAAAAGGTCGGTATGGCAGCAGGTGCAGTCCTCGGCGGTTCTATCGGCCATGATGTTGGCAAGCAAAATGGCCAGGACGTGGTTCATTTACAGACCGTGTGTTATCAGGCCGGTACTGAAGTTGAATATCAAAGCGTGGTTGATGGCTACCGCGTCACTTACATTCTGAACAACCGTGAATATACCACGTTGATGGACCGCGATCCCGGCGCGCAAATGCCTGTAGTCGTAGAGCCACCACGTAATCAATAACTTCTGCAGGATCAGGCTTTGCGCCTGATCTACACTGCTTTACACTGTGACCACTATTTTTACTGAAGATAAGGATATGCCATGCGCGTGCTGGTTGTTGAAGATGAAACGCTACTTGCTGAACAAGTGAAAAACCACCTGATGCAGCAGCAATTTTCAGTAGATTTATCCCATGATGGCTCAGATGGTTTTTTCAAAATCAGTGAGTATCCGTATGATCTGGCAATCATTGATATTGGCCTGCCTAAGTTGGATGGTCTGTCCCTGATCCGTAAAGCCCGGCAACAGGACATTAAAACACCCGTTATTGTGCTGACCGCCCGCGGCAGCTGGCAGGAAAAAGTTCAGGGCCTGGACGCGGGTGCCGACGATTATCTGACCAAACCTTTTCATATGGAAGAACTGCTTGCCCGCTGTAACGCATTGATCCGGCGTGCGGCTGGCCAGCCAGATCCGACCCTGAGCGCAGGACCGATTAGCCTCAACAGCCGGACCCAACAAGTCTGGTGCCATGGCGAAGAAGTCCAGTTAACAGCCTATGAATACAAAGTTCTCGAGTATTTCATGCTCAACCCAACCAAAGTGATCTCTAAAACTGAACTGACTGAGCATATTTACGATCAGGATTTTGACCTCGACAGTAATGTCATCGAAGTCTTTGTGCTGCGTTTACGCAAAAAACTCGACCCGGACGGCGAGCTCAAACCGATAGAAACACTCCGGGGCCGTGGTTATCGGTTTAACCTGGCGGTTGGTGCATGACCTTATCGCTGAAGCTGCGTCAGGCCATCGTGTGCCTGGTTCTGCTGGTGTTTATTTTGCCGGCGTCTTTTCTGGCCATTGAACGGGCGTTTTTTGCCCAACTGCTGACCAGCACCGAACAAAAACTGGAAGTGCATCTCTATTCGTTTTTGTCTGAACTATCCAGCAAAAATGATGTGGTCGAAATCAACAACAGTATTCTCCCTGCAGACTTCCTGCGCACTGACTCCGGCACCAGTGCTTATATTGTGTCGGAAGATAAACTGATTTGGCAATCCGACTCCTCGCTTAACCAGGCCTTCACTCCGCCGGTGCACGAAATGCTGCCGGGCAAACACGAGTTTGTCGCGCTGGAGCAGGATGGCAAAACCTATTGGGTGCTGTCGTTTGCTTTGTTGTTTGATATGGGTGATCGCAGCATGCCGCTGACCATCCATATTTTACAGGACGACCGCTTGCTGGAAGCGCCGATGCAGAGTTTCCGCCAAACACTGTTGCGCTGGTTTATTGGCATCGGTGTGGTACTGGCCTTCATTATGCTGTTAGCCTATTACTGGACGACCCGACCTTTATCGGCACTGGACCATGAGATCCGTCAGGTAGAAAGCGGCCAGCAACAACAGCTGACCGAGCAATATCCGAGCGAACTGCAAACCATTAAAGAAGATTTGAACTTACTGCTGGATAACCAGAACCGGCAAAAGCAACGTTATCGCCATCACTTGAGTGACCTGGCACATGCGTTGAAAACGCCGGTGGCGGTGCTCAAAACATCCGCTATGGCGGAGCAGCCTGAACTGAGGGATCAGATTGACCGCATTACGGCGATGATCGAGCATCAGCTGAAAAGAGCCAGCAGCTCAGGTCAGGACGTCTGGCAGAAGCAAATTCCGGTCAGCCCCGTGGTTGAACAGCTGAAAAGTGCACTGCAGAAAATCTATCGGGATAAACAGATCACTTATCAGCTCGACTGCCCGGCACATGTGATGTTTCGTGGTGATGAAACCGATTTAATGGAAATGCTTGGCAATCTGCTGGATAACGCCAGTAAAGCTTGCCGGCATCAGGTGCATTTATCAGTGCAGGCCAAACCGCTGCAGTTATGCGTTGAGGATGACGGTCCAGGTGTGCCGGCAGACAAAAAAGCCCAGTTGCTCAATCGCGGCACCCGACTTGACACTTACACCGACGGTCATGGGGTCGGCCTTTCTATCGTCGATGAATTGACGCAATCTTATCAGGGACGCCTCGAAATTACCCAAAGTGCATTAGGCGGCGCCTGCTTTACACTCATTTTCCCGCAGCACCAGTATTAACAGCCCTTGTTCCTGCTCTTTCAATCTGCACTAGCACTGGGCACTTGGTGCCCGGTCCACACACTGCTAATCTGTTGATCTGTCTGATACCTTTGGCCGTAGCCTGCAGCTACAGCTTTTGTGCGGGAGATAAACATGCGGATTCTGCTCACCGGTGCCACCGGCCTGATTGGCAGCGCTTTATGTCAGCGCTGGCAACATCAGCATCAGCTGATTGGGCTGAGTCGGGATATTACCAAGGCGCAGCGGCACTCTGCGCCGACGCTGCGCTGGGTAGACGATATCAAAGACGTCGATTTTAACCAGCTGGATGTCGTGGTGAATCTCGCCGGCGAGCCTATCGCCGCGAAACGCTGGACTGCCGCGCAAAAACAGCGGATTTGTCAAAGCCGCTGGCAGCTGACCGAACAGATCGCCGGCGCTATCCTGCAGGCCCAAACGCCGCCGCAGCTATTAATTAATGGCTCAGCCATTGGTTTCTACGGCCGCCAGAATCCAGGTTGTATTGACGAAAATTTCAGTGGTTTTTATCCGGATTTCAGTCATGACATCTGCGCCCGTTGGGAGAATCTGGCGATGCGGGCGCAAACGGATAAAACCCGTGTCTGCATTTTACGCACTGGTATCGTGCTGTCGGAACACGGCGGCGCTTTGAGCCGGATGCTGCCAGCGTATCGGCTGGGCCTGGGTGGTAAACTTGGCGATGGCCAGCAATATATGTCTTGGGTCCATCTGGAAGACATGCTGGGGATCATCGATTTTGTACTGCAACATACTGAATGTCAGGGCATTTATAATGCTACAGCACCTATGGCCGTCACCAACCAGCAGTTCAGTAAGTTGCTGGCTGAACGACTGGGCAGACCCGAACTGCTGCCGTTACCGGCCTTCGCGTTGCGCCTGTTGTTTGGCGAAATGGCCGACCTGCTGTTGTTTGGCCAGCAGGTCTATCCAAAACGGCTGCTCGATGCTGGCTACAGTTTTCACTATAACCAGCTCAGAGCGGCACTGGCAGCCCTGAAACTGTAGCGATGTTTTAATTATGCAAGGCACGCCGGATCAGACTCGCCGGCGTCGGTTGCAAAATCCCCCGCAGTAGCAAAGCACCCAATAATGTCAGCAACAATACGCCAGCTGCAGGCCCGATGCCCCACAGACTTTGGTGTAGATTAAATGGCAGCTGGAACATCCGCATCTGCACTATTGCCAGCAGTACTTCGGCCAGGATGGTGGCGAAGACTCCAGCCAATAATCCTAAAGCGGCAAACTCATACAATACAGCCTGGCGCAGAAAGCGGCCACGGGCGCCTAGCGTGCGTAAGATGGCTAACTCTTGCTCGCGCTGTTCTACAGTCGCCTGCACCTGCGCCACCAGCACCAGCACTGCGGCCGCAAACACCAGGATCAGGATCAGCGTCAGCGCTAACGACACCTGATCAATGATTGAAGTCACTTGCTGCAAAATCACCGCGACGGAGATCACTGACACAGTCGGGAACTGTTTAAGCAACCCCGTCAGAAGCGGTTGTTGCGTCTCTGGCAAATAAAATGCGGTGAGGTAAGTTGCCGGAAAATTTTCCATCAAGTCCGGGCTCAATAGCATAAAGAAGTTAGGCTGCAGGCTGTTCCAGTCCACTTTGCGAAAACTGCTGACAGTGGCGTCAAATTGCTGACCGCCGATAGCAAAAGTCAGCTTATCACCGAGTTTCAGCTGCAGCCGCTCGGCCTGTTGCTGCTCGACCGACACTTGTGCCGGGCCATCAAACCAGTGACCCGCTGTGATTTGATTATTGGCCGGCAGTTCAGACAACCAACTCAGATTCAATTCTCGGCCAAAGCCTTGCCGGCGTGGCGACGTTTCTGCTGTGCTTTGTTGTGCGGTTCGCCCAGACGATTGCTGCTGTGACGCCTGCTCGCTGCGTTGCGCTGTGCCATCATCTTGCTCAGGCTCAAGCAAAGTTTCACCATTCACAGCCAGCACCCGGCCGGAGATCATCGGATAGAAAGTCCCGGTAGTTAAACCAGCTTGCTGCAGCTGCTGCGCTATCTGGTCTTTTTCCGTCGCAGTCATATTGACCAGAAACTGGTTGGGCGCATTTTCCGGGACTTGCTGTTTCCACTGCTCCAGCAGCTCCGCGCGCAGGAAATAAAGCACCAGCGTTAAAAACAGTGCCAGGCTGAACGTCATGAGCTGGAAACTGTTTTGCCACAGGCGCCGGCGCAGGTTCGCCAGCGCCAGTTTTAATGCACTGCTTTGCCCCGCCGCCATCGGTTTTGCCACCCGCACCAGCACTGCGGCAAACCCAAGCAAACATAAACCAAAGCCGGAACAAGCGAGAAATAACATACCCGACAGCCAGATGTCGCCGCTGAATAACCACATTAAAGCCAGCACAGCGGCAGAGCCACTGACGAGCTGCCAATAATCGATCCGGCTGTCATTCTTCTGCTGACGCAGCACTTCGATGGCAGGAACCGCGGTCAAGCGCCAGACCGGCCGCAAGGAAAACAACAAGGAACAAATCAACGCTGTGGCAATGCCCAACCAGGCGGACTTGGCGCTAAACACCGCCTGATAACCTTCAAGCCACTGACCGAGAATGCCCTGCACGGCAAAGTTCGCCAGCAAACCCAGCAATAAACCGCTCAAACTGGCAAAGCCGGTCACCAATGCCAGATGACTGAAATAGATTTTCCGTGCCAGAGGCGCGGTCACGCCGAGTGCTTTAATCACAGCGACTGCCATCTGGTGGCGCTGACTGTAACGGTTTGCTGCGACCGCCGCTGCAGCAGCTGCCAGGACTATGCCCAGCAAACCGGCTAATAACAAAAAGCGTTCGGCCCGGTCCAGCGCACTGCCAACCGCACTTTGCCGGTCAAGTTGCTGCCAGCGGTCATTGGCGCTCATAAGCGGCTTGATATCGGTCTCGAGTTGTTTGAGCTTGGCTTCACTGCCGGCGAACAGATAACGGTAAGAAATGCGGCTGCCCGGTTGGATGACTTCAGTAGCCGCAACGTCAGACAGATGCATCATCACTCTGGGCTGACCACCAAACAGATTGAGCGGCGCATCGGGCTCTTCCAGAATGATGCCGCCGACTTTGAGCTTGGCCGCGCCGACATCAAGCTCGTCCCCGACCCGCACCGCCAGAATTTGCGCCAACCGCGCTTCCAGATAAACGTTGCCTGGCGCGACAATCGCATTCTTGCCCGCCGCCGTATCGAGCAATAACTCCCCGCGCAGTGGATACTGCGCAGAAACTGCCTTCACGTTCACCAGCTGCATATTATCGCCGGCGAACAACATGGTATTAAACTGAATTTGCTGTGCCGTTTGTAGGCCGAGCTGCTCAGCCTGCTGCAGAATTCCCGGCTGAAACGGCGAACTCGAGCGCAACACTTTGTCCGCTGCGGTGAAGTTACTGCTGCGCTGCATCAGCGCACTGCGCACACTATCGGTAATACCACTGAGGCTGACCACTGTCAGCACGGCCAGCATCAGCGCAAAAGCGATGACCCACAACTCGCCGTTTTTTAATTCACGCCAGAACAGGCGCCAGGCCACTTTAGCCCACATGACTGCGTCCCTCCGCCATTGGTAAGGCTTCAGTGAGCCGGCCGGCGTCCATCAGAAACTGGCGCTGACAGCGAGCCGCCAACTGCGGATTATGCGTCACCAGCACCAGTGTCGTGCCCTGACTGCGGTTCAGTTCAAACAACAAATCTTCGACCCGCCGCCCGGTAGCACTGTCGAGGTTAGCCGAAGGTTCATCGGCAAATAGAATGGCTGGCTGGGTAATAAAGGCCCGGGCTATAGCTACCCGTTGCTGCTCACCGCCGGATAACTGCGCCGGGAAAAAATGCATGCGTTCGCTGAGCCCGACTAACTCCAGCAGTTGTTTGCCCCGAGCAGTGGCATCGCGCTGACCAGCCAGCTCTGCCGGCAAGGTGACGTTTTCCAGCGCCGATAATGCCGGCAATAATAGAAATGACTGGAAAACAAATCCAACATGCTGCGCCCTGAGTTCAGCGCGGGCATCGTCGCTTAACGCGTCAATCCGCCGCCCAGCCAGCACAACTTCACCGCTACTTGGTACATCCAACCCTGCCAACAACCCCAGCAAAGTAGACTTACCTGAACCTGAAGCGCCGACGATGGCCACACTGTCACCGCGGTTGATTGTCAGATTGATATCCGTCAGGATATTCAGCGTATTACCCGGTAACGCGACTTGTTTACAAAGTTGGCGGGTCTGAATAAACAACTCAGGTGTAACTGACATGCGATTGTTCTTCCTATTTTTTGTACTGTTGATATCTGTTCAGCTGCCTGTTCACGCTGCCGCGACAAAAACCATACTTATTGTCGGCGACAGCCTGAGCGCAGGTTACGGCTTACCACAACAACAAAGCTGGCCGGTGTTATTACAGCAACGTCTGATTGATAAAAAATCACCATGGCGCATTCAGAATGCCAGCATCAGCGGCGAAACCAGCGGCGGCGCGCTGGCCCGTTTACCTGCGCTGTTACAGCAACATCAACCGGCAGCAGTACTGATTGAAATCGGCGGTAATGACGGCTTACGCGGCTTTCCGGTGCCACGCCTGCGGCAAAACCTGGAACAGCTGATCAAGCTCAGCCAAGCCGCCGGTGCAACGCCCGTTCTGATGCAAATACGCATTCCACCGAATTACGGACCACGTTACACCGAACAGTTTGTCGGCGTATATGCTGAAATCGCGCAACAGCATCAAATCAAACTCTGGCCATTTTTTATGGACAAGGTTGCCGTACAGCCAGAATTGATGCAAGCAGACGGCATTCATCCCAACGCCAAAGCTCAGAGTATTATCCGTGATTTGATGCTGCCGTATATCGAAGAAATGTAATGAGATATTGTCGGAATTGACAGAACCCTGACACTGTATCAGACCGATGCGGTGTCAGGGAGTTGAAATCCGGATGTCAGAAAAGATATCGAAAAAATGTGACCCATACTTTCAGTTCTGTGACTGCACTTTGGGAGAAAATTTGCTGGTTTGATTTGGTGGAGCTAAGCGGGATCGAACCGCTGACCTCTTGCATGCCATGCAAGCGCTCTCCCAGCTGAGCTATAGCCCCATCGGCTGAACTGACGTTCAAAAGATGGCGTCCCTTAGGGGATTCGAACCCCTGTTACCGCCGTGAAAGGGCGGTGTCCTAGGCCTCTAGACGAAAGGGACATCTGGAAAATAATTTTGACAATCTGTGGCGTCCCTTAGGGGATTCGAACCCCTGTTACCGCCGTGAAAGGGCGGTGTCCTAGGCCTCTAGACGAAAGGGACACATTAGAATGTCGCGTATATCATTGGCGTCCCTTAGGGGATTCGAACCCCTGTTACCGCCGTGAAAGGGCGGTGTCCTAGGCCTCTAGACGAAAGGGACACATACAGAATTTGGTGGAGCTAAGCGGGATCGAACCGCTGACCTCTTGCATGCCATGCAAGCGCTCTCCCAGCTGAGCTATAGCCCCACATCAACAACGCAGGCCATACAAGCTTTGCGTTACAGAACGAGGCGCATTCTATGGGGCAGCCCATGGAGTGTCAACAATTTTTTCGGTGCTGAGATCTGATCGGGCAAAAATTAATCTTCGTGCGCAAAAACAACACAAAAATGGCCTAATTGTCGAAAAAACAATAAGCTAGCGAAGGCAATCTGGCAGGTTGAGCAAGCCGCTATACCCTGACAAATCACGTTATGCTACCCTAGCCGCTTGTAAGCGCGTTTTGCCGGTTTTTAGCATTCAGGATCAGATGTTATGTATGAAGCGTATTATGGATTGAAAGAGCGGCCTTTTCAGCTGACGCCGAATCCGCAATGTTTTTTTGCCAGTAAACTGCACAAACGCGCTTTAGCTTATCTGCAATATGGCTTGAGCCAGGGTGAAGGTTTTATTGTCATTACCGGCGACGTCGGTACCGGCAAAACCACCATCGCCAACCAGCTACTGGCTAAATTGGACCCACACCAGATTGTCGCCCGCCAAATTGTCACCTCCAAACTGGAGCCAGATGACTTACTGCGAATGATCTGTTCGGTGTTCCAGCTGGTTTATCTTCCCCTTCACTTTTTAGCCTGAAACAGACAACGGGCACATCGCGTCCTGACCAATTTTGATGCAACGCATCTTCCGCAAGAATCACACCATCGGCCATCACGTGATTCTCAAAGGTTTTGAACGAAAATAACAGTGGAATAGACATTGAATATCGCACTGCTTCCGACACTTTCATATGTGGGGTACGGGCTTTATTAAAAATGACCGGGCCACCGCCATTGATATCAGTGGCTAAGACGTGCAGATCCAGAACTAAATCACAAAAACGCGCGCCATCTAACTGGGCATCCATCCAGCGTTCGAAAGTATCACCACTGGACAAACCGCCGGTCCGAACCAGATTCATCAGGGAAAAGCCGCGAAATTGTTTAAAGTCAGTATGCAAGGCTAAGTCTTGCATTTGATCAAAAGTCTTACCGGCAGCCATCATAGCTGCCACAATGCTGCCGCCTGAAACCCCGACCAGACTGTGAAAGTGCAGACCCAATTCCTGCAAAGCCTTTAAAATTCCGACATAACAGGGCAATCGGGTTCCACCGCCAGAAAAAATTGGCACTATTTCATGCGATTGCAGTTGTGTCATACTTGCCACCAATACTTCATGTAACCAGCTTCGGACTATGAGTCAGTATGTACCAATTTGTTAAAGTTGCGAATTCGATTTTAGTCGGAAAAACAGTCACATTGGCTTCAATGAGTTGCGTTTGGCATTACCTGTGCGCACTGATCAGTATGTTTTTTTGTCTTACGGCCACAGCGCAGACTCAACATGATTTACCCAAGCTGGTACAACAGCTCAAACCTTCAGTCGTTGCGGTCGCTGTCTATAACCCCACCGCTTCACCGCGCCTGAAATTGTTGGGATCCGGTTTTGTGATTAGCCCCGGTGACCGGGTCGTAACAAATCATCATGTGGTAGCAGCAACTTTAGATTCCGTTAAAAACGAAACTTATGTCGTTTTGTCAGGACACGGACAACAACCCAAAGTCCATCAGATTTTGTCAACAGATTCCGCAAAGCAGCATGATCTCGCAGTCCTGAAAATCGACGCCAAATTGCCAGCGGTAAAATTAGCAGCCGATGACTATGTGGCTGAAGGGACAGAGCTCGCATTTACCGGCTATCCGATCACCGGAGTCCTGGGTTTGTATCCTGCGACTCATAGTGCTTTATTAAGCGCCGTAACGCCAATAGCGATCCCTGTCGACAACAGTCAGGTCATCTCCGCCGCTACACTTAAACAATTACGCAATCCATTCTTAATTTACCAATTAGATGGGACCGCATACCCGGGTAACAGTGGCAGCATGTTGTACCGCCGCGACACGGGAGAAGTCGTTGGCATTATTAATATGGTGTTAGTCAAAAGTAGTCGCGAAGCAGTTCTCAGCGACCCCAGCGGCATTTCTTACGCAATTCCTGTCAAACACTTACATCAGCTTATTCAACAGACAGCAACCGGGGCGAAACCCTGATGGCTGATTACTCTCCCGGGCAGATTGGTTTTTTATTAGCAGCTATCGGCTATCTGTTGTTTTGGGCACTACAACTGACGGTCAAACAGCGGACAACGCAAAAATCGCTGCTTCTGGTTTACACATTGGTTTCAGTGTTGTGGGCCACACTAAATGGCCTGTACCCACAACTGGTGTTTGGTACCGGATTATCATTTGTTATTGAAACCTTGCATAAAGCATCACTAATACTTTTCCTGCTGTCTGCTTTGAGTAAAACGGACTGCAGTCTATCAAGCTGGTTTCAGCTGCGAAAAATTCAGACAACTACTGCAATACTGGCGTGCTGGTTACTCATTGGCATTTTTATCCCTGTTGAATCAGGTGTGCGCCTCCTCGGGAGTTTGTTATTAGTCATTATCGCGTTGGCTATGGTAGAAACGATTTATAGAAAATCTGGCCATCATAAATGGCAGTTTAAACCTATGGTCATTGCCATCGGCCTTTGCCTATTGCTGGATTTCTACTTACTCGCAGAGGCTGCATTACTAAACAAGATTAATTTACAAACCTGGCAAGCCCGCGGATTTGTACATCTGCTTATGCTGCCGTTTTTGATAATTGCAGTAAAAAGAATCAAGTCCTGGGGTATTAATGTTTACGTATCAAGAGATATTGTTTTTCAAAGTTCATTGGTACTTGCAGCCGGCATTTATCTTTGTCTGTTAGCGGTAGTCGGCTATTACCTGAGTTATATCGGTGGAAACTGGACCACCTTATTGCAGGTGGTTTTTATCGTTGCCGGCACCGCTTTACTTGGCACTCTGGTTTTTTCTGATAGTTTGCGTCGTAGAGGTAAAGTGTTCATTGAGAAGCACTTTTTTGCCAATACTTTTGATTATCGCGAAAAATGGCTGGAGCTCACCAGAGAGCTGAAACAGATAGAGTTTTCCAGAGAAAACACCGCTCAAGTCTCGCTGGAAGCCTGGTGCCATGCGATAGGTTATAGCCACGGCTGCCTGGTTAGGGTGCAGCAAAAACAATTTCAGCTGATTGCCAGATGTGGCCAAATCAGTTTTGACGACAACGATCAATCAGTTTTAAGCCTGGTCAGTTCAGAGCTTTCAAATAAGCATTGGTTATTGGACTTCAGTGATGAATATGACCCGCTAGTACAAAGTATCACCATGCAGTTAGCTGCGAAAACCATTCACTTCAGTTTATTAATCCCAATTTTGAAAAACAATAATATCTGGGGTTACTGCCTTCTGGACGGTAATACTAATGAAAAGTTAAAACTAAACTGGGAACTCAGGGATTACCTGAATGCTGTGACTGAGCAAATCGCCAGTTATCTGTTTATGGACGAAGCCAGTAAAGCCATATCTGAAAACGCGCAATTTGCGGCCTTTAGCCGAATGTCCGCTTTTGTAGTTCATGACCTGAAAAATGTAAAAGCACAAATCGACATGTTGCTCAAAAATGCTAAAAAACACCGGCATAACCAGGAGTTCGTCGACGATGCTTTTGCGACTATCGAAGCCATGCAAAGCCGGTTACAAAATATGCTGGCTCAGCTAACCAATAAACAAACTGGTCAGGAACATCTCAAAAAAACCGCTCTAGCGCCATTACTTGAGTCTCTGATCAGAGAACGGTGCAGCGGCACCCTGCCCACACCGGTATTACTGGTCGAATCAGATTGTTTGCTCACAGTCGATGCGGAGCGATTTGGTAATGTACTGTACCATTTGATTGATAATGCCCAGCAGGCAACTGCAGAAGACGGGCGTGTTGAGGTCTCAGTGCACTGCAGCAAGCAGCAGCTTTGTATAAAAATAACAGACACGGGCTGTGGGATGACTGAAGAATTTATTCAGCAGCGTTTGTTTAAACCCTTTGATACCACAAAAGGCAATGCAGGCATGGGGATTGGCGCTTATGACGCGCTGACGTTTGTTCAGCAGCAGCAAGGACAGCTTCTGGTTGACAGTAAGGTTGACCAAGGGACTACCTTTACCATATTGCTTCCTTTACACTAATCCACATTACTGACACATGGAATGTTGCATGAAAACATTACTCGCGATTGATGATGACCTTGGCATCCAGAAGCAGCTCAAATGGAGTCTGACTGATTATGAAGTAGTTTTTGCCGAGGACCGCCCGTCGGCTTTGCAACAATTACGTCGCTACGAGCCAGCTGTTGTTACCCTTGATCTCGGTTTACCGCCAGACCCCACCAATGCATCTGAAGGTATGGCGTGTCTGACCGAAATTTTACAGCATAATCCGAATACTAAAGTGATAGTGATCACCGGCAGTACTGATACTGAACACGCTTTACAGGCAATTTCGCTCGGAGCTTACGACTACTATCAAAAACCCATCGATGTTGATGTACTAAATGTCATTGTCGGGCGGGCTTTTAAACTCAGTGAAATAGAGGCGGAAAACCGGGTCCTCAAAGCCACAGCATACAAACAACAGGACATTATCGGTAACAGTGAATCGATTCAAAAAGCCTGTCGGATGGTTGATAAGATTGCCCCTACTGAAATAACAACCTTACTGCTGGGCGAATCCGGGACAGGTAAAGAAGTCTTCGCCCGGGCTATTCATAAACAAAGTCCACGTGCGGATAAACCTTTTGTCGCAATTAACTGCGCATCGATCCCGGACAATCTGCTCGAAAGCGAGTTGTTTGGTTATGAAAAAGGTGCATTTACCGGTGCGAATAAAACCACATTAGGCAAAATCGAAACCGCAAATGGCGGCACCCTGATGCTTGATGAAATTGGTGATATGCCGTTAGCTTTACAGGCGAAAATGCTGCGGTTTCTGCAAGAACGCGTCATTGAACGCGTCGGCGGACGTTCAGAGATTGAAGTTGATGTCCGCGTCGTATGCGCCACGCACCGCAATTTAGCCGAAATGGTCGCAGAACAGACTTTTCGCGAAGATTTATTCTATCGGGTCAGCGAAATCACATTAAATATCCCACCGTTACGGAATCGTGGACATGATATTGTGATAATTGCCAAGTCCTTGCTGCATCGATTTAATGCCGAATTCAATACCAATATTCAGGGATTCACTGAAGATGCCATCAACGCGATGTTGGGCCATCGCTGGCCAGGTAACATCCGTGAACTACAAAACAAATTAAAATCAGCAGTGATCATGGCTGACACAAAATTCATCAATGCCGAGGACCTGGGTTTGCTCCCATCCAGCCAATCCAATAATTTACCCACATTGCGTAAAGTACGGGAACAGGCTGAAACTCAGGCCATTCGGCACGCGTTTAATGTCGCGAACGGCAATCTGTCAAAAACAGCAGATTTGCTTGGCGTCACTCGACCAACCCTTTATTCGTTGATCGACAAATATAAGATGCTGGATTTAAGACCACAAGATAACGAACAGCCTGGAGCTATCATCACAGACGAACAGTGAAATAGCTCTACAATGACCAAAATAGCCAGCACTCAGTGCTGGTTTTTTTTGGCCACAAACAGACAAGTCCTGAATTAATGGCATAAAAAAACCCGCCTGCTGGCGGGCTTTTTAAATGCCTGAGCTTAAAGCTTAATGCCTTTCTTCTCAGCGCGTTCTTTCACGTATGGGCCCCATGAGTTAGCCATCTTTTCCTGTCCATGCTGACGAGCCAGCAGAACATGTTGATAGGCTTCACGCATTTTGCCTTGATAGAAATAGGCACCGATCAGAGAAACGTGCACTTTACCTTTGTCTTTGGTACCGACTTCTAAAGCTTTTTGTAATGCAGTAGCTGCTTCGGCGTTTTTATTCGCCATTGCCAGTGCATCACCCTGACGACGATATGCATCACCGTCATTTTCTTTAGCGCCTAACATACCGTAGAACTTGGCTGCTTTTTCGAATTCGCGGGCAGAAGAGTAAGAACTTGCAATACTCATCAGGATAGCCCGGTCATTCTTCAGCAAACCTGCAGTTAAGTGTTTTTCCAGCAAGGCTGCAGCTTTGTAAGGCACGTTGTTATTGTTGTACAGGTTAGCGAGCAGTTTAATCTCGTTTTCTGTCTTCAATAAACCCTGCTTGTAAGCCATATCGATAATCGCTAACGCTTTATCGTATTGCTCATCTACAGAGTAAAACTGGCCTAACATCACCCAAGATTGCTTCTCATTTGGGAATATTGGCAACATAGTTTCCAATACTTCAATCGCTTTCTTGGTCTGCTTCAGCTCGTAATATGAAGCGAACTTCATTTGATACGGCTCTTTTTTCGGCGTTTTCGAATGTTCGATCGCACGATCAGCCGGTGCTATTACTTTCGCATACTGCTTCATTTCGTAGTACGCGTTAGCGATCCGTAAATCAACGTTTGCGTCGATTTCACCGGTAAAATCTGACCACTTGTTATAGTAAGTGATCGCCTGCTCGTACTTCTTCGCCATCAGACTCAAATCGCCGATGTTGCGCAGTAAAGTCGCCTGGTCAGTAAAGCCCAGTACATCTGGCTGAACCGCTTTAATCATGTAACTTAATGATTTAGCCGGGTCTTTCTCGATGTACAGCTGACCGATAAATTTATCTAAATAAGCTTTGTCGAAGGTGTTTGACGCTTCGATTGGCTCTAATAATGCCAGTGCTTCACCGACTTTATTCTGGCCATACAGCTCATAAGCTTTACCGATTGCTTTACCAACCTTTTCGCCGACTGCCTGAGATTTCCGAGCCTTACGCTCAGCAATCTTGGCCGCGTCCGGAGCTGCGAACGCTGAGTTCACCGGCAGAGCGGTTACGCCCACTGCAGCAAACACCATCAACGCAGATGTAAGTTTGTTAAATTTCATACTTAACCTCCGGCATTATCAAGGTTGAAGTCTAACTGCACCATGATCCCGGTTTGCTTTAACGCCTGACCGTTTTCAATTTTTGGTGAGTACTTCCAACGTTTTAATGCACGAATTGCTTCGCGGTCAAACACCCGCTTCGGCTCAGCATCAACTACTTCAATTTCATCTACAGAACCATCCGGCATGATAGAGAAACGCATTTTTACCCAGCCATTGATACCGTCGCGAGCAGCCTGAACAGGATACTTCGGTTCGATACGAACGATAGGCGTTGCGTCACCATCACGCATCATGGCACCTGCAGGGTCACCGATACCACCGCTGACTCCGCCGACATCAACTGTCGGGGCGTTAAAGCCGATAGCACCTGTGTCCGTATTACTCGCTTCCTGAACCACTTGTTGCTTTGGCGGCTCTGGCGGCGGTGGTGGTGGT
>SSFI01000092.1 GCA_008015325.1 Rheinheimera sp.
AATTTATCATAGCTATAATAATATTAAGGGTTAGTGCAAGTTTATTCTCAACACGAATTCAATTTCGATATGTCGGTGCAACCAGTTGCCCATACAGCATCAGAACAAATTGGGACTCCGTTTTTCAGCCACGCAAAATCCCTGATTGGTAGAGATACCCTCTACTCCGTCATACTTAATAAATCGTCTATTCTTATCTTGGATTGTGCTGGAGAATCTATATTCCCCATTTTTTCTATTAACAACAAAGGTCTGCACCCAAAGCTTATCCTCATCTGACTTTGCCACTCGCTCGACCTCAATTACGTCATTATCGGCCTTCGTCACAACGAATAATCCAGGAATAAATGCCAGGTTTGTTTTATGAGAATTCGAGCTTTGCCCCCAATCTGTTTCAGTGTGGGGGTAATACCCCCAATGCAAAAACTCGACTGTAGGTTTAGGTTTCATAATAAGCCCAATCTCTATTCGATAAGCGTTCGGTCGAGATTCGTGCCCCTTAGTCGTGATAACTAAAGTCCTGGTGTCCCTGCATTGCAAAACCAACATTTCATTTGATTGTTCTGACGCAAAGGTAGTACCTGTCATTGCCAAACAGCATAAAAGTAATAATTTTGGGAGGTTGATGCTCATGGTATTCAGTGGCCTGTATCTTAATTTCAGATAAAGAGGGGAATGGACCAACACGTTAGTATTGGTCGATGTAGTTGTCTGAGGGATGAGGCCAGTTGTTTTTTAAACAGTTGTAAATTCGCTCCATCATCTTGCTATCTTGGCTTGCGTCTTTACCAACATAGCCATTATGCGCAGACCATGTTTCTAGCCGAAACGCCAACCCATCAATATTTGTGTTACCGACTTCATCCGACAGAAATGCGATGCCTTTTTCAGTGACACGCAATTGCCTATGAGCTGAATCATCTTTAGAGGCAATGAGGGCGGCTACACTTTCAAGGCTCAGAGCGCCTGGAATGTTTAGATCAATTTGTGACATGCTTTTATTCTCCTTCAAGTCATGTTGCTCCAATCTGCACAAATGAGATTTAGAATGTACTATCTGCGAATAACTTATCACGACTTCCAGTGGTTATGTGCAACCTCTGCACAAAAAATGCTTAATTAGTTATGTAAATCAACAAATTGCCCAAAACGGTTTTTGCATAAGTCGCAACAACCCTGTTTTTTTGAATGCATCCCGCTCACTAAAACCAATCCGCATCAAACGAGATAACTCCGCCTGATTCTCCTTAAGAAGTTGCTCACGTTTCCACGCAAACCGAATGACCCCTGTAAACCAAAATAGAAAGAGTCCGACAGTCAACGCCGCATAGTAGGAGCCCGGTGGCGCAAGACAGAAACCAACAATCAGGACGCTGAGCATCGCTGTGTAAAGCAACACATTGTCAAACCAATCAACTTCATCTGCCATCACATTTCTCATCCTCGATAATAACCATGGACTTGATGTTGGACACATCTCTGGTATCAATTGCATGAAGCTTGAACTCGGCACCAGGCAAATCTAACAAGACCGTAGCTCTGGCTCGCAAAGTGCTGACACGCAGGCTCTGTATACTCTTTGGCGGTACAAGATATGTGACCTGCCCAAAATGTCCACGTCTTAGAAAAATTGCGTTCTCTGTCACTGCATAGCCTGTCAAATACCAACCAGCGAGATGCCAGTACAACACCCCTAAACCCGATAAAAAGAAAACCAAAGCGAAATCGAGCGCATCCTTCGCCATGACAGACATATAGGCGCACCAAAACAAAGGGCCGGCAAATACAATGACCGGGAATACAACCGCACTGATGGAACCGCGCTTAAATGCTAAGGGGTAAGTCGCTCCTGGGAACATCACATTGATTAAAAGCTGTGTGTCACTGACTGACACCGCGGGCACTGTGAGCGAATTCCCCCCACACTGGGTGAACGTGGCCGTACTCAACCCTGAGCACAATCTGGCCAACAGGGACCGGTAAAGTGTCAAATACGACACTCGGTCTAGGGAAACCTGTTCAACTTTACGCTGCAAGCCGAAAGATGCCACCAAATCGTTATCGCGCTTTATTAACTGAAAGCCGGCCGTTTGATAGAAGCTTATCAAAGCTGATAAGACAGCACTGAAGGTGAGCACAGATGCAAGGAAGAGGAGTGCGGCGCCTTCTTGGACAAGTTGCGAGGTCCACTGTTCAATCCGCAGATCTAAGCCAGGGAACCACTCACGCAGCTTGCTGTACCCAACCAGGCCTGAACCTAAGAACACAAACAATCTGTTTTGGCACAAACCGTCCAAAATCAGTCGCCACCCTGGAAGTCGAATCAAAACGTCATCGTCTTCATGCTTAATGGTGTTGGCCGCTTTTGCGATAGCAGAATAGGGCGGGAGGCTGGAGTGTTTTAGCGCAGGAATTGCAAAGACACTTTTTTCATCCGAAGTGACAAACTGCACCCTAACCAACCCTGAAGAACGATAAAGCCAAGGCTGGGCAATCAGGATACTTTTCACACTTTTCAGCGGTATCTGAATATTCCGGCGCTCAAAGACCCCATCCTTAATGGATACATCATGTTCGCTCAGAGCAAAGTGAAAATTGCGCCATGTCACAAATCCCCAGGCGAGGCCCAATAGGATGAAGGTCAGTACAAAATAAAGTAAAGATCCAGCCAGGCTTTTCGTCGCAGCCAGCATGGCGAGCCATACCGGTAAAGCGATATTAATTTCTCGACTTTTCCGAAGACCAAACGCCAATCCTTCCTGGACTACGCAGAGGATAGGCATCTGCTGCCAATGTAAATCATCAGACACTATCTTCTCCCTCGATAGCCTGCATAATCGCGCTTTTGAAACAAACGGCATCATGGTGAGACAGACCTGTCAGGACACACTGCCGCTTACCGGCAGTCGTCACAACGACACGATGTAGACCAAAGAGGCGCTCCAAAAAACTTTGGGATAGCACCACATGCTGGATCCGTTTAACCGGAACAGAGTGCTCATTTTTGCAAAATAAACCTGACGTCACTTGCAAGGCCGTGTCACGTAAAGAGAACCGCAACCGACTGGCGGCTATCCAGCAATAAGGGAGATAAAGCAACCCTATGGGCGCGACAGTGCTGACGATCAACGTTCCGTAATGGATAAGCGCTGATGATTGGACATCGCTATGGATGTAGGTTGTCCATGATGCGACCCAAACTGACAGCACCGCCGCTCCCGCATTGATAAGCTGAATGATTCGACCCGCTGGTGCCGGATTGGACTCGATGAGTGTGGCCATAAAACCTCCGAATGATGAAGGTCAATGTACTACGCAACATCCAACAAGGATTTACGCAGAGGCATGCGTATAAGCGCCTCTGCGTAAAAAACTTCAAGCGGCCTGATAGCCGAACATTGCCCACACTTCAGGATCAGCAGGCAATGGCGAGGCAATCCCTGTTCGCAAATCAACAGTACAGCCCTGATAAGCCACTTCTCCATGCCTAATCAACTGCCAAAGAAGCTGTGCAGCGTGAGCCGCAGCAAAATCGTTCACCCCCCAATCCTGCCGAGCGATGCTTTCCGCCGTGCTACAAGATGGCAGCGCATCTTCAACAGGCGCATCGAGCTGAGATTTAAACAGGTCATATACGGTCGGCAGATAAACGCTCTCGTTAGCACTGAGGTTCGCTTTCATCCCCAAAATAACATTCGCGCTTTTATGGTCATTCCCCGCATCAATCCAAATAATATTTTGATGACCGGTCATTCCTTTATGGATTTCTTTTCGACCAGCCGCGTTATCGACGCAGCCGAAAATCACACAATTGCTGTCCACATCATCTGCCGTAAACTTGGATGGGACGGCCTTCCAATTGACACTACCAAATTGCTTGTAGCGACTCACCAGCACTTCGGCTTTTCGCTTCCCGATATCGAACCCCCAGAATGACTGACGACCAACATTCGATGGAGTCACCACATCGTCATCGTAAACGGTCACATCAAAGCCTTTCACGCCAAGATTGAGCAGTGTGGTTTGCATCTGAAATAACTTGTTCAGTAGCGCAGAACCCGTCCCACCAGCACCAACAACAATGACTTTGAGAGGTCGCCAGCCTGTAGTGGCAAATTCAGTAATAAAACTTGGACACTTGATCATGCTATTTCTCCTGACGATTCACGACGCTTTCAACAGTGAATCCCGTTGAGTACAAGTCTTTGGTGGATGGGGCTTTGCCTGCATCAGCCAACTGCCGCCATTTCGCTATGTGAGCTTCAGTCCCATAAGCCCCCCGAAAGGATTTACTACCGGAGGTATGAGAAAAATTCGTCTCAAAGATCGCAGCCTCACAAGTGGCTATCTGCTGAGAAACCGAATCCCTGGAGGATGGCCGATCTGCCGAGCCAAAACATAGGGAACCACTATCATTCACGTTACATAACGGTGCGTGATAGAGCTTTGTGTTCCGGTCAACATGACGGGTTAACGCTGCATAGACGCGAAGCCCCTCAGACTTTACAAATACCAAAGCGGGGTATAACGCCATCAATTTGATTTGGCCGGATTGACGAAACCACATCGGCTCCGGCTTTTTAGATGCAGGTCTGTACCAACACAGAACTTGGGATGACTGATAGAGTAGGCGTTGATTCACCCACGGATCTACTTTGCGATTAGAGGCCGCACTGGAAACCAGTTGAACCGCATCATCGGTTGACAGGGGACGCCCCTCACCAATAACGCCTTCCTGCGTTTGGTGATAACAAACCAGAGTTTCACCCGCTGCGACTGGCGTGAAGCTCAACACAAATGGAACCCCGATTTTTTCCGACGAAGAATTGTCGGCATAGAGGCGCTGATCGTAAACCGCAACTTGATGAAACATAATGGATAACACCCTGCGAATGAATAGATACAGTCTCTCCCAATCGGGGATTCTGGCTACAAATCAGCAGACTCAACCAAATGTCTCGCGCCACACAACAATCCCATAAGGAGGGCGGTGTTGGTCGTTCTGACTTTCAAGGCTTCTTGCCAACAAGGGTTGCGAAAATCAATATCCACAATATCTGAACTCTCCCCCGCGTTCATAACACCTTCGTAGAAACCTTGCGCCTCGGCATGGATCACCGCCTGTAACGGGTGAGTTTCACTCAGTGGCGCGATGATAACCCCCAAACCAGCCCACGTTTCCTCTCGTTGGGAAAATACATCCTCAGATCCCGCGCATGTTGATGGCGCTAATTGAGCGCAAGTACGCAGCAACGCTGCCCAAGGAGAGTCACCATTCAACTGTTGAATACTCGATAGCGCCAACTTTTCGGTGTGGATCAATTTATCTAATTCTCTAAGCACCTGCACCCGCTCAAAAGCCCCTTTGACCGTATCAATCGCACCTTCAAAGTCACCTTCGATAGCATCTGGAAACAAATCACCGTAGAACAGGTATTCGTTCACTTGCTCCATAAAACATTGAACCGCATCGCTCTCGTCGTACTGAGCGATAACCTCTAAAACACTTTCAGAAGTCGCTTGCGCTAACGCACCAACAAAAGCCTCAACCTCGTCAAATCCTTCATCGTCATCTATCGCTTCAACCCCATCATAGATCTCATAAACCATTGATTGCCACGCACCATCCCCTTGAACAATCAGATGGTCAATCAATGAGACATACGCAGCGCGATATTCGTCAGGAACCAAGTCCACCATTGCCTCGTAATGAACAAAAAAATCCGTACTCTCGTAGCTCAGACGATATGGCTCTCCTTGCTCAACAAAATCGGACAAGCAAAGGGCAAACAGGCTATAACCTGCAAGCTCCTGCCAAATTACATCGCCATGCGGCAATTGACTTACGCACTCACGGGCGCTTTCCATCAGCGCTTTAGAGAAATGGGTGAGCTGTCCTTCCAGAATGGAAAAGAAAGCCTTGCAGGCAGATTTTCCGTCAAATGCGGCAACAGAGCTTTCAAAAGTTGCCAAGGCCGTGTCACACAAAGGCGCAACGCAAAGCGGTGAAAGACCAATCGTTTGCTCTCGGATGACCCCCATCCACCGCTCGAACTCCTGCATGTTCAAAAAGACGCGATATTCATCAAGGATAGGGATATGCAGGCGTTGACCGACAATGGCAGACACAGCGCTGGCCATTGTCGGAAGGGCGGGAGTGTCTATCGCTACATCATGGGTGGGGCGATTAGCCCCAAACCATGCTGGCAGGTTGGTAATCTGCTGATCGGAAAGTTTGCTTTGATAGTTGGCAAATTGCATTGTGGCTTCTCATTTTGCTTCACTTTCATACACCGTACCGCATCATCAATTTTTGGCAGCAAATCAGACAGCATGAGTCCTCCTGATTAACCATTGGTCTTTGAGGGAGGCATATGTACGACGTACTGCAAACTCCCATCCGGCAAAGCTACCGCATCACTATCCAGCACTTGCGTAAAGCGAAAGAACGGGAAGTTGATCATCAACTGCTTTACATTTTCCTCCAATGAACCATGTTCCAGAGGGGCTGCAATTTCACGGCCACCACATAAAAAGGTACGTTTTGGCATCTTTATGCTCCTTATAAACTATCAAATGCTGCAAAAGCGGAAGATTGAGTCGGGGCAGTGACGCTCACTGGTTCAGGCGTTTGATCGTCAACGGCCTGTTCTTCAGCAAAATCTTCGTCATCATCGTCCGATCCGACGACCTGTGCTGATTGCGCCACTTTTGGGGTGCTTGCCTTCGCTTCTTTTGCTTTAGGCGCATTTTTAGAAGCGGCGGTAACTTTGGCGCTGGCACTTGCAAGGACAGCGGCCATGTCTAAGCCAGAATAGACCGCACTTGCCCCTACCATTGCTTCACGAACATCTAAGAGTGCCTTATCAATCGAGCTAATCAACACATCAGGAGCGCCAGTGATCACCAGCGGTGTGTTGAGTGCAGCACGAAGCGCCATGACGCTATCTGCATTGGGATTATCAGAACTCAGCAGACGAGCATCCAGTGCAGTCCCATTTTTAAAACTCAAGATCACACTTAACTGAGTCGGTGAAGCCAACCGGATCGACATTTCAATCCCAGACAAGCTCGCGTCATTCATCAGCTTTAATAACTTCTCAAACATTTCAAATTCCTTCATCTTTTTTCGGCAAGGAGACTCTGTGCTTTAGCGCAGAGAGGAATTGCCGCTCCGTAGTTAAAATTGTATCCATCGTTACGCTGGAGTATCCGGCAATGCTTGTGGGATACTCCCTGCACAACGCCCGTTTTGGTTTGAATGTTGAAAAACCCGCTGCTACGAACCGCAACCCGTCCGACATGCACACCTTGTTTCTTTCCAGTTGGCACACTAGCCGTCACCATGTCACCGGTTTTAAATCCGTGTACGACCGAGCCTGTTTTCGCGCTGGTACGCGGGAAGCCGTACTTGTCCACCCGACACATCTGGCGAGAACCATGACCTTTGGCATTGGCCACAAGCACAGCATCGCATAATAGTGATACCGCGCCACCTTTCTCCCCGACACAGGCCGCATCAATCCAGTGGTTTTTGGCGTAACTTTGGTCTGAGCGGTTTTTCTTGGTGCGGCCACCAGACCAGAATTGCGTATCTGGTATTAAGCGCTTAATAACGCCACCCACGGCATACCGCGTGGCATTGACTGCCGCTGCATCCTTTAAGGATGGCCGGTAACCTGCCAGAATGCGCTGCATGTTTTTGGCGCGTGTAGCGTTTAATTTCCCGCCGCGCTGTGAACAAAGCTGCGCCCAGGCATTGGGGTGCAGAGAACCTTTATCCTCGTTGCAGGTGCGGCAACTGATGACATGGTTTGCCAGACGGTTGCTGCCACCCAATGCCCGAGGAACAATGTGCTCTTTCTCCAGCACCGCATCGCCCGCCAGACCATCGCAATAGGCACAGGTATGGCCGTGGCGATAAAGCAAATATTCGCGCAGTTCCCAGCCAAACAATGACCCTTGCTGATAATCCGTGCCCGCTATATTCGGGTTTACCATCAGCTGCATATCGAAGCGAACAGTTTCCACATTGGCGCTTGTAATAGGCGCAAATTGGGTTAACCGTTTTGTCCACGTATCGACATTGTGCACCCGTGACATGATGGATGGCGCTAACCAGCCTTTTGGCCGTGTGCGATTCAAAAACCGCGGGGCCCGGTAACGGGTTTTGCGGTTTCGCCGTGACCGGCGGATAGCGCGACGACTGTCCAATGCGGATTTAATGTGCGGACCACGGTGACCAATATGAAGCGCCCATACTGCACAGCGACCTCGCGGGTAGTCCGCTGCTAGGGCCACACCGGTTGTTTTACTGCCCGGGTCAACATTCAGCGATACCGGCTGTGTATCACCGCCCGCTCTGTCTTTTAAGATAATCGTGAACGGATAGCGCCGAAACACCGCGGCCTTGCCATCGCGCAAGAGCTGACGCGCCCTTGCGCTGCGGCAAGGCATTAACGGTTGTTTCTGATTGTCGAGCACCAAAACTCGCACGTATCCATTCTCCAAAATAATGACGGTTACCCGTCGTTCTCCACCGAAGTGGGTTATGTGTGCCTCGACCGTGTTATTCGAAGGTTTTTCCAAAACGACACTGGCTTAACCCATTACACCTGTTTAATCGTTTTGCGCAGAGCGGGGGACTGGCAAGTCATCCACCGGTGCCTATGCATTCTTCGATAACGGCTCCATCAGTTGCCTAATGGGGTCTGGTCAACTCAGGGCTTTTGCAAGCCCGCCCCTTTAGGGGTGGGCAGTTGACCAAAAATACCCTTCCATTCGTTTAGTAAAACCATCTTAACTGACAAACTCGGAACTGTTAAAGCCGGACACCACGTTTTTGAAGTGCCCGGCCATAGACTTATGCTGCTTTTTTAAACGTCGGCGTCCCTTTATCGTCCACCTCTAACG
>SSFI01000002.1 GCA_008015325.1 Rheinheimera sp.
CACACACCGAAATGGGTGGCCGGATGACACCGAAACGACTGTCCGGATCACACCGAAATGGGTGGCCGGATGATACCGAAACGATTGGCCGGATCATACCGAAATGGGTGTCCGGATGACCCCGAAATACGCAACGGTCAGTGATCATCTGATCCATCAGATCAAAGAAGTTCGATTGAAGCAGATCTTGTTGTTCAAAGTGGTAGCGATCTTTGGCAATTGAAGCAATTTTTTCTGCCAAGATTTGATCAGTCAACACATTGATCTTTTTGTTGTGTTGCGTCTCCGCGCTTGTTTTTGGGTTTGCGTAGACAAACAGATTCAGTGCATCGCGTTTGCGAATTTTTTGAACCTTGCCTTCTTCTGTAGTTGTGGTGCCGTAGTGCCTAGTCAGCATTAAAAAACGTTGACCCTTGGAATTTACTGGTTTCTTTTCGATGGTGATTTTCATTGCTCTGCTCCTGAAGTAAATTGGCCACCTATGGCCCACCCAGTGGTGTTTGGTGGGCTACAGGTGGCCAAGTTTTAGCAGGCATAAACAAAGAAGAAAAGAAAAGTGTTACCCTAAATGTATGAATAAATTAGATATTTTGTTTATTTTTAGCCGATGTTTGCCTATGTTTTCCGTGGTTATTTTCCGATACAGAAGCTGGAGAAAATCCTGCCCAACAAGTCGTCAGAGCTGAATTCGCCTGTGATTTCATTCAGTTGCTGCTGGGTCAGCCGCAGTTCTTCCGCCAGTAGCTCGCCGGCTAAATGATCGTGCAGTTGTTGTTCACCAATACTCAAATGCTCTGACGCCCGTGCCAGCGCATCTAAGTGCCGGCGTCTGGCGATAAAACTGCCTTCGTTACTGGCTTCAAACCCCATACAAGCTTTTAAATGTTCGCGCAGGGCGTCCAGACCAGTTTTATCCTTGGCAGATAATCTGAACAGCGGGTATTTACCGCTTTGGTCAGAACCGACGGTTTCGCCGGTTAAATCGGCTTTATTGCGGATCACGGTGATCCCCAGTTCAGCAGGGATGTGGGCGATAAAGTCTGGCCAAATCTCCGCAGGATCTGTCGCTGCCGTGGTAGTGCTGTCGACCATAAACAGCACCCGATCGGCCTGCAAAATCTCTTGCCAGGCGCGCTCGATGCCAATTTTTTCAACTTTATCTGTAGCTTCGCGCAGGCCTGCAGTGTCGATGATATGCAGTGGCATGCCATCGATGTGGATATGTTCCCGCAGCACGTCACGGGTGGTGCCAGCGATTTCAGTGACAATAGCTGCTTCGCGCCCGGCTAATGCATTGAGTAAACTTGATTTTCCGGCGTTTGGCCGACCGGCGATCACCACTTTCATGCCTTCGCGCAGAATACTGCCCTGGGTAGCTTGTTTTTGAATTTTGGTCAGGTCAGCCCGGATCTCCGCAAGGTCGCCAGCGACTTTGCCGTCGGATAAAAAGTCGATTTCTTCGTCGGGAAAATCAATCGCAGCTTCGACATACATCCGCAGATAGATAACTTTCTCAACCAGTGCATGAATTTGCCGGGAAAACTCGCCTTGCAGCGATTGCATAGCGCTGCGGGCAGCCTGTTCGCTGCTGGCGTCGATCAGATCAGCGATTGCCTCAGCCTGAGTCAAATCCAGTTTATCGTTTAAAAATGCCCGTTCTGAGAACTCACCGGGGCGGGCGATACGGACGTTGGATTCCTGCATAATGCGCCGTAACAGCATATCCAGCAGTACAGGCCCGCCATGGCCTTGCAGTTCTAATACATCTTCGCCGGTAAAGGAATTAGGGCCCGGGAAATATAGTGCAATGCCCTGGTCCAGCACCGATTGGTCTGCGGCGCGAAACGGCAGATATTCAGCAACACGGGCCTTTGGTACACGCCCCAACACGGCTTGCGCAATAGCAGCGGCCTGCGGGCCTGATACCCGGATGATGCCCACGCCGGCTCGTCCCGGTGCTGTTGCCTGTGCAGCAATCGTATCGTTAACGTACATACCAGAGTCCTCGTTTTTTTATATAAAAAAATGGCCATTACAAGTGTAACGGCCATTGTCAGTTCAGTCAGAGCAATCAGGCGTTACGGACGTGTAAGCCTTTTTTCTCCATGCCTTTGTAGATATATAGCATCTGCGCCAGAGAAATCAGGTTGCTGACTACCCAATACAGCACCAGGCCGCTTGGGGAGATGATAAAGAACAGACCAAACACGACCGGCATCCACAGCATAATTTTTTGCTGCATTGGGTCTGTCACTGTCACTGGCGTCAGTTTCTGCATTGCATACATACTGATGATGTAAAGGATTGGCAGCACCAGATACGGGTCCATCACAGACAAGTCTTTGATCCAGAAGATGAAAGGAGCCTGACGTAACTCAATACTCTCGACAAACACAAAATACAATGCAAGGAAAATAGGCATTTGGATCAGCATCGGTAAACAGCCACCCATCGGGTTCACTTTTTCTTTGCGGTACAGCTCCATCATCGCCGGGCCCATCTTCTGACGGTCGTCTTTGTAACGGGCCTGCAGTTCATCAATCTTCGGCTTCAGATTACGCATCTTCGCCATGCCTTCGTATTGTGCTTTGGTCAGCGGGAACATCGCCAGTTTGATCAACAGGGTAATAGCGATAATTGCGACGCCCCAGTTGCTGACCAGGCTTTGAATCTGTTGCAGTAACCAGAACAGCGGCTGAGAGATAAACCACAACCAGCCGTAATCCACAGTCAGGTCAAGGCCATGGGCAATCTTCGCCAGACTGGCTTGATCTTTTGGACCCGCATAAAAAGTTGCAGTCAAAGTTTTGCTTTCACCAGCGGCAATACTGCTTTGCGGGCCACGCACGCCGATGATGCCTTCGTTATTATTCACCAGGCTAAACAGCTGGTTTTGTTCCTCTGCTTGTGGCACCCAGGCGGACACGAAGTAATGTTCCAGCATACTGACCCAGCCGCCTTTGGTTGACTGGTCCAGGTTTTGGTCCTTCATATCATCAAAAGCGAATTTTTCGTAGCGCTGGTCTGCGGTGGAGTAAGCGCCACCACGATAAACCGGCATCATCATGTTGCCGTCTTTGCCGTTTTCGATGGTTTGCGACAGATAATGATATGGCTGGATAACTTTACTGCCGCTGCTGGCATTGGTGACAATATAGTCAACCCGGACATCGTATTTGCCGGCTGCGAAGGTATAACGTTTCTCGATTTGCAGGCCGTTGTGTTCCAGTTTCAGGCTCACCTGCAGTTCGGTCTGGCCATCCGCCAGGCTGAATTGGTCTTGGGTGACGCTATACACCGGCTTGGCTGTGCGTTTTTCATCCGGGCCGTCACCGAGTAATCCGCTTTGTGCTGTGTAGCTGAAGCCGTTTAACTGCCGCATTAACGGGTATGGCGTACTGTCTTCCAGGCTCAGTGTGTACTTTGGCAACGTCAGCCCAACAATATCACCACCGCGGGTGTCAATTTTGACATCGAGTACGTCAGTTTTGACTTCGATCACTTTGCCGGTGGCGACTGCTGCGGCAGCAGGGGCTGCGCTGCTTAACGGGCCAGATGCGGACAATTGAGGTTCAGCGTTGCCGGTTACGGTGCTGACTTCAGTTGCTGCCGGAACAACAGGTTTTGGGCCATAGTCTTTTTGCCAGTCTTGCCACAGCAGAAAACTGACAAACAAAAAGGCAATTACTAATAAACTGCGTTGGGATTCCATGTATGCGCTTATCTCTTTTGCTTTTCGGGAACGGGGTCTTCACCACCCGGATGTAAAGGGTGACATTTTAATAGACGTTGGGTGGTTAACCAACTGCCTTTTATCGCACCATAACGTCGCAGTGCTTCTACGGCATAATGCGAACAACTGGGGGTAAAGCGGCAGCTTGGCGGAAACAGCGGGCTGATACAACGCTGGTAGCCATAAATCGCTGTGATCAGGATTTTGGCTGGATAGCTTTGTACTGGCGGGCGATTTTGCTCCATAAGCGCTCCAGTTGCTGGTGTAATTCGGCGTTGTCAGCATTACTGATATCGCCTTTCACCATCAGCACCATATCAACCGGCGGCAGCTCGTGCTGATGCAGGCGAAAACTGTCACGGGCACAACGTTTGATGCGATTCCGATGGACGGCCAATTTAGCACGTTTTTTAGCGATCGTCAGACCAATCCGCGGATGTTCGGACTGATTTGCTTTACAAAGGATAGTGAAGAGTGGGGAGGCGACCCGGAACGGGTTCTGGAACACATTGTCGAATTCGCCGGGAGTTAACAGACGTAACTCCCTGCTGAAGGTATAGCTGACCACGCAGCGCTTTAAATAACTGACTAGACAGTTAAGCGCTTACGGCCTTTAGCGCGACGACGTGCTAATACTGCGCGACCGTTTTTGTCCGCCATACGTGCACGGAAGCCGTGGTTGCGTTTCTGTTTTAAAACGCTTGGTTGAAAGGTTCTTTTGCTCATTTTATTCGTCCGTCCGGTCGATAATTACTAACTGAATCTGAGTTTTAGTAAGTACCAAAACGCAGCGATTTAAAAAGAGCGCGAATTTTAAGTACTCTGCCACTACTTGTCAATGTGATCCTTGGTTATTTCCCGATCAGATCCCAGATCTTTTACAGTTGTCCACAGGCTTCTTAAAATTCTGGGATAAAATGTGCATGAATTCAATTTTTACCTAGCTATATGCCAGAAAATGCCTGGGGTTTTTTGCGGTATTATGAAATTGTATAAAAGATAAAAGATATTTAAAAACAAATATATATGTTTAATTTTTTCTGGTTAAAGCCTTTTTAAGAAAGTCAATATTGCAGTTGTGGATAAGATCAGCCCATAATGCGGGTCTTTCCTCAACACCTGCCTTGTCAAATACCAATTATTCGGGGCTGCTGGAGATATGGTGTATCAGTCTGTTTGGCAAAATTGCCTGGAAGCGCTGCAGTCCGAACTGCCGGCACAACAATTCAGTATGTGGATCCGTCCGCTGCAGGCTGATAGTTCACATGATGCTTTAACACTGTACGCGCCGAACCGCTTTGTGTTGGATTGGGTCCGCGACAAATATCTGAATCGGATCAATGAGCTGATCCACGATTATTGCGGTGATCATTCGCCGCGTCTGCGCTTTGAAGTCGGCAGCAGTCAAAAAGTCGCAAAAACGGTATCAGCGGTGCCAAGTCGTGCCGCACCGGTCGCTGTTGCAGCCGCGCCGGCTGTGATTGCTGAGCCCGCGCCAAAAACTATAGTGCGCAGCAACGTCCGAACTAATTACACCTTTGATAATTTTGTTGAAGGTAAATCAAACCAGTTGGCGCGTGCTGCTGCCAGCCAGGTCGCTGACAACCCCGGCTCGGCTTATAATCCGCTGTTTCTTTACGGCGGGACTGGTCTGGGTAAAACGCACCTGTTGCATGCGGTCGGCAATGGTATTCTGGCGAAAAAGCCTGATGCCAAAGTGATTTATATGCATTCCGAGCGTTTTGTGCAGGATATGGTCAAGGCGCTGCAAAATAATGCGATTGAAGAGTTCAAACGGTATTACCGCTCAGTCGATGCATTGCTTATCGATGACATTCAGTTTTTCGCCAAGAAAGATCGCTCGCAGGAAGAGTTCTTCCATACATTTAATGCCTTACTTGAAGGTAATCAGCAGATTATTTTGACCTCAGACCGTTATCCGAAAGAGATCGACGGCGTTGAAGAGCGGCTGAAAAGCCGGTTTGGCTGGGGCCTGACCATTGCGATCGAGCCGCCTGAGCTTGAAACGCGGGTTGCTATTCTGATGCGTAAGGCACAGGAAAATAATATCCGTCTCCCGGAAGAGGTCGCCTTTTTTGTGGCTAAACGCCTGCGCTCCAACGTGCGCGAACTTGAAGGGGCGTTAAACCGCATTACTGCGAACGCGAATTTCACCGGCCGGCCTATTACCATCGACTTTGTGCGTGAATCGTTGCGGGATCTGCTGGCGCTGCAGGACAAATTGGTCACCATTGAGAATATTCAGAAAACCGTCGCGGAATATTACAAAATTCGCGTGGCTGACTTGTTGTCAAAACGGCGTTCCCGTTCTGTTGCCAGACCACGACAAATGGCAATGGCACTGTCGAAAGAGCTGACTAACCACAGTCTGCCGGAAATTGGTGATGCTTTTGGTGGCCGGGATCACACTACTGTGCTGCATGCTTGTCGCAAAATTGAATCGTTAAAAGAAGAAACACACGAAATCAAAGAAGATTTCCAGAATTTGATCCGTACTTTGTCGTCTTAATAGGGACTTGTTATGCATTTTATTATTGAGCGTGACGCTTTATTAAAACCGCTGCAAATGGTTTCAGGGGCCATTGAACGCCGGCACACTTTGCCTATCCTGTCGAATGTATTGCTGGATGTGACTGCGGATCAAATAGCGCTGACCGGTACTGATTTGGAAATTGAGTTGGTCGCGCAGGCCTTCCCGCAACAAGTCATCACGCCGGGGCGCGTGACTATCCCCGCCAAAAAGTTGTTGGATATTTGTCGTTCACTGCCGGAATCCTCTGTGCTGACTTTGTCTTTACAAGGCGAGAACTGTGTTGTCAGCACCGGCAAAAGCAAATTTACCCTGGCGACCTTAAGTGCGAACGACTATCCGAATCTGGAAAGCTGGCAGGGTGAGGTTGAATTTGAGCTGAGCCGTTTACAGCTGCGCAAATTGTTAGACGATACCGCTTTTTCCATGGCCAACCAGGACGTGCGTTATTATCTGAATGGTTTGTTGTTTGAGGTTGATAATGGCACTTTGCGCACTGTCGCGACTGATGGTCACCGGCTGGCTCTGAGCTCACTGGAACTTACGATTACCGCGAATCAGCAGAAGCAAGTGATTATTCCGCGTAAAGGCGTACTTGAGTTAATGCGTTTATTGGTTGCGGACGATCAGCTGATCCGTCTCAGTATTGGCCAGAATCATATTCGCCTGACCGACAGCCAGTTTAGTTTCAGCAGCAAATTAATTGATGGTCGTTTCCCGGATTACCGCCGGGTATTGCCGCGAAACAGCTCGCGTCAGCTGACAGCACATCGTGCTGTGTTAAAAGACGCCTGTGTGCGCGCGTCGATTTTGTCAAATGAAAAGTATCGCGGTGTGCGTTTTACCCTGAATCCGCAAGAATTGCAGATCGTAGCGAATAACCCCGAACATGAGCAGGCCGAAGAAGTCATCGAAGTTGAGTACAACGGCGACACGCTGGAGATCGGCTTTAATGTCGGCTACGTGCTGGATGTGCTGAATACGTTAAATACCGATTTAGTGGTGATGCATTTAAGTGACGCCAATTCCAGCTCCTTGGTCGAAGGTGTTGGCAACGCTGGCGCCCTGTACGTTGTGATGCCGATGCGGCTGTAAGCGATGGCGCTGTCGTCATTGCAACTGCTGGATTTTCGTAATATTCAGCAGGCGCAGTTGGATTTTGATCCACAATGGAATCTGATATACGGTGCGAATGGCAGCGGTAAAACCAGTTTGCTTGAGGCGATTTATCTGTTGGCGCACGGCCGGTCATTTCGCACCGCCAAGCCACACAAAGTGATTCGGCACGAGCAGAATCAATATACTTTGTTCGCCCGGGTGGATTGGTCGATGCAACATGTTGGCCTCGGCATGCAGCGCGACCGGCAGGGCGAATGGCAGGTTCGGCTGAATGGCGAAATCGTGCAGCGCTTGGCTGATTGCGCCAGTTTATTACCGGTGCAGTTGTTGCAGCCGGAAAGCTTTCGGTTGTTTTTTGGCGGTCCAAAAGAGCGCCGACAGTTTTTCGATTTGGGATTGTTCCACGTGGAACCTTCTTTTTATGATGTATGGCTGCGTTTTCATAAGGTGTTGAAACAGCGCAACGCTTTATTAAAGAGCAGGCAGGCTTATGGCTCTCAATACCAATATTGGGATCATCAGTTCGTCGAACTGGCGCTTCAGCTGCAGCAACTGAGACTTTGTTATCTCAACAGCTTGTCCGCAGAATTGACAGGGCTGACGAACGAAGTCCAGAGCTTGCAACATCTGCAATTGGAGCTCAGTGCCGGTTGGCACTATCGGCGTCAGGATGCTGCTGAGTTGTCGCAACAACTACAAGACAGTTTCGTCACCGATTTAAAGTTTGGTTACAGCCAGCTGGGACCACAAAAAGCTGATCTGCGACTCAAGATAGACGGTGAGTTTGTGGATGAGGTGCTATCCAGAGGCCAGCTGAAAGTTTTGTTATTTGCGCTGAAAGTTGCTCAAAGCAACGTCATTGCCAAGCGGGGGCACAAGCAGCCTTTGTTGTTAATCGATGATCTGGCGTCTGAGTTGGATGACCAATCAAAACGCCAGATCTTCAATTTTTTAGCTCAACTTCAATCGCAGGTATTTGTCACTGCAATTGAACCTGACCAAATATTGCCACAGCTGAATCAGCCCGCGGCAATGTTCCACGTGGAACATGGTCAGATTAAACGGACGGATAAAGATGGCCGAAGAACATAACTACGATTCCTCGAGTATTAAAGTACTGAAAGGTTTGGATGCTGTACGCAAAAGACCAGGTATGTACATCGGGGACACCGACGATGGCTCAGGTTTACACCACATGGTGTTTGAGGTCGTCGACAACTCAATCGACGAAGCTTTAGCGGGTTATTGCAGTGACGTTTTTGTCACTATCCATAGTGATAACTCTGTTTCGGTGCGTGACAACGGACGCGGCATTCCAACTGACATGCACGAAGAAGGTGTGTCGGCTGCCGAAGTTATCATGACAGTATTACACGCCGGCGGTAAGTTTGACGACAACTCCTACAAAGTGTCTGGCGGTCTGCATGGTGTGGGTGTTTCGGTCGTTAACGCGCTGTCTGACAAGCTGGAGCTGACGATTCGGCGGAAGAACCAGGTACACAATCAAATCTACCGTTTGGGCGTACCAGATGAACCACTAAAAGTCATCGGTGAAACAGACAGTACCGGCACGGAAATTCGTTTCTGGCCAAGTGATACCATCTTCACCGACATCAATTTCCATTACGACATTCTCGCTAAGCGCCTGCGTGAACTGTCGTTCCTGAACTCTGGTGTCAGCATTATCCTGACTGATGAGCGCACCGATAAGTCTGATCACTTTAAGTATGAAGGCGGTATCGAAGCCTTCGTGCAATACCTGAACCGCACTAAAACTGCGATCCACCCGAAAGCGTTTTATTTCACCAGTACTCGTGAAGACGGCATTTCAGTTGAAGTCGCGATGCAGTGGAACGATTCATTTCAGGAAAGCATTTATTGTTTTACTAACAATATTCCACAGCGTGACGGTGGCACGCACTTAGCGGGTTTCCGTTCGGCCTTAACCCGGGTGTTAAACACCTACATTGAGGCGGAAGGTTACGCTAAAAAGATGAAAGTGCAGGCGACTGGTGACGATGCACGTGAAGGTTTAACTGCGGTCATTTCGGTCAAAGTACCGGATCCAAAATTCAGTTCACAGACCAAAGACAAACTGGTGTCCAGTGAAGTGAAATCGGCCGTTGAAAGTACCATGCATGAAAAACTGAATGAGTACCTGCTGGAAAGCCCGAACGATGCCAAAATCATCGTGACAAAAATTGTCGATGCCGCCCGTGCCCGTGAAGCGGCACGTAAAGCCCGTGAAATGACTCGCCGTAAAGGTGCGCTAGATATTGCCGGTTTACCTGGCAAGTTGGCGGATTGTCAGGAAAAAGACCCGGCGTTATCTGAACTCTACCTCGTCGAGGGTGATTCTGCGGGTGGTTCTGCGAAGCAAGGCCGTAACCGCAAAAATCAGGCAATTCTGCCGTTGAAAGGTAAAATCCTCAACGTTGAAAAAGCCCGTTTTGACAAGATGATTTCCTCACAGGAAGTTGGCACGCTGATCACCGCTTTAGGTTGTGGTATCGGTCGCGAAGAGTACAACCCGGATAAGACGCGTTATCACAGCATCATCCTGATGACAGATGCGGACGTCGACGGCTCGCACATTCGCACGCTGCTGTTGACCTTCTTCTATCGTCAAATGCCTGAATTGATCGAGCGCGGCTATATCTATATTGCTCAGCCACCGTTGTACAAAGTGAAAAAAGGCAAACAAGAACAGTACATCAAAGACGATTCGGCGATGACTGAATATCTGACCACGCTTGCGCTGGATGAGGCATCTTTGCACGTCAACGCTCAAGCGCCGGGTATCAGTGGTGCAGGCTTAGAGGCTCTGGTAAACCAGTACCATAAAGGCATGGCGACCATAGAGCGTCTGAGCCGCAAGATCCCGCAGAATTTGCTGACTCAGTTAATTTATGTGCCAGGTATTACCGCGGAGCTGTGTAAAGACGCAGCAGCTGTAGAGGCCTGGGTCGCTCAGTTGGCTAAGCGTTTACAAGACCAGGAAGGTGATGGCTCCAGCTACATCTTTGGTGTCGCCGAAGATCGTGAACGTCATCTGACGCTGCCAAAAATCACCATTCGCCAGCATGGTATTGATAACGAATACGTACTGCATTATGACTTTATCAACTCAGTGGATTACACCCGCATTGCCGCGCTTGGTGATGCGATCCGTGATCTGATTGAAGAAGGTGGTTTTGTGCGTCGCGGCGAAAAAGTGAAGCCAGTCGAGAAATTCTCTGACGCGCTGGAATGGCTGATCACTGAATCGAAAAAAGGTCTGTATATCCAACGCTATAAAGGTTTGGGTGAGATGAACCCAGAGCAGTTGTGGGAAACGACGATGGACCCGAATACCCGCCGCATGCTGCGTGTTACTATCGAAGACGCCATTGGCGCTGATCAGTTGTTTAATACGCTGATGGGCGATGAGGTAGAACCACGTCGCGCTTTCATTGAAGAGAACGCCTTACGGGTGGCAAACCTGGACGTGTAATAGCGCCAAAATGCAAAAAAGCAGACTTAGGTCTGCTTTTTTTTTGCCTGACTTTCGCTACCATTCGTTCTGTCAGATTGCGAACACAAGCTCCTGCGGCACACCAGTTGTTGCTAGCGTGCCGAAAATAACTAATACAAACCGGAGGGATAATACAGCACGACGCCCGCGACCCTACAGGCATGCTGCAGTGCAGCCGATACCAACCTGGCCTGAAACAACTTGATGCTTTCACCTTGACAGCTCTAAATGAAAACCAGTTCGAGCGCTGCCAATCACTAATGCTGGGGCGCTAAGGTCAATTGCAGACCGATAATGCCAAGCAACAGCAGCAGCAGACTGAACCAGGCAGCGAGAGACAGGGGTTGCTGAAAGTAGAACTGTTGCAACAAAGCACTGCCGATGGCGCCGAGACCGACCCAGCCGCAATAAGCTAATGCAACTGGTAGTTGTTGGCTGGCTTTGGCCAATAACAGCACACTGAGTAACATCGACAAGGCGGCAAGGCCAGAGGGTAGCAACTTGGTAAACCCATCGGACAAACGCACACACAACACCCACAGCACTTCAAAGGCTGCAGCGGCAATTAGACACAGATAAGCAAGATATGGGACTGACATAAGCACGGCTCCTGATAAAGGTTTGCAGGGCCGTCCCCGAATGAATGAACTGACCGGGGTCGTCCCCGGCAGCTTTGATGACCGGCGCAAGATAGCACAAAGCAAAAATTAGATCTAAGCCTCAGATAAAAAACGCCAGAATCTGTCTTGATATCACAGATTACATCTGAAATTACAATTCTATTACAAGTGTAATCTATACTGTGGATTCTGACGAAGGACTTGACCAGCGGGGGCAAACAAAGAAAGAAATCAGTCAGGCAGAACTGGAAGTGATGAAAGTGTTGTGGCAGCGAGCGCCACAAACCGCCAATCAGGTGGTGGAGCAATTGACTGATGCCAGTCAATGGCACGAAAAAACCGTCAAAACCTTGTTGAACCGCTTTGTCGGCAAAGGCGCTGTCGGTTTTGAAAAAGAAGGCCGTGTCTATTTGTATAGCCCGGTTTTACAACAAACTGCGTATCAGCTGCGGGAAAGCCAGAGTTTTATTCAACGAGTGTTATCCGGCCGTCTGGCGCCGTTGCTGGCGGGTTTTGCTGAGCAGCAGCAACTAAAAGCTGAAGAAGTGGCCGAGTTAAAACAGCTTGTCGCAAAATGGGAACAAGAGCAGGAGTAATGCTGAACTGGCTACTGACACAAACGCTGCCGTTATCGCTGCAGCTTATGGTTTTGCTGAGTCTGCTGCTGTTGCAGTATCTGGGAACTCGTTAGTATTAGCGTCTGCCAGTTTGTGATGGACCCGCTGTCCAGCGACATTGGGCGGGTGGAGGTTTCACCGACGCATTAATACCTGCGGTGAACAGTCAAAACAGCAAAGGGGCCACCGGCTCTTTTGCTGTTTTGTCTGCAGCCGGTGTTTGAGAGGCGCCTGATCAGAAAAAGCGCGGAAAAACCGTGCCATTGCGCTACAGAAACCCCGCACAAATCGGTATACTTTCCGGTCTTTATTGCCGAAATAGCTGAGCAGGTGCGCTTTCTATGCACAAATACGATATTAAAACCTTTCAGGGCCTGATCCTGGCATTGCAGGATTATTGGGCGCGTCAGGGCTGCGTCATTGTGCAGCCGCTGGATATGGAAGTGGGTGCCGGTACCTTCCACCCGATGACATTCTTACGTTCGCTTGGGCCTGAGCCAAGCAACGTCGCTTACGTGCAGCCATGCCGTCGCCCGACCGATGGTCGTTACGGCGAAAACCCAAACCGGTTGCAACATTATTATCAATTTCAGGTCATTCTGAAGCCGTCGCCATCTGATATTCAGGAGCTGTATTTGGGCTCGCTACGTGAACTTGGCATCGACACGCTGGTACACGACATTCGTTTTGTCGAAGACAACTGGGAATCGCCAACTTTAGGCGCCTGGGGTTTAGGCTGGGAAGTCTGGCTGAATGGCATGGAAGTGACGCAGTTTACTTACTTCCAGCAAGTTGGTGGCCTCGAGTGTCGCCCGGTTACCGGCGAAATCACTTACGGTTTAGAGCGCCTGGCGATGTATATTCAGGGCGTTGACAGCATTTTTGATTTGGTCTGGACCGATGGCCCAATGGGCCGCGTCACTTACGGTGATGTGTTCCACCAGAATGAAGTCGAGCAATCTACTTATAACTTCGAACATGCTGATGTGCCGGCGCTGTTTGCTGCTTTTGATCAGCATGAAGCTGAAAGCCACAAGCTGATTGAGCTGGGCCTGCCGCTGCCAGCCTATGAAAAAGTAATGAAAGCCTCACACGCCTTTAACCTGCTGGATGCCCGTCACGCCATTTCGGTGACTGAGCGTCAGCGTTACATTCTGCGGGTCCGCACGCTGGCCAAGGCCTGTGCGGAAGCTTATTACGCCGCACGGGAAAAGCTGGGTTTCCCGTTATGCCGCAACACTAAGCAGGAGGCCTGATCGTGGCACAAGATTTTTTTGTCGAGATTGGCACTGAAGAGCTGCCACCGAAGTCGTTAAAAACCTTAGCAACGGCGTTGCAGCAGAACATCCTGGATGAACTGAATAAACTGGGTCTGGGTTTCATTGACAGCCAATGGTACGCCGCACCGCGTCGCTTAGCGGTTCGCGTCAACGCTTTAGCGGCGCAGCAAGCCGATAAAGTCGTCGAAAAACGCGGGCCGGCTATCGCAGGTGCTTTTGACGCCAATGGCGAGCCGACCAAAGCGGCGCAAGCCTGGGCGGCGTCGAATGGCATCACAGTGGCAGAAGCGGAACGGCTGGAAACAGACAAAGGCGCCTGGTTGATTCACAAAGCCAAAGTCACAGGTGTCGCGACTGTCGCGCTGCTGGAACAAGTGGTGGCTACTGCGCTGGCAAAACTGCCGATCGCCAAGCCAATGCGCTGGGGCGCCAATGACGCTGAGTTTATCCGTCCGGTGCATACCATCATCATGCTGTACGGCAACGACGTGGTACCGGCGACTATTCTGGGTAAAGCGGCTGGCCGTGTCACTCATGGTCATCGTTTCCATGCGCCGGCCAAAGTCGAAATCGCTAATGCCGATGCTTACTTAAGCACGCTGGAGCAGGCTTATGTGGTAGCGGATTACGACAAACGCAAAGCCTTTATCAAAGCTGAAGTGGAAAAAACTGCTGAAAGCTTAAAGGGTGTCGCCCAGATGGACGACGCTTTGCTGGAAGAAGTGTCGTCATTGGTGGAGTGGCCGGTGGTGCTGGTAGGTTCTTTTGAAGAACGTTTCCTCGAAGTGCCGCCAGAGCCGTTGATGTCGACGATGAAAGACAACCAGAAGTATTTCCCGCTGAAAGATGCAGCTGGCAAGCTTTTGAATAAATTCATTTTTGTTGCCAATATCGCCAGCAAAGACCCGCAGCAAATCATTTCAGGCAACGAAAAAGTGGTGCGGCCACGTTTAACCGACGCCCAGTTCTTCTTTGGTGTCGACAAAAAGACCAAACTGGCAGACCGGCTGGAAAGTCTCGGCACTGTGTTGTTCCAGCAAAAGCTCGGCACGCTGCTGGAGAAATCACAGCGTATCAGCGAACTGGCAGGCTACATTGCCGGCAAAATCGGTGCTGATGTTGAGCACGCCAAACGCGCCGGTTTATTGTCGAAAACTGACCTGATGAGCAATATGGTCGGTGAATTCCCGGAAACGCAGGGCATTATGGGCATGCACTATGCGCGCATTGACGGCGAAGCCGAAGCGGTGGCGCTGGCGCTGAACGAGCAATATATGCCACGCTTTGCCGGTGACGCATTGCCGGGCCAGTTAGTCAGCTGCGCCGTGGCTATTGCCGACAAGCTTGACTCGTTAGTTGGTATCTTTGGTATTGGTCAGGCACCGAAAGGTGACAAAGATCCATTTGCACTGCGCCGTGCCGCCATTGGCGCGCTGCGCATTATGGTCGAGAAACAGCTGCCGCTGGATTTACTCGACGTGATTACCTTTGCCCAAACCACTTTTGGCGACAAGCTCTCCAATGCGCAAGTAGCCGACGAAGTGCTGGACTTTATGCTGGGCCGCTTCCGCGCCTGGTATGAAGGCGAAGGTTACGGCATCGACGTGATCCAGGCGGTATTAGCGCGCCGGCCAACCAATCCGGCCGACTTTGACCGTCGTGTCAAAGCTGTCGCTGAATTCCGTAAGCTGGATGCCGCTCTGGCGCTCGCTGCCGCCAACAAACGCGTGGCGAATATTCTGGCCAAAGTGACTGAAGCCATTCCGGCGACTGTCGATGCCGGTTTACTGACTGAAGCTGCCGAAAAAGCGCTGCATACGGCTATTGTTGCCGAGCAGACTTATCAGCAAAGCCTTGGCAGCTACAGCGAAGGCCTGGCCCATCTGGCGCAGCTGCGTGACGTCGTCGATCAGTTCTTCGACCAGGTGATGGTCAACGCCGATGACGCCAAAGTGCGGCTGAACCGTCAGGCATTGCTGGCGCAATTGCGAGCATTGTTCCTGCAGGTCGCGGATATCGCCGTGTTGCAATAAACATGGGCCACCGATAAAACTTCAAGCCAGCCTCGTGCTGGCTTTTTTTTGCCTGTCGCACCATGCTGGCTGCCAGCTTTGTGAAATTTATTTGTCTGGCCATGAACCAGCAGCCTGAGTTGCATCGTCTTTATCACTGAACTTGCAAAGACCTGAGGGCACAATGCTACAAGCAGAACTGGATTTGTTAGTCATGGCATTTCAGCAAGGCGATAAAAAGGCATTGTCTGTCCTCTATCAGCATTTTCAGCGCGATTTACTGCGCTTTGCATTGTGGCAGGTACAAGGCCAGCCGGTGGCGGCTGATCTGGTACAAAACGTATGGCTGAAGGTGATCAAGCGGGTGCACCGGCTGGAAGATCCAGCGGTGTTTACCAGCTGGTTGTACCGCGCTGTGCGCTGGGAAGTGCTGGATTGGCAAAAGCAAGCGAATCAGCGTCTGACCGAGCTATTGGCGGAACCTGAGCTGCTGCAGGCACCGCTGCTGCCTGAGGATGATTTCGCCGATTGTCTGTCAGGGTTCAATGCGGAAGACCAACTGCTTGTCCGGTTGTTTTATCAGCATGAACTGGCGCAGCAGGATATTGCGTTAATCCTGCAAATTCCAGCGGGCACAGTGAAATCGCGGTTATATCGGATCCGCCAGCAACTGGCGGCGCACATGAGCACCAGTTCAGAGCCTGATACACCGGCAGAACCAACAAATCAACGAGGTGAGCAACATGAAAGAAGATAAAGACATCGCACAGTTACTGGCGCGCAAAAATGCTGAAATCGATCGGCTGATGCGGGAGGAGCAAGGATTGCCAACGGTACTTGCGGCCGGTTTTAAGGGCGGACTCAGTGGGCTGATGCTATTTGCCTATGTTGTTGCGGTGGTGTTGGCCATTGCATTGTTTTACTGCGGTTATCGTTTTATGACTGCGCCATCTGCCGATTTAGTTTTTTGGGGTGTATTGCTGTTGTTGTGTTTTCAGGCGCAGGTTGGGACTAAACAATGGATTTGGCTGGAAACGCAGCGGGCGGGCACAATGCGGGAGCTGAAAAAACTGCAGTTGGCGCTGGAGCAGCTGCAAAAGTGAGGTGCGCCAGCAATAGTGCGCGGCGAAGCCGCTGTGACGCCATCGCAGCAAAACTCCGGCTGGTCGCAGAAACTTTGTCTGGTGCTTGCCGGCGCAGCATTGACGCCTTAGCTTGTTATTTTTTAAGCAAATTGAGTTATCGCTGATGCGCCGGATCCTCCCCGTTTTATGCCTTGTTGCTGGCCAGTTGTTCGCCGGACAAGCGTTTGCCAATGAATCTGCTGCGACTTTGCCGTATTTCCCCGGCAGCCAATACAACAGCACTGTGCCGACGGTGCAGCAGGCGCTCGGTTATGCGCTGGGCAGCCGCATCACAGAACCGGTTGCGGTGCTGGATTATTTCCGTCAGCTGCAGCAAGCGGCGCCGGACCGGCTGAAGCTGGTGCAATATGGTAAAAGTGCGCAGGGCCGGCCGCTGTTTTATGTGGTGATTGGTAAGCCGGCACATGTCAGTGCTTTAGATCAAATCGAAGCCGATATGCGCCGTCTGGCTGACCCCCGCACTTTAAGTGGCGACAGCGCCGAACAATTGCTGCAACAGCTGCCGTCCAGTGTCTGGGTGTCCAGCACCTTGCATGGCAATGAAATCAGCCCGGTGGATGCGGCGATGGCGCTGGCGTATTTCCTGCTCGCCGAACAAAGCGGCAAAGCGGCGCAAATCCTGGATAACACCCTGGTGTATATCGAACCACTGCAAAACCCGGACGGCCATCATCGTTTTGTCAGCCGCTATTACGCCACCGCAGGCCTGGAGCATTCCGCCGACCGTTTTTCTGCCGAACATAACGAACCCTGGCCCAATGGCCGCACCAACCATTATCTGTTTGATATGAACCGCGACTGGGTGGCGCTGACCCAACCGGAAATTCAGCAACGGGTGAAGGCGTTGCAGCAGATGTTCCCGCTGGTGTATGTCGATTCACACGAGATGGGCGGCGACCAGAGTTATTATTTCAGCCCGGAAGCGGAGCCTTACAATCCGTTTATCCTGCCAGCGCAACGCGAGACTTTGCAGTGGTTCGGTCAGAACAATGCCAAACATTTTGATGCGCTTGGCTATGACTATTTCACCCGCGAAATTTTTGATGCGTTTTTCCCAGGTTATGGCGCCAGCTGGCCGCTGTATCACGGCAGCATTGCGATGACCTATGAGATGGGCTCGGCACGGGGTCACGCTTATCGCAAACAAGATGGTTCTGTGGTGACTTTTGCTGACGGTGTGCAGCGTAACTTTATCGCTTATACCGCCACGCTGGAAACCGCAGCGACTAAACGCAAAGAGCTGTTGCAGCGTTTTTACCAGTACCGGCAACAGGCACTGAAACAAGGCACCAGAGACGGCATCGGCAGTTATATTTTCCCGGCCAGCCGTGACAAAGCCGGCCATCAGAAGCTGATGGGCGTGTTAACCCAGCATGGCATCCGGGTGGAACAGGCAACAGAGGACTTCCGCGCCTGTGGTCAGTCGTATCAGACCGGGGCTTATCTGGTGAATACTGCGCAGCCGACTTATCAGCTGATTCGCGCTGTGCTGGATGATACCGTGCCGATGGATGCGAAATTTATCAAACAGCAGGAAGCGCGCCGCGCCAATAATCTGCCGGACCAGATTTATGACGTGACCGCCTGGTCCTTGCCACACATGTATAACCTGCAGGTGAATCGCTGCAGCAATGCGGTTGAAGTGCAAAGCCAGCTGGTTGGTCCTGAAACGATTTTACCGGGCAAGGTCAGTACGCCGGACGCCAGTTATGGTTATCTGGTGCCCTGGGGCGATATGGCTGCGGCGCGGCTGATGAGTGCGGCTTTGCAACAGGGGGTTAAGGTCAAAAGCTCCGATCTGGCCTTCACCCATCAAAATGGCAAACAATATCCGGCGGGCACGCTGATCCTGAGCAAGGCCGATAATCCGGGCCTTGCAGAAAAGATTGCAGAACTTGCTGCTAGCTCAGGCGCCCAGGTTGAAGGAATTAACAGCAGTTGGGTGCTGGACGGACCGAATTTCGGCTCAGTCCAGGTCAAGCTGATCCCCAAAGTGAATATTGCTATGGCCTGGGATGAACCAACAGACCCGCTCAGTGCCGGCAGTGCCCGTTTTGTGCTGGAGCGTTTTGTTGGTTATCCGGTGACGGCGCTACGGCCGGCGCAAATGCTGCAATCTGCGCTGCAGGGCTATGACGTGCTCATTTTGCCGTCGACGCGTAGTGGCTACCAAAACGCCCTGGGCGAACGCGGTCAGCAGTTGCTGCGCCAGTTTGTTCAGCGCGGTGGTGTACTGATTGCGCTTGGCAATGCCAACGAATGGTTGCTGCAGGGCAAAGAACCGCTGCTGGCCAGCAAGCAGGAGTTTAAAACCAGCGAGCGTGAAAAACCACAGGACGACACCCAGGTGCCCGGCACTGTGCTCAAAGCAGAATCCGACTATCAGAAATTGCTGGAACCCTGGCAGGCCGATCCGGATTGGGTGCCGGGCTTTTTGGCCAATGCCCGCGTCGACCAGAATCACTGGTTAAGCGCGGCGGTGCCGCCGCAGGTCAAAACCATTTATGTTGGCAATCAAATCTATACGCCGCTATCGATTGACCAGGGCCGCAATGTCGTGACCTTCGACAGTGCCGACAAAGTGCTGGCCGGTGGTTTTGTCTGGGACGAAAACCGTCAACAAATCAGCCATAAAGCCGTGGTGATGGTGCAGGAGCTGGGCCGCGGTCAAATCATTACATTTACCCAGGAGCCAAATTTCCGCGCTGCGGTCGACGGCATGCATCTGCTCTATATCAATGCGGTGTTCCGTGGCGCTGCCAACGCGTCACCGCTGCGCTGAAATTTGCTGGTTACCGCGATGTCCTGATCCGGACATCGCGGCTGATGCCCCGTAAACCACCGTTCATGTCCTTCCCACTGTTGTGTCTGCTGGTCCTTTGTTATCACAGAGTTGCTGAAAAAACAGCCTGCGCCGGTCTTCCCCTGCGCCTGATAATAACAACTCCAGGAACAACTCATGCAACAGTCAAAGTCCTCTGTCCCCAGATTTACACTTTGTGCGCTGCTGGTCGCGCTGGCGCCGCAGCTGCAGGCACAATCACAAAACCCACCTCAAGCCACTGACAAGGTCAAGCCCGGTGTAGAGCGGATCGCCGTGACCGGTAGCCGTATTCGCCGTACTGATTTGGAAACTCATACGCCGGTGGTCAGTATCAGCAGCGAAGATATCGTCAAATCTGGTGCCGTTAACGTCAACCAGCTGCTGAACCAGTTGCCGGCCATGATCCCGGCTAATGGCCCGCAAACCTCGAATACCGGTGGATATGCCGGCACCAGTACCCAGGATTTACGCGGCTTGGGTGCTACGCGCACGCTGGTGCTGGTCAATGGCAAGCGCCATGTGCCGGCAATTCCGGGCACCAGTATTGTCGATGTGTCGTCGATCCCCACAGCTCTAATTGAACGGGTCGACGTGCTGACCGGTGGTGCTTCTGCCATTTATGGCGCCGATGCGGTGTCCGGCGTCGTCAACATCGTGCTGAAAAAACAATATCAGGGCACCAGCCTGACCAGTTCCTATTCTGGCGCCGCTGCCGGTGATGGCCAGCGCGCTTACCTGAGCCTGACGCATGGCCAGGACATTGAAGATGGCAATCTGGTGTATCACCTGAGTTATCACAGCAGCAAAGCTATCGAAGGCCGCGACCGGGCTTATGTTGCCAATGATTTGTCATATCTGACTAATCCGGACAAAACCGCCAGCCCGAAGTATCTGCTGGGCCGTTTTGTCTCGATGTATAACAGTAATCAGCGCAGTTACCTGCAAGGCGACCGTATTTTCCGTCAGGATGCGCAGGGCAATTCGGTGGCGATGTTGCCGGACGGCGTTCGCGTGACTGACGACAGCAGTTATTCGCTGGCGGGTATTGGCCTTCGCGATGACTATAGCCAGTTTTATTCGCGGTACGAATGGGCACGGCTGGCGGTGCCAGAGGATAAACTCAGTGCAAACCTGCTGTATCAGCAAGAAGTGCGGCCAGATCTGACTTTGTCGGCCGATGTGAAATACGTGCATACCGATTCCGAAAGCCGGGTGGCCCCTTTGGTTGAATACGGCGTCACGCGCCTGCCAGCCAACTACGCCTTTTACAATGCGGCGCAAAAAGCTGAAGTGACACGCACCGGACAAGGGCTGTTTTTCGCCGGTCATTTCCCGGAAATGGGCCGTCAGGGCAGTGATTATGCCTATGATTTGTATCAGACGGTATTAAGCCTGGAGGGCCAGCTTGCCGGTGATTACCGCTGGCAAATGTCGGCGCAGCGCGGCGAGACGCGGCTCGACAACACTATTCTCAATGATTACAACGAAGAACACTGGCAAAAAGCGGTGTGGGGTAGTTATACCGATGCGGAAACTTACCAGACCCGGGTCTGTGGCACCGGCTGTGTACCGATCAATGTGTTCCAGCCGCTGAGTGCTGAGGCTATCCGTTACCTGAAACTGGACCCACACCAGGCGCAGGAAAAAATGACGCAAACTGTGCTGAGCGCCAGCTTGGACGGGGATTTATTCAGCCTGCCAGCCGGTAATGTCGCGTTGGCCGCAGGTCTTGAGCATCGGCGTGAGCGCAGCGAATCCACGCCATCCAACGTACAACTCGCCGGGATTGGTGCGATGAACTACCGCGCGCTGCCGCAAACCGGCCGTTATCATGTGTCGGAACTCTTTGCCGAACTGCGGGTGCCATTACTCAGTGATTTACCGTTGGCGCAGCAGCTGGACCTTAATACCGCCTGGCGCACCGCCAAATATAATCTGGCCGGCACCAATCACAGCTGGACCGCCGGTTTAGACTGGACACCGCTGGAGGGCCTGAAAATTCGTGCTTCGCGTGCCAAAGCGGTGCGGGCACCGAATATCAATGAAATTTTCCAGCCACAAAGCCAGGCCTGGAATTATGTTTACGAACTTTGCTACAGCGCATACCGGGACAAAGGCTCACAGTACCGCCAGGACAACTGCAACAAACTGGGCCTGAGTAATCCGCCGAATTATTACAACGACGCGCTGATCCTGACCCAAGGCAATCCGGCGCTGGAAGTAGAGCGGGCTTATACCTTTACCGGCGGGCTGGTCTGGTCGCCGCAGTTTGCCGAGAACCTCAATCTGACCGTCGATTTCTGGGACATTAATCTGCAGGATAAAATCGGCACTTTGCCGTGGGACCAGGTGTATCCGAATTGTATTGACGGCTCGTCACTCGATTCCGTGTTCTGCCAGCTGATCGAACGCAAAGACGGTTATATGCAGCTGAACCTGAGTTACTTAAATCTGGCGCGGCACAGCACCCGTGGCGTGGATTATGCGCTGGATTATCAGTTCCCGCTCAGCAGCAGTTATTTACCAGAAGGCACTATGCTGAAGTTTGCCGCCAACTGGGGCCGGCTGCTGGAACGTAAGCTGCAGTCTGATCCATCAGCCAAAGTACTGGAAACGCTGGGCGGCATGGCTTATCCGACCTGGCGGGGCCGCAACACACTGACGCTGGATTTGACGCCGGTGTCGCTGCGGCTGACCGGGCATTATGTCGGCGCGCAGAAACCCAATCCAAGCCGCAAAGCCGAGGAGTATCAGGTGTCGCAGACTGACGCATTGTGGTATCTCGATCTGGGCCTGAGCTATTCGATCAGCAATGCTGCCAGCGTCGACCTGCTGGTGTCTAATCTGACCGACCGCGGCACACCACAAGTGCCGGGTGCCAGCACTGGCGGCGCCAGCTGGGAAATGGGGTACACTGCAGGTCTGTTTGATACCATTGGACGTTATTATGCGCTGCAGTTTAGCTATCAGTTCTGATCTGCAGTGGTGCCACAGCGCCGGAGGTGGCCGATGACAACGGCCACCCTGACCAACATGGCAAAGAAACAGGCATTGCGTCAGCGCCTGCAGCTGCTGCGGCTTAGTGACCTGCTGCTGATCTGCGGTTTTAACACGGTGTGTGCGCTGCTCAACAGCCTGACCACCACCAATCATCTGGCGGGTGATCTGGCCGTGTTACTGCTGCACTGGCGTGAATATGCGCTGCTGTACAACAGCCTCACTTTCAGCATGTTAGGCCTTTATCTGTGGCTGATGGAGCCACAGACGGCCAGCGTATCCGGCCGCCGTCTGCTGTATCTGGTGTTTGGCACTTATCTGTTGGCCTTTGTACTTTGTGCCGGTGTGTTTGACTGGTATCAGCGCGATAAAATCGCCGAAGGCCTGTTGTACATGCTGAACTTTATGGTGTCGGCCAGTTGGTTGTTATTGCTGGCTTTTTACCTGAAACAGCGGGTGATCAGTCCCAGGTTACAAGCGCTGACGGCGGCGGTGGACGCGACAACGGCAGCCAGAGACCGGCTGGAGGCGGAACTACATCTGCTGCAGGCACAGCTCGAACCGCATTTTTTCTTTAACACGCTGGCGAATCTGCACAATCTGATTGATCTGGACCCGGAGAAAGCCAAGTTATTGCTGGAGCAGCTGACCGCTTATTTGCGAGACAGCATTCCACAGTTTCGCCAGACTTTTATTCCACTGCAGGCGGAACTCGGCATCATTGAACGTTATCTGCAAATCCAGCAAATCCGTTTCGCCGGCCGTTTTCAGTATCAGCTGGATATCGACGCCGAATGCCGCCATGTGGCGGTGTTACCGATGGCGTTATTATCGCTGGTGGAAAACGCCATTAAACATGGGCTGGAAAAAACCAGTGGCACTGGCCTTTTGACGCTGCGGGCTTGCCGCGAACAACAGCAGCTGGTGCTGTAGGTCTGCGACAGTGCAGCACAGCCGAGCCATCATCAAGCCGGTACCGGGCTGCGCAATTTGCGGGCGCGGTTAGCGGCGGCTTATGGCAATGAGGCGCAATTTTGCCTGGAAACGCAGGCCGGGCAACAAACCTGTGCCACAGTGCGTTGCCCCTGGCGGGAAATGACAGCAGCGGAGGTGGCGCGTGGTCAGAGTCCTCATCGCTGAAGATGAAGAAATCTTGCTGCAGAGCCTGCAGCTGAAATTACAAAAATTCTGGCCACAAGCCGAGATTGTCGCGTTATGCCGCGATGGTCACAGCGCTTTGCAGGCGTTGGAACAGTTGCAGCCGGACGTGGCTTTTCTGGATATTCAGATGGGCGCACTGAGCGGCATTGATGTGGCTTTTTTAACCCAGCAGCCTTGCCAGCTGGTATTTGTCACGGCTTATGACCAGTATGCGGTCAAAGCTTTTGATAAAGGCGCGGTGGATTATCTGCTGAAGCCTTATTCCGATGCGCGGCTGCAGCAATGTATCAGCCGGCTGCAGCAGCAGTTGCAGCTGGCGCAGAATGTTCCGGCCAGCGAAGCGCCGGTGCAGCGGCTGAAGCTGCAGACCGGCTATAAAATCTGGCTGCAACCTGTGGATCAAATTCGCTATTTTCGTGCCTGTGGCCGTTATATCGAAGTAGTGCTGGCGGACAGGACCGCCTTGTTACGCCAGCCGATGCACCTGCTGTTGCGCCAGCTGGACCCAGCTTTATTCTGGCAAATTCACCGGAGTCTTATCATCAATATCGCCCAACTCGACCATGTGCGTACCGGCGATGCTGAACAAATGTGGGCATATCTGCATGGTGTGGCGGAGCCGTTGCCGGTCAGCCGCAGTTTTCAGCATCGGTTCCGGCAGGGTAACAGTGTTGGTTAGCAACGCACCAGATTACGACCGTCGGCCTTGGCCTGATACAGCAGCTGGTCCGCTTGGCGCAGCGCTTCGTCAAAATCGTCACCGCCGCTTTGCACGGCCACCCCGAAACTACAAGTGATCACCAGCTCCGGATGTTGGGGTAAAAAGCGCTGCTGTGCCACCGCCTGACGGATTTTTTCCGCCACTCGTGCAGCATCAGTCAGCTGAGTATGCGGCAACAGCAACAAAAACTCTTCACCGCCATAACGGCAGGCGATATCGGGCTGGCGTAATTTACTGCGAAACAACCGGGCGATTTGCTGCAGTACTTTGTCACCTTCGGCATGGCCAAAGCTGTCGTTGATGTGTTTGAAGTGGTCCAAATCGACCAGAATCAGTGCCATTGGCAACAACAATTCCGGTTGTTGCTGCAGATATTGCGGCATGCTCTGGTCGAGGAAACGGCGGTTGGCGAGACCGGTTAATGCATCAGTGTTGGCCTGATTGTCTTTACTGCGCTGCAATAAATCCATGCTGTGATGGCTGCGCTCGCGGAAATGCTCGTTAATGCCGCAGGCCAGGATTAAGGTCAGCAAAGACGCCAGAAACCGGCTGCTTTCCGCTACCCGGTATTGCGCCTGGCCCAGCGCCGGGCCGTAAAGCACCAGCACCAAAATCGCCAGCAGGGTCAGATTCAGGATAGTGCCGCGTTTGCGGCCCAATAACCCATACAAAATCGGCGGAAACGGAAACACCCAAAACAGCGCCGTCTGTTCAAAACCGCCATGCACGACCAGCCCAATTACAAAAGCCGACACTAAGACGCCTTCAATCAGACAAGCCGTTTCCAGCTGTTGACTGGCATGAAACCAGGCGGCATTGAGTAAAAAGCTAAAGGCGCAGCCAAACAGGATAAATTGCAGCAGGTAGTCTTCGCTGAACAAATGACGTAAGCCCAGCACCAGCATAATGGCTGAGGTGATGTAGCTGACAAACAGCAGAATGTAGCGGCGACGATTCTGTTCAACAGACAAGGCTTCGGCCAGACCGGCGCGTGAAATAGGCACCATGCAGTTTCCTTCCGCTAAGAATGCTCCCAGTATTGAGTCAAGCGGCGGGAAAACACAATGTCAGGCTGTGTTTTTTTTCAGCAGATAACGATAAGGCAAGGCACTGGTATCACTGGCAATTAATTCGTGATCCATAAAACGGCAGAACGCCGGAATATCGCGGGTGGTGGCCGGGTCGTCGGCGATGATCAGCAAAGTTTCACCAGCCTGCATTTTACGGATAGTAAGTCGTGTCATCATCACAGGTTCAGGGCAACGCAGGCCCAAAGCGTCGAGTTGCTGGTCGGCATCAGCGAACAAATCAGCAGCAGGGGACATCAGCAAAACTCCGGTTCAGATCCAAAAGCGGTATCGTAACGGCGTAGCCGACTGATTTCAAATCCCGGACAAAACAAAGGCAGCCGTAGCTGCCTTTGTTATCAGGTGTCATCAGGTTGAATTCGCCTTATTCGACGCGTTCAAACACAGTCGCAATGCCCTGGCCCAGACCAATACACATAGTCGCGAGACCATAGCGGGCGTCTTTGCTTTCCAGCACGTTAATCAGCGTGGTGGAAATACGTGAGCCGGAACAGCCCAGCGGGTGACCCAGTGCAATAGCGCCGCCATTGAGGTTCACTTTAGTATCCATCACTTCGAGCAGACCTAAGTCTTTCATCACCGGCAGCGCCTGGGCGGCAAACGCTTCGTTCAGCTCAAAAAAGTCGATTTGGCTGATGTCGAGGCCGGCGGCTTTTAATGCTTTTTTCGACGCTGGCACCGGGCCATAACCCATGATTGACGGGTCACAACCGGCCACACCCATGCCAATGACACGGGCGCGGATTTTCAGGCCCAAAGCTTTGGCTTTGTCTTCGCTCATCACCAGCATGGCAGAAGCACCATCCGATAACGCCGAAGAAGTACCCGCGGTGACAGTACCGTTGGCCGGGTCAAATACCGGGCGCAGCGCGGCCAGGCTTTCCACTGTGGTTTCCGGCCGGATCACTTCGTCATAATCAAACAGTTTCAGCACGCCATCGGCGTCATGGCCTAAGGCCGGCAGAATTTCCGCTTTAAAACGGCCTTGCAGCGTGGCTTCATGTGCGAGGCGATGTGAACGCGCACCAAACTCGTCTTGTTGCTGGCGGCTGATGCCATGCATTTTACCTAAGAGTTCAGCGGTTAAACCCATCATACCAGCGGCTTTAGCGACGGAAACACCCAAACCAGGATGAAAATCCACACCGTGCGTCATCGGCACATGGCCCATGTGCTCGACGCCGCCGATTAAATACACTTCACCCATGCCACACTGAATCGAGCGCACTGCATCATGCAGCGCCTGCATTGATGAGCCACACAGACGGTTGACGGTGACCGCTGGCACCGAATGCGGAATCCCGGCCAATAACGCGGCATTACGCGCCACGTTAAAACCTTGTTCCAGCGTTTGCTGTACGCAGCCCCAGATCACGTCATCAATTTCTTCCGGTGCCAGGCCCGGATTACGTTCCAGAATACCGCGCATCACATAAACAGACAGTTCTTCCGCCCGTACGTTACGGAAAATACCGGCCTTAGAGCGGCCCATCGGCGTACGGATACAATCAACAATAACGGCTTGTTTCATTTTTAAGTTCTCCGCCATTAAACCGGATAAAACACCTGGCCGCTTTGTGCCATGGCGCGGGTTTTGTCTGTGACCTGATAGATTTCACCCAGGTCGGCGTATTGGTCGGCCAGAGCGACGAAGTTCGCGAGGCCCATGGTATCGGCATAACGCAGCGGACCACCGCGGAATGGAGGGAAGCCTAAGCCATAAATCAGGCCCATATCGGCTTCGGCCGCAGTCGCTACGATACCTTCTTCCAGGCAACGGATAGCTTCGTTAATCATTGGGATCATGGTGCGGGCGATGATTTCATCGGCACTGAATTCACGCGGTGCAGCAGCGACGTTCGCCAGCAGCGCAGTGGCGGCCGGGTCCTGGTCTTTTTTCGGTTTGCCTTTGGCGTCTTTGCTGTAAGCGTAGAAACCTAAACCGTTTTTCTGGCCATAGCGGTTGGCGGCGTACATCACACTGACCGGGTCGTTAGCAAGTTTCGCCATGCGGGTCGGGAAGCCATCCGCCATCACGTCAGTGCAGTGATGTGCAGTATCCAGACCGACCACGTCCAGCAAATAAGCCGGGCCCATTGGCCAGCCGAATTGTTTTTCCATCACTTTGTCGATTTGCGCGAAGCTGGCGCCATCGAGCAGTAATTTTGAGAAACCGGCAAAATACGGGAACAATACGCGGTTGACGTAGAAACCCGGGCAGTCGTTGACCACAATCGGCGATTTGCCCATTTTGGCAGCGTAAGCGACGACAGCGGCCACGGTTTCGTCTGAGGTGTCTTTACCGCGAATCACTTCGACCAACGGCATCTGATGCACCGGGTTAAAGAAGTGCATACCACAGAAGCGGCTTGGATCGTTCAGATTCGCCGCCAGCGCGTTGATAGAAATAGTCGAGGTGTTGGAGGTGATAATGGCATCAGCAGCCACCACAGTCTCAATTTCCTTCAGCACGGCGCCTTTGACTTTCGGGTTTTCCACTACGGCTTCAACCACGATATCGACAGTTTTGACCGGTTCCAGCGACAAGGTTGGCTGGATAGACGCAACGACTTTCGCCATGCCGGCAGCATCGAGCTTTTTCCGCTCCACCTGTTTGCCCAGCAACTTGATGGCTTCGCCCATGCCCAGTTCCAGCGCTTTGTCGTTGATGTCTTTCATCACGACAGGCACGCCTTTGGACGCGCTTTGATAACAAATGCCACCGCCCATAATGCCGGCACCCAGCACTGCCGCTTTGTTGATGGCTTTTTTCGCGGTTTTGGCGGCTTGTTTGGCTTTGGCTTTGATCAGCTGGTCGTTCAGGAATAAACCGATTTGCGCGGTGGCTGCTGTGGTTTTCGCCAGCTTGGCAAAACCAGCGTTTTCCAGCGCTACAGCCCCTGCTCTGTCTAAACGGGCAGCTTTTTCAATGGTTTCTACTGCCAGCATTGGCGCCGGGTAGTGTTTGCCGGCCTGGGCAAATACCATGCCTTTGGCGGTGCTGAAGCTCATCATGGCTTCGATTTTATTCAGTTTCAGCGGCTCTAATTTGGCTTGGCGTTTTTTCCGCCAGTTCAGTTTGCCAGCGATAGCGTCTTGTACCATCGACAAAGCCGCTGCTTTTAATTTATCCGGCGCGACGACAGCGTCGACAGCGCCTTCTTTTAATGCTTGTTCAGCACCACGCTCTTTGCCGGTGGTGATCCATTCCATTGCAGTGTCAGCGCCGACGATGCGCGGCAGGCGGGCAGTGCCGCCAAAGCCTGGCATCAGGCCCAACTTCACTTCCGGCAAACCGATTTTGGTGGTAGTGTCAGCAACACGGTAGTCGGCGGTTAAAGTCCATTCACAGCCGCCGCCAAGGGCAAAGCCTTTAATAGCGCAAACGGTTGGAACCGGTAAATCTTCGGCCAGGTCAAACACGTCAGATGCTTGTTTAATCCACGGCACTAATTGTTCTTCTGCTTGTTGGAAAGTGCCAAGGAATTCAGTGATATCAGCGCCAACAATAAAGGCGTCTTTGCCGCTGCTGTAAATCAGGCCTTTTAAGGCGCTGTCTTTGTGCAGAAGGTCGAGGGCCGCACGGCAGTCCGCCAGCGTTTGCTGGTCGAATTTATTGACCGAGCCGGCCGCGTTAAAGGTAAACTCGGCAATACCGTCCGCAATGTATTGCACGGTAATGCTGGAACTCTGGTAGATCATGGATGTTCTCCTTCGTCGCGTAGGTGACAGATACTTTTTTGAGATCGTCGCAACAGGTCAGATGAGTCTTGTGCGTAAGCAGTGTGTCGCGGTTCAGGAAAAAATTCAACCGTTATTTAAACGAGCGTTTGAATTGGCCGGCGACAACCAACTAACTATAGGTGGATTTTCGAAACATGGGGCAATTGAAGTCCGGGTTGGCAGTGTTGGTTTTGTGGTGCGGTGCTGTGGCCCCCGCATTGGCCGCGCCGTCAGACGCCGTATTGCGCGAACGTTTTTTGCAGGCCGAGAAAAAAATTCACAAAGTGCCGCTGGCGCAGGCGGAAAAAATGCTGCGCGATTTACATGCGTACCCGCTAAAACCCTATATTGAACTGGAATATGTCAGCCGTTCCTTGAGCAATACTGAGGCGGTACAGAAATTCCTGCAACAATATAAAGGCACCCCGCTGGAATGGCCGCTGAAAAAACGCTGGCTGCTCTATCTTGCCGGAGTACAGCTGACGCAGCCATTCCTGAAACATTACCAGATGGGCACTGACACAGTGCTCGACTGCACGGCATTGCAGCTGCGCCTGCTGAATGAACCACCTGCATCAGTCTGGCCAGAGGTTACACACTTGTGGCTGGACGGCGAATCCTTACCGAAAGAATGCGACCCGCTGTTTAAACGCTGGCAAAAAGCCGGTCAGCGTACACCGGAGGTGGTGTGGGCTCGCTTAGTCAAAGCCGCTGACGGCGGCGATAGCCGGATCATTCCCTATCTGCGCACGCTGATGCCGGCCAAATTGCAGTATCTTGGCGACAAATGGAAACAAGTACTGGAAGAACCTGCTTTGGTCAGCCGGCAGAAATTCCTGCCGCTGAAACACCCGTGGGAGCGGGAGATCCTGACTTTTGGTCTGAAAAAGCTGGTGTGGAAAAAGCCTGATCAGGCCTTAGCTGTCTGGGCGCGTTACGAAATGGACCCGCATTTCACCAAGTCGCAACGTATTGATGTCGCTCGTAATTTCGCTATTGCACTTGCCAGTAAAGACGACAGCCGTGCGGCCAAATTCCTGGCAATGGTGCCGGTCGAGCTGAAAGATGATTTATTCCTGCAATGGCAAATCACCTGGTATCTGCGTCAGCAACAATGGCCGCGGGTCATCGAAGTATTAAACGAATTACCCGAAGAAACCCGTAAAGACGACAGCTGGCAGTATTGGCTGGCGCGCGCTTACGAGCAAAGTGGCAACCATGAGCAAAGCAAACAGCTGCTGACCGCGCTGGCCGCGACCCGTGGCTATTACGGTTTTATGGCAGCAGCTAAGCTGGGGTTACCACCCAGTCTGGCGCATAAACCGGTGCCGGTCAGCAAAGAGCAATATCAGGCCTTTCGTAACAGCGACAGCATGCAGCGGATGCGCGAATGGGAACAATTAGGCCGCCCCAATGCTGCCAAACGCGAACTGACCTTTTTGCAAAAATACGGCACACCGCAGCAGCAATTAAGTGCAGCCAAGCTGGCCTATGACAATGGCTGGTATGACAGAGCCATTTTTGCCTTAGCCGACGCCGGTTATTGGGACGATGTCGAGATGCGTTTCCCGATGGTCTACAACAAAGAAATTCAGAAACATGCCAAAGCCGCACAGGTTGACCCGGCCTGGGCCATGGCGATCACCCGGCGTGAAAGTACCTTTATTCCAACGGCAAAATCTCCGGTGGGTGCCCATGGCCTGATGCAAATTATGCCGCGTACCGCCAAACATATCGCCGGGCGTAACGTGAAGGTGGAAACGCTATACAACCCCAATACCAATATTGATATGGGCACCGACTATCTGCGCTATCTGCTGCGTGCCAATGACAATAACCTGGTATTTGCCACGGCGAGCTACAACGCCGGTTACAGCAATGTGCAGCGCTGGATCCCGAAAAACCGGCAGATGGAACTGGATGTCTGGATTGAGACTATTCCGTTTAAAGAAACCCGCGAATACGTCAAAGCCGTACTGGCCTATTATCAGATTTACAATATCCGGATGAATCAGGAACAAGACGTGTTTGCGCCGCTGGCAACGATGAAAGTCGGCCAGACTGGTTAAGCCGGATCATTCAATGTTTATGTTAAGCTACTGAAAAATATCAGCACAGGACACGCTCATGCGCCCAGCATATCAGGCTCTGTACGCCGCCCATTTGTTTGAACTGCAACAACGCACCAAAGCCGTTTTAGCGCGCGAGAGTCTGGACGCGCTGGTGATCCACTCAGGTCAGGCCAAGCGCCAATTCCTCGACGATATGGATTATCCGTTTAAGGTCAATCCGCTGTTCAAGGCCTGGTTGCCGGTGGTGGACAACCCGCATTGCTGGCTGATCGTCGATGGCGTCAACAAACCCAAACTGGTGTTTTATCTGCCGGTCGATTTCTGGCACAAAGTACCGGATGCACCGAATGATTTCTGGTCGGGTTTTTTTGATATTCAGCTGATTGATAAACCGACCAAAGTCGAAAGCCTGCTGCCGTACGACAAAGCCAATGTGGCTTATCTCGGTGAGCAATTGGAGCTGGCGCAGGCGCTGGGGTTTAGTCAACTCAATCCGGAAGGTGTATTAAGTTACCTGCATTATTTCCGTGGCTACAAAACCGATTATGAGCTGGCCTGTATGCGCGAAGCCAACCGCATCGCAGTACAGGGCCATCGCGCCGCCGAAGCTTGTTTCCGTGCTGGCGGCAGTGAATTTGATATTCAGCTGGCCTATTTAGCAGCAGTGCAACAAGGCGAAAATGAAGTGCCGTACGGCAATATCATTGCGCTGAATGAAAATGCGGCTATTTTGCACTACACAGTGCTGGAGCGGAAAAAACCGGCACAACATCATTCGTTTTTAATTGATGCCGGCGCGTCGTTCCACGGTTATGCTGCCGACATTACCCGCACTTACAGTGCGCGCGATGACGAATTTCAGGCGCTGATCAGCAGCATGAATGCGGTGCAATTGGCCTTAGTGGATACGTTAAAGCCTGGCATTAAATACACCGAAGTACATTTAAAGTCGCATGAACTGATTGCTCAGGTGCTGGCGGACTTTGATTTTGTCCAGCTTTCGCCACAAGCGATTGTCGAAAGTGGTATCAGCCGAACCTTTTACCCGCACGGCATCGGTCATCACCTCGGCCTGCAGGTGCATGACGTCGGTGGTTTTATGGCCGACGAGCGCGGTACTCACGTCGCGGCACCGGCAGAACACCCATTCCTGCGCTGCACCCGCTTAATCGAGCCACGTCAGGTGTTCACCATCGAACCAGGTCTGTATTTTATCGATTCGCTGCTGGCGGACCTCAAAGGCACTGAGCAAGGCAAATACATCAACTGGCACAAAGTGGATGCGTTCCGTCAGTTTGGTGGTATTCGTATCGAGGACAATGTCATCGTCCATCGCGAGCGCAATGAGAATATGACGAGGGATTTAGGGCTGGCATAAGCTTTTGCTTTGTTTGATTAGCAGGGGCTTTGCCCCTGCGTCCCATGGTTTATTGTTGATTATTGCCTAGACGGTCTTGCCGACCAGGCAAAACTGAAGGTCAGAAACAACAAAACAAAGCGCCTCTGACCGCGCCGGGTCAGAGGAAAAACGCGCTGACCTGGAACAGGCGTTCGACTTCGCCGATGTGCTTTTTGTCGACTAAGAACAAAATCACATGGTCGTCGGTTTCGATGACGACATTGTCGTGTGCGATCAGCACTTCCTCACCGCGCACTATGGCACCGATAGTACAGCCGGGCGGCAGTTTCACTTTACCTATCGGTTGACCAACGACTTTTGAAGTGGTGCTGTCGCCATGCGCGATAGCTTCTATCGCTTCAGCAGCGCCGCGGCGCAGGGAGTAGACGTTGACGATGTCACCGCGCCGGACATGGGTCAGCAGTGCTGAAATCGTGGCTTGTTGCGGCGATACGGCGATATCGATCTCACCGCCTTGCAGCAGGTCGACATAAGCACTGCGTTTAATCAGCACCATAGTCTTTTGCGCGCCCATGCGTTTGGCCAGCATCGCTGACATGATGTTGGCTTCGTCGTCGTTGGTGACGGCGAGGAACACATCGACTTCGTCGATGCTTTCTTCCTGCAACAGCTCCGGATCTGAAGCGTCGCCGGCATAGACCACAGTATTTTCCAGTGTGCTGGATAAATACTCGGCGCGCTCTTTACTGCGCTCAATCAGCTTGACGCTGTGGGTTTTCTCCAGCGCTTTGGCGAGGCCATAACCGACGTTACCGCCGCCTGCGATCATGATGCGGCGGTAGCTGTTTTCCAGCTTTTGCAGCTCGCTCATCACTGCGCGGATGTGTTTAGTCGCCGCGACAAAAAACACTTCGTCGTCGGCTTCGATAATAGTGGTGCCAATAGGTTTGATGGCATGACCGCGCCGGTAGATTGTCGCGACCCGGGCATCAATATGCGGCATGTGCTCTTTCAGCGTTGACAGCGCGTGGCCGACTAACAGGCCGCCATAATAAGCTTTGACCGCGACCAAGCTCACTTTCCCGCCAGCAAATTCAACCACCTGCAAGGCACCTGGGTAATCAATCAGCCGGCGGATATAGTCGGTCACCAGGGTTTCCGGGGCAATAAAGTGGTCGACCGGCAAATCATCTTTATTAAACAGCTTGTCGCGGTATTTGATGTACTGGTTGGTGCGGATACGCGCGACTTTGGTTGGTGTATTAAAAATGCTGTAGGCGACCTGACAGGCGACGATATTGACTTCGTCGCTATTAGTAACGGCGATAATCATATCCGCATCTTCGGCACCGGCTTTTTTCAGGATATCCGGATGGGCACTGTGGCCATGAACCACCTGCAGGTCAAACTTGTCCTGCAGTGCGCGCAGTTTTTCGGCATTGATGTCAACGACTGTGATGTCGTTTTCTTCCCCGACCAGGTTCTCCGCCAGCGTCGCACCAACTTGACCCGCACCTAAGATAATAATTTTCATGCAATCGCCTTTTTCTGCAATTTGGCGTAGAAGAAGCCGTCAGCCTGCGACTGGCCGGGCAATAACTGCCATGTGCTGGCGCTATGACTGTCACTCAGTGGCATAGCCTCTGCATCGGGCTGGGTGTCGAGAAAACGTTGGATTTGCAGCTGATTTTCATCTGGCAACACACTACAGGTGGCATACAGTAATACTCCGCCCGGTTTCAGCGTTGGCCAGACGGCGGCGAGAATTTGTTGCTGTAAAAGCGCCAGCGCGGCGATATCCGGTTTTTTGCGTAGCCAGCGAATATCCGGATGGCGGCGGATCACACCGGTAGCCGAGCAAGGTACGTCCAGCAGAATGCGATCAAACTGCTGACCATCCCACCACTCACCGGGCTCGGCCGCATCGGCAGCTTTAACCTGGGCTTCATGACCAAGCCGCGCCATATTTTCGCGCACCCGCACCAGTCGCGCCGGGTCTTTATCCAGCGCCAACACTTGTGCTTCCGGCGCCAGCTCCAGCAAATGACCGGTTTTTCCGCCTGGCGCACAGCACGCATCCAGAATGCGTTCACCATTTTCCGGCGCCAGCAATACCGCCGCATATTGCGCGGCTAAATCCTGTACGGCAAAAAAGCCCCAGACATAACCGGGTAAAGTGGTGACGTCACAGGCTTTGTCGAGCAAAATGGCCTGTGGCATTTCAGCCACGGGCTGGCTGAATCCAATCTCCAGCGCCGTTAAATCTGCAGTGAATTTCTCCACTGAACAGCGTTTGGTGTTCACGCGCAGCCATAGCGGCGCTTTTTGCTGATTGGCGGCGACAATCTCCAGCCACTGCTGCGGATAGGCCTGCTGCAGTGCCTGCACCAGCCAGGATGGGTGGTTGGTTTGCACTGAAAGGGGCGCGTCGGCGAATTCAAATAATTCCGGCTGGCGCTGCACTGAACGTAATACACCGTTGATCAGTTTGGTCATCGACTGACCTTTTAAATAACGGGCGGCTTCGACGGTTTCGCCGACGGCGGCATGGTCTGGAATGCGTAAAAATTTCAGCTGGTAAATGCCGAGATAAATCAGAAACTGCAGCGGGCGCAGTTGTTTCACCAGTGGCTTGCTCATCAGTTGCTGGCAGACAAAATCCAGCTGCGGCAGCTGGCGCATCAGGCCAAAACACATTTCCTGCAACAGCGCTTTGTCTGCCGGATTGCTGAACAGCAGCTGGGCTTTGGGCAAGACGTCTGACAACGATTTGCCCTGATCGACGACCTGGTAACACAAGGTTGCTGCGGTGGCGCGTAAGTTTGCCGTCATTGCGGTTGTTCCGCGCTAGCTTGCAGTTGCTGACCGGTCTGGAACCAATCGGCGCGGCCATTAAGAAAATCGACCACCGCCATGGCTTTTTTACCGGGTGGCTGCAGCTGTTCAAGCACCAGCAAACCGTCGGTCGTGCCAATCGCAATGCCTTTTTTATCGACCCTGACAACCTGACCCGGCTGAGCTGAGCCTGCTTCAACCCGGGCCTGCCAGATTTTTAGTTGCTGCGAGCCAAGTTGCAGGTAACTGACCGGCCATGGGTTAAAAGCACGGATCTCGCGCTCCAGTGCCACGGCGGCTTTGTTGAAATCGAGTTGTGCTTCTTCTTTGCTGAGTTTTTCGGCGTAGTTAGCGGCGTTGTCTTGCTGTGGCTGCGCTTTTGCCTGTAACGCGGGCAGGTCTTGCAGCGCGTCTGTCAGCGCTTTTGGGCCTATTACAGCCAGTTTTTCATACAGTGTCGCGCTGGTGTCGCTGGCTTCAATCGGTAGAGACGCAGTGCTCAGCATAGCGCCGGTATCTAGGCCGGCATCCATTTGCATGATAGTGACGCCGGTCTCAAGGTCGCCAGCCCACAGTGCGCGCTGGATCGGTGCTGCACCGCGCCAGCGTGGTAATAAGGAGCCATGCACATTGATACAACCCAGTTTTGGTGTATCCAGTACCACTTGTGGCAGGATCAGGCCATAAGCTACTACGACCATCAGGTCTGCCTCCAACGCGGCTAGCTGTTGCTGCGCCGGTGCTTTTTTCAGTGACTTGGGCTGAAACACCGGGATGTCATGTGCCATCGCCAGCTGTTTGACCGGACTGGCCTGTAACTGCTGGCCACGGCCAGCCGGGCGGTCCGGCTGGGTGTAGACAGCGATCACCTGATGTTCAGAATCAAGCAGGGCCTGCAAATGGCGGGCGGCGAAATCCGGCGTGCCGGCAAAAATAATACGAAGCGGTGTGGTCACGGAGATTCCTGTCAGGCTTTAGCGGCGCGGGCTTGTTTTTCCAGCTTTTTCTTAATGCGATCGCGTTTTAACGGCGACAGATAATCGATAAACAGTTTGCCAACCAGATGGTCCAGCTCATGCTGCAGGCAGATCGCCAGCAAGCCATCGGCTTTGACTTCAAACCAGTTGCCGTCCAAATCTTGCGCTTTAAGCGTGATTTCTGCAGCCCGTTCGACGTTGGCGTAGTTTTGCGGTACCGACAAACAGCCTTCTTCGTAGGTGGTGTCGCCGCTTTTTTCGGTGATTTCCGGGTTGATAAAGATTTGTGGTTGGTTGCGCTCTTCTGATAAATCGATCACGACCACACGTTGATGAACATTGACTTGCGTCGCGGCCAAACCAATGCCATTTTCGGCGTACATGGTTTCCAGCATGTTTGCAACTAACTGACGTGTCTCGACATTTACTGTTGCTACGGGTTTGGCGATAGTCCGCAGACGTTCATCGGGATAATGTAAAACGGTTAAAACTGCCATGGCACCTACAAAATTATGCTTTGTGAATATATCTGTGTTATGGTTCAATTTTAGCCATTAAATCGCTGTAATAACAGCTTCCTATGCATTCTGTGCAATAATTACTGCAGTTCCGGGCCGAAGGAAACTGGCATGCTGAAAACAATAACAAGCTCAATCGCCGCCCTGTTGTTCTGTCTGACGACAAACGCGTCAGCTGACATTCTCGCCATCAAACCAGATGCACCCAAGAGTTACACGGTCAAGCAAGGTGACACGCTGTGGGACATCTCCGGTTTATATCTGCAGCAGCCCTGGCTGTGGCCACAGTTGTGGAAGCTCAATCCGCAGGTGGAAAACCCACATTTAATCTATCCCGGCGACGTCCTGAGTCTGAGCTATGACAAAGACGGCAGGCCGGTGTTGACGGTCAATGGCAGCGCGCTGAAGGTGTCTCCATCAGACAGTGCTGCTGAACCGGGTCAGGGCATCCGCAAATTATCGCCACAAGCGCGCAAATCGCTGAAGAGTGTCAAAGCCGTCACAACGATTCCTTTGATGATGATCCGGCCGTTTCTGACCTACGAGCAGTCCTTGTCGGCGGAGCAGATTGACAGTTTGCCTTATGTGTTGGGCGCGGACGACCACGTCAAAAATGCCAGCCAGGGCCATATCCTTTATGTGCGCGGCCAGCTGCAACAAGACGCAGCCTACGGCATTTACCGCAAAGGCAAAGCTTATATTGACCCGGAATCTGAAGAAATTCTCGGTTACGAGACTATTCTGGTTGGCACCGCCCGGGCATTTCGCGCCGGCGGTACTGAAGCCAACACTCCGGCTTCAGTTGCGGTGCTGGATGTGAAACAAGAAATCCGTCAGGGCGACCGGTTATTACCGGCAGCAGACGGCCAGAGCCTGCCGGCGTTTTTCATGATGAGAAAACCGGAGCAACCGATTGCGGGTAGTATCATTGATACGACATCAGACCTGCGTGAATTTTCCAGCTGGGATATTGTTGTGCTGAATAAAGGCCAGCAGGATGGGGTCAAAGCTGGTTATATGTTCTCGATTTACCGGCAGTCACCGGCGGTTGTCGATTCCAGCCGTGGGCCTGTGTATATGTCGGATGCATCGAAGTATCAGAAAATTATGGGTGGTATCGACGGTGACCGCATCGACATGCCCAAAGAGCAAATCGGTGAACTGATGGTGTTTAAAGTGGCGGAGCGCACCAGTTTTGCTATCGTCACTGGAACGAAAAAACCGATTCGGGTCGGCGACAGCATCGGCGACCTGTAACATGTCTTAATTAGTCCCTGTGGTTGCATCAGGCAACAACCGGGACATTATCTGGCCTATAGGGGGAGATCATGGACGATCTCATCTGCTGGCTGCGACTGATGGCTGTGCCCGGGCTTGATGCCTATGCATTGCAGCAAATCAGTCCGGCTTTTTCAGTCGCCGAGCTTTGTCAGGCATCCACCACCCAATTGCAACAGCTGGGCTTTTCCGCTGCTCACGCTCTGCATTTAACGCAATCCCAACGTAAAGCTGAACAAGCACTGCAATGGCTACAAAGTGAAGCAGGACGCTGGTTTATCCCTTTTGCTGATCCACGCTATCCGCCGTTATTACGCGAAATCAAACATCCGCCTGTCGGTTTATTTGGCTGTGGCGCCCCGGCAGTTTTGCAAAAACCGCAGATAGCCATTGTTGGCAGTCGCAGACCCACACCGACCGGACGGCAAATTGCACTTGAGTTTGCCGCTGAGCTGGCAGCGCTCGGTTTCGTGATCACCAGCGGGATGGCTACTGGCATTGACGGTGCCGCGCATCAGGGCGCTTTACGGGCAAAAGGCGAGACTATCGCGGTGATGGGGCACGGCTTATGTCACTTATACCCGCCGCAGCATCAGGCGCTGCAGCAACAAATCATGGCGCAGGGCGCTGTCGTGTCGGAGTTTTTGCCGCAACAACATCCTAAAGCGGAGTTTTTCCCCATCCGGAATCGGATTGTAGTTGGGTTAAGTCTTGGCACTTTAGTAGTTGAGGCGGCAGAAAAAAGTGGCTCGCTGATCAGTGCACATTACGCTGCTGAATATAGCCGCGACGTATTTGCTATCCCGGGTTCGATCCTTAATCCGCAAGCGGCGGGTTGTCATCAGCTTATTTTACAAGGTGCTAAATTAACCCGCAGTGTGGCCGATATTCTGGAAGAGTTAGCACCGCTGCTTGCAGCAGATTTATTCAGCCATCCGGTTGAAAAAAATAGTTGTTTGCCACTCTTGTCCGACGAAGGCTTGTTAGCTAACGTAGGAGATGAGGCAACTGCAATAGACCTGATTGCAGATCGCGCAGCAATGCCGGTAGCCGACGTAACCATAGCCCTGCAACAGCTTGAATTAACTGGCGCAGTGGCAGCCGTACCTGGTGGCTACATTCGAGTGAGGAGGGCCTAGTCATGTTTGATATCCTCGTCTACCTGTTTGAGAATTACATCCACAACGAATCGGAAATTTACGTCAACCAGGCTGATTTGACCAAAGAACTGGTCAAAGCCGGATTTCATGATGATGACATCTTCAAAGCCCTGCGCTGGCTGGAAAATTTATCCCAGCTGCAAGAGAGTCATGTAAAACCCTATTTAACCAAAACAACTTCTAACGCTTTACGTGTGTACACGCCGGAAGAGTTAAGAAAACTCGATGCTGAATGTCGTGGTTTTCTGATGTTTCTGGAGCAAATCAATGTGTTAGATTTACCGACCCGCGAAATGGTATTGGACCGGGTGATGGATTTAGACAGCGCTGAAGTCAGTTTGGAAGATCTGAAATGGGTGGTATTAATGGTGTTGTTTAACGCACCAGGCCACGAAACCGCTTATGCCCAAATGGAAGATTTGATTTTTGAAGAACCTACCGGGCTGCTGCATTAAAGCGCAGCCCGCCTGCAAATATATGTTGATAAAACGCCGGTGTTTGCCGGCGTTGCCTTTTCTGTAGCCGTCTGTGCGATAATGCCGCACCTTCGACTGTCAACTGTTTGAGTTATGACTGACCAACCTTTGTTTGCCATTCCAGAACACAAACAAATCTGCCCATTGTGCCAGCATGAACTGGTAATGAAATCCGGCAAGCATGGGCCTTTCCTTGGCTGCAGCAATTATCCGGTCTGTAGTTACATTCAGAACCTGCATCCGCACGACAGCACTGTCGTCAAGCTGCTGGAAGACACGCCATGCCCGAGCTGTGGCTCGGCGCTGGCGGTTAAGAATGGCCGTTACGGTATGTTTATTGGGTGCAGCAATTTTCCTGCCTGTCATTTTATTGTGCATGAAGAGCCGGTGGTGGTTGAGGATGTGCACTGCCCACAGTGTCAAACCGGTAAGCTGGTCGAGCGCACCAGTAAATTCGGCAAAACCTTTTATGGTTGTGACCAATATCCAAAATGTGATTTTGTGCTGAATTTTAAGCCTGTCGCCGGCACCTGCCAAAGCTGTGGTTTTGGCCTGCTGGCGGAAAAACCGGGCGCGCATGGGGTCAAGTTAATCTGTGCCAGCCGTAAATGTCAGGCCGTGCAGTCAAGCTAAGTGAGTCGCGCTGAGTACCAAAAGCAAAGGCCCGTCCGGGCCTTTGTTCATTGAGCAGCTTGAGTGCCTTGAATTACCGGGCGCGTTCGCGCAATTTTGTTGCCATTTCAACGACTTCTGGGAAGCTGCTTTCAGGTAACAAAGAACTTAAAGCGCTGAACCTTTCCGACAATTCTTTGACCGTGGCGCCACAAATATTGATATGCCCCATTTTGCGGCCAGCCCGTTTTGCTTTGCCATACCAGTGCAGGTGACAGGATGGCAGGCTCAGCACCGCTGGATTGACATAGTCTTCGCCGAGAATATTTACCATCACCGTTGGGCGCACTAAGGCAGTGCTGCCCAGCGGCAAGCCACAGACTGCACGCAGGTGATTTTCAAACTGGCAGGTATCGGCACCTTGTTGTGTCCAGTGTCCTGAGTTATGCACGCGGGGCGCGATTTCGTTGACCAGCAACTGATTGCCAACATGGAAAAACTCCAGCGCCAGCACACCAACATATTGCAGTTGATTGGCCACAGCGTCGAACATTTGTTTGGCCTGTTGTTGCAAGGCTGATTCTGATGGCAGCGCCAGTGACACCGACAACACACCATTGACATGGTGATTTTCCGTCAACGGATACACCACGGTATCGCCATGTGCATTACGTGCACCAACCAGACTGACTTCACGGTCAAACCGGACAAACTGTTCGGCCACAATCGCCTGCGGTAAGCTGTTATCGGCACCAGCCATAAAGGCGGCGATATCAGCCCAGACTAATGCCGCGTCTTCCAAATGCTTTAAGCGCCACTGGCCTTTGCCGTCGTAACCGGCCAAGGCACTTTTCAACACCAATGGCAGACCGAGTTCATTGATCGCCAGCATGAACTCAGCCTCGGTCTGCACAATGCGGTAACCGGCATTGGCAACGCCTGCGGCATCCAGCAAAGCTTTTTCCTGCCGCCTATCACCACCGGCTTTGATAGCGGTGCTGTTCGGTTTGAATTTACCACTGGCTTCACACACCGCCTGTACCGGGTATGGAATATGTTCGAATTCTGAAGTGACTACATCTGCCGCAGCGACGGCCTGCTCCAGCGTGAGTGGATAGATTTCACCAGTCACCGGATGTTGTACTTTGGCTGAATTCACATCATAAGCGGTGACCTTCAGGTGCAGCGGCGCGCCGGCCAAAGCCATCATTCGTGCCAGTTGCCCGGCTCCCATGACTAATACATTCATCAGAGTTCCTCGGCCGGGTTCGGGTGCGCCAGCACGGAGTCGGTTTGTTCTTTGCGGAATGCATCGATTTTGGCCATTAAGCTATCGTCACTGGTCGCCAGAATTTGGGCGGCCAATAAACCGGCATTGGCTGCGCCTGCATCACCAATCGCCAAAGTGCCAACCGCAACCCCTTTTGGCATTTGTACAATGGAGAGTAAAGAATCGAGACCTTTTAATGCTTTAGATTGCACCGGCACGCCCAGTACCGGTAATGACGTGAAGGCTGCAGCCATACCTGGCAGATGCGCGGCGCCGCCGGCACCGGCAATAATTACTTTTAAGCCGCGGCTGGCGGCGTTGCCGGCATATTCAGCGAGGAGGTGCGGGGTACGATGTGCAGAAACGACAGTGGTTTCATAAACGATGCCGAATTTGTCTAACATGTCTGCTGCGTTTTTCATGGTAGGCCAATCGGATTTGGAGCCCATAATGATACCGACTTTCATTGCTGTTTCCTCAAAACCGCCAGGTGCTGGCATAATAGGGCGCTATTATAGCCATCTGGCCGTGGCCAGGAAAATTTTTCACCAGTGTCTTCTGCCGGAAGCGCTAAACGGGAGCCGATATGTCCGTTAATCAAGTAGATAAGGAAGCCGTCAAAGCCTTTTTACTGCAGTTGCAGGAACAAATTTGTGCCGCGCTGGAGCAATCCGATGGCACCGCCCGTTTTGTCGAAGACAGCTGGGAGCGGGCTGAAGGTGGCGGCGGCCGCAGCCGGGTATTAACCAAAGGTGCGGTGTTTGAACAAGCCGGCGTGAATTTTTCCCATGTGTTTGGTGACAAAATGCCGGCGTCGGCCACGGCGCACCGACCGGAACTGGCGGGCCGGTGCTTTGAAGCGATGGGCGTGTCGCTGGTCATTCACCCGAATAATCCTTTTGTGCCAACCAGTCACGCCAATGTGCGGTTTTTTATCGCCGAGAAAGACGGTGAAGCACCGGTCTGGTGGTTTGGTGGCGGTTTTGATCTGACGCCGTTTTATCCATTTGAAGAAGATGTCCGGCATTGGCATCAGGTTGCCTTTGATTGCTGCGCCCCTTTTGGCGCCGATGTGTATCCGAAATACAAAGCCTGGTGTGATGAATACTTTTATCTGAAACACCGCGGTGAAACCCGAGGTGTCGGCGGTTTGTTTTTTGATGACTTAAATCAGTGGGGTTTTGAACGCAGTTTCGCTTTTATGCGTATGGTTGGCGAAGCCTATATCCAGGCGTATCAGCCGATCGTCGAGCGGCGCAAGCAAACGCAATACACCGAAGCGCAGCGACAATTCCAGCTATACCGTCGTGGTCGTTATGTCGAATTTAATCTGGTGTTTGACCGCGGGACTTTATTTGGTTTGCAAAGTGGCGGCCGCACCGAATCGATTCTGATGTCGATGCCACCACTGGTACGCTGGGAATATGGTTTTGTGCCGGCCGAAGGTTCGGCAGAAGCGCTGTTGTATCAGCGCTATCTGCAGCCGCAGGACTGGTTAGGTATCAACAGCTAGGCTGGCTCAACGGGGCCGGCCCTGTTCATCCTGATTGATCATGTGGCTGGCCAGTTGTCCCAGGGCTTCGCTCAGGCCGCCGCGCAGTACCGGGTCAGCCACGACTTCAGCCAGCGCCTGGTTCATACAAAACATCCACTGGTCGCGCAACGTCGGGTTGACAGTAAAAGGCATATGGCGGGCACGTAGCCGCGGGTGGCCGTATTTCTGTTCAAACAAACCTGGGCCGCCAAGCCAACCGGATAAAAACTCGAAGAATTTTTGCCGGATGATATCGAGTGGCAACGGATGGATGGCATAGAGTTCTGCCGCTTCTGGCGCTGTGGCCATGATATCGTAAAAGCGATTGGCCAGACGACGGGTTGCCTCTTCGCCACCGATCAGCTGATACGGGGTTTGTTGGGGTGTCGGATGTGCAGGATTTTTTGGTGACAACATTTGGATTAACTTCTTGAGCATGATGGGAGCTTCTTTGTGGATCGATATGCTGTTTTTGGTCATCCGATAGGACATTCCAAATCGCCGCTGATCCATCGCTGGTTTGCTGAACAAACCGGCCAGGTTCTGACTTATGAGGCGATTTTAGCACCCCTCGATGGCTTTGCCGACAGCTGGCAACACTTTGTTGCTGAAGGTGGGCGGGGCGGCAATGTGACCGTGCCGTTTAAAGAGCAGGCTTTCGCGCTGGCTCAAGTGTTGAGTGAACGCGCGCAGCTGGCTGGAGCGGTGAACACTTTATACCTGGACCAGCAACAACGTCTGTGTGGTGACAATACCGACGGTGCCGGGTTGGTTGCCGATTTACTGCGTCAGGATGCTTTGCTTGAAGGCGCGAATGTGCTGCTGTTGGGCGCCGGTGGGGCCAGTCGCGGAGTGATGCAGCCATTACTGGACGCAGGTGTGGCGCATATTCATTTGGCAAATCGCACTGTCAGTAAAGCTGAACAGATTGCGGCACTCTTTGATGCCCGGGTCAGCGCCGGCAGTTATGCCGAAGTGCCGAAACAACGCTGGCATTTATTGATCAATGCGACGTCCAGTGGTTTACAAGGTGAACGCCCGCCATTACATGAACAACATCTTGAATACTGTCAGCTGGCCTACGACATGTTATATGGCGCTGAACCGACGCCTTTTCTGCAGTGGTGCCATCAGCAAGGCGTGCCACAAACCTCCGATGGTTTAGGAATGCTGGTGTCGCAGGCGGCGGAAAGCTTTTATCTCTGGCGTGATGTGCGACCGGAAGTTGAGCCGGTATTAACGAAATTGCGGGAGCTGCTGCGCGGATGAATCAGCAATTGATTTTTAATCACGATCATCAATTTGACGAAGCAGCTGTTGCAGTGCGCTGTTCAATTTTACAAGGTGGGCTGCGCAACACTGTTTATATCAGGATGCCTGAAGGCTGGACAGCTGATGCCTGGCTGGCACAAGTGCGCGAAGACAGCTTCTTTTGGGAAGACGAGATTGAGCTAGCGCTAAAAAAAGGTCAGCTCGACTCAGATGGCAACCTGTGGCTGGACGGTTCAGTCTGAAAAGCGGAAGTTCCGGCATTGCCTCTATATAGTAGTGTCCTGATCTCTCTGGTATATAGAGGCAGGCGTTTATTCAATGTCTGCCAGATATTCGTTTTTAAGCACGACATAGTTTTGTGCCGAAGCTGACAAAAATGCGCGTTCGGCATCATTAAGTGGTCTTGCCTGTTTAACCGGGCTGCCTACGTATAAGTAGCCACTCTGCAAAACCTTGCCTGGCGGGACTAAACTGCCGGCGCCAATAATCACATCATCTTCTACAACCGCGTCGTCCATCACGATAGCGCCCATGCCGACCAGAATGCGATTGCCGAGGCGACAGCCATGCAACATACATTTATGACCAACAGTGACATCTTCACCTATTAATAGCGGTGAGCCTTCGGCGTTCTTTGCGGAGGGACGGGATACATGCAATACGGTGCCATCCTGAATATTGGAGCGGGCGCCAATCCGGATATGATTCACATCCCCCCGTGCGGTAACCAGAGGCCAGATACTGACATCGTCTCCTAACACAATGTCGCCGGCTAAAACTGCTGATTCATCAACATAAACATCAGCACCCGACACTGGGCTTATACCTTTATATGAACGTATCGACATTCTAAACTCCTTATCTGCTGCGGAATTATGCGACATTTGTGTATAAAAAACACCTTTCGCTGAAATTTCACCCGAACGATCGCAAAACCCGAACTTTTCTCAAATTTATACTTGCGTAAGTTTCGTGACGGCCTATAATGCGCGCCATGCCGACGGGGTGAAGCGAAACGCGAAACACCGGGTGAGTTTGAAAAGTGAAAAATAGTCGATAAAAAGACGCTTGACACGAATTGAAAACTGACTAAAATGGCCGCCTCGCAGCGAGGTTGGGGTGAAAGCCTTGAAATCGCAAGCAGGGTAAGTAAGTAGGTTAAGCAGAGTAGTTTATTTAAATGGTAAATTTCTCTGCTTGACTTAAAATCTGGGAAGTGTAATATACGCCTCCCGCTTCGAAGTCGAAGCACGCTCTTTAACAATTAGCAATCAATCATCTGTGTGGGCACTCGTTGGAGATGATTCGC